>JBKPPU010000405.1:0-15520 GCA_046733695.1 Acidobacteriota bacterium
GATGTACACGTCGGGGTCGACGGGTGAGCCGAAGGGAGTGGCAGTTGTCCAGCGGGCTGTAGTGCGACTGGTGAAGGAAACGAACTATGCGGAGTTCGGGCCGGAAGAGGTGTTTGTGCAGCTAGCGCCGCAGACGTTCGACGCGTCGACGTTCGAGGTGTGGGGGAGTTTGCTGAACGGCGGGCGGCTGGTGGTGCTGGAGCCGGGTGCACCGACCCTGGAAGAAGTAGGAGCTGCTCTGCGGCGCTACAACGTGAGCACGTTGTGGTTGACGGCGGGCTTGTTTCACCTGCTGGTGGATGAGCGGCCCGAAGAGTTGCGTGGGTTGAAGCAACTGTTGGCGGGAGGCGATGTGCTGTCGGCTGCACATGTGAAGACAGCGTTGCATTGGCTTGATGGCGGTTGTCTGATCAATGGTTATGGACCAACCGAGAACACAACCTTTAGCTGTTGCCAACGAATAGAGCGCGACGAGGAGGTGGGAGCGTCGGTATCGATTGGGAAGCCGATCGCAAACACACAGGCGTATGTGCTGAATCAGCAACTGCAGCAGGTGGCGGTGGGAGTAGCCGGGGAACTGTATCTGGGAGGCGACGGACTGGCGCGGGGCTACCAACAACGTGCGGATTTAACGGCGGAGAAATTTATCCCGCATCCGTATAGCGCGCGTGGCGGCGAGCGGCTGTATCGCACCGGGGATCTGGTGCGCTATCTGGACGACGGGCGACTGGAGTTCCTTGGCCGAGTGGACCAGCAGGTGAAGGTGCGTGGTTTCCGCATCGAGCCGGGCGAGATCGAAGCTGTTCTCACCAGGCATCACAACGTGCGTCAGTGTTTAGTTGTGCCGCGGCAAGAGGGAATCGAAAAACAATTAGTCGCCTACATCGTGATTGATAAAGAGCAGCCGTGTACGGCAGACGATATACGCGCGTATCTCCGAGAACATCTGCCGAGTTTCATGATTCCCTCGCAGATAGTGTTTCTCGATGCTTTCCCTCTCACCGTTAACGGAAAAGTTGATAAGAGCGCGCTGCCGTCACCGGCTGAAATAGGAGACCTCGCGTCACAGGATTTTGTCGCGCCTCGCACTCCTGTTGAGATTGCACTGGCCGAAGTATGGAAGCGCGTCCTGGGCGTGGATCGGGTAGGTGTTCACGACAACTACTTCGATCTCGGAGGCGATTCGATCCGCAGTATTCAGGTGCGGGCTCAAGCGCAGAAAGCAGGTTACGACTTTTCAGTGCAGCAGATTTTTGAACATCAGACCATCGCCGAATTAGCGCCGGCAGCAACGAGCATCGATGGCATAGTCGCGCAGTCTTTCAAAACTGATCCCTTCGCGCTCATTACGCCACAGGATCGAGCGAACGTATCTGAGGAAATTGAAGATGCATATCCACTCTCGCTAATGCAAAGAGGGATGCTGTTTCATAGTGAGTTAAATCCACAAGACTCGATTTACCAGGTCGTTATTAGTTTCCAGGTGCGGACTCGGTTGGATCGCACCGCGCTGGAAGCCGCGTTGCAGCAAGTCACGGCACGGCATCCTATTCTGCGCACGTCATTCCATCTGCAACACTACAGCGAGCCTCTACAACTGGTCCATCGCACAGCGGAGCCGCAGTTCTCGTTCATCGATCAGCAACACCTCTCGCCGGAGGAGCGGAAACAGTTCCTGGCTAAGTGGATTGAAGAAGAGAAGCAACAATCTTTCGATTGGACGCAGCCAGCCTTGATCCGTTACTCAGTCTTTCGTTACGGCGACGACGATTTTCAGTTCAACCTCAGGTTTCATCATGCCATCCTGGATGGATGGAGCTTGAACGTATTGATGAGCGAAATCTTCTCGAATTACGTGTCTCTACGCGACGGTCTGATTCAAACCGAACAGGCGCCACTCTCGCTCGACTTTCGCGATTTCATCGCGCTCGAGCGCCAGGCGCTGGCGTCTGAAGAGGTTCGGAACTATTGGTCCGAGAAACTCAAGAACCTTCCCATCACAAACCTTCCACTCAGGGAAGGTGTGGCGCCGCCGGAAGCAAAGAAGGAAATGATCCAGTTGTCTTTCGATAGCAAACTGGTCGAAGCACTGAGATCGTTAGCCAAGCTCGCGCGTGTGCCTTTGAAGAGTGTGTTTTTGGCAGCGCACATGAAGATACTGGGCCTGTTGAGTGGTCAGGCAGAAGTAACGACGGGCCTTGCTTCCAATGGTCGCCCCGAAGAGGCGGACGGCGATCGTGTAGTCGGTATTTTCGTCAACACAGTTCCGTTTTCACTAAGTGTGCACGACCAGCTGTGGGTTGAGCTGGCGCAGGCAGCAGCGGAGGCGGAGCAGGATTTTTCACATTACCGGCGCTATCCGTTGGCAGAACTACAGAGAGCACACGGAGCTCAGCCACTCTATGACGCCCTTTTCAACTTCAACCATTTTCATGTCCTACAGGACCTGAGTGATAGCTCTGCGGTCGAGATCAAGAACGTCAACAGCTTCTCGCGCACAAACTTTCCTCTCAGCGTCGGGTTCGACCTTAATCCCGTCACGTCAGATCTGGTCCTCTTTATCGAGTACGATGAGGCGCGTTTCAGCCAGGAACAAGTCGAAACAATCGGAAAATATTTTTCTCTCACTCTGCACGAGATGGCCAGGGATCCCTTTGCCGGCAGCGGAAACGATTATTTGCTTACTGAAAGCGAGTGCCACAAGCTCCTGAAGCTGAACGGTACGAGCGCGGATTATCCCCGGCTTTGTCTGCACGAATTGATCGAGGCGCAGGCGGAACGCACACCACATGCGATCGCATTAATTTCTGACGATGAAAAACTCAGCTATCAGGAACTGAACAGTCGCGCGAATCGACTCGCTCATCACCTGCGCGAGCACGGCGTTGGACCTGAATCGCTCGTCGGCGTTTTCGTGGAACGCTCAAACAATCTGATTGCAACGCTGTTGGCCATACTCAAAGCGGGAGGAGCATACGTACCGCTCGATCCGGCGTATCCGCGCGAACGTTTGCAACTCATGCTCGAAGACGCAGGGATCAGCCTGCTCCTGACTGAGCGCAATCTGCACGATCGCTTGCCGTCACTCAGTGCTCTCATTATTTCGATTGATGATGAGTCGACCCAGGCAGCGCTGAATTCTGCTTCCTCGCGCAACCCAAAGAATATTGCTTACGCCGAAAGTTTGATCTGCGTGCTTTACACCTCCGGGTCGACAGGGGTGCCGAAAGGAGTGCTAATGACACACCGCGGCATAGTCAACCAATTGGCGTGGAGGCAGCGGACCTACAGTATGAGTGCCCGTGACCGTTTTCTGTTTAAGACTTCACTCAACTTCGATGCTTCTGTTTGGGAAGTTTTCTGGCCCTTGAGTGCCGGTGCGGCGGTGGTGGTCGCGCGTCAAGGCGGGGCACAGGATGGACCATATCTCACGGAAAGAATGAGAACGGACGCTGTAACCTGCGCTTTCTTCGTTCCTTCGACGCTGGCCGTGTGGCTCGAAACACCCGGGCTGGAGCAACTGCCGTCGTTGCGCTACGTGATCTGCGGTGGTGAGGCGTTGAGCGGTCAATTGCTGACCACTTACTTTGAGCGCCTCGGAGAAGGAGTGGAATTGCACAACGTTTACGGTCCCACCGAGACCTCGATTGCTTCGAGCGAATCAGTCTGTTCACCTTTGTATCGCAGTTGGCGACACATGCCGATAGGTCGCGCAATTCCCAACACCAAGTTGTACGTAGTTGATGCCGGCTTGAAACTGGCGCCTTTCGGTATTGCTGGTGAGTTGTTTATCGGCGGCGACGGTGTGTCGCGGGGCTACCTGAATCGGCCGGAAATGACGGCGACTGCTTACGTTCCCGATCCGTTCAGCGGCGAGGCAGGGGCTCGTCTCTATCGCACCGGCGATCTCGTGCGTTACCTGCATGACGGTCAATTGGAGTTTCTTGGACGAATGGACGATCAGGTCAAACTGCGCGGCGTGCGCATCGAGCTTGGCGAGCTCGAAGCGACACTTCGCCGTCATCCAGAGGTCCGCGAAGCCGTCGCGGTGGTGCGCGAATTCGCAGTGGGGGATCGTCGCCTCGTTGTTTACATTGTAGGTAAATCTGAAATTGACCAGGTGGCACTGCGCGACTACCTGCGGAGTAAGTTACCGGAGTACTTTCTGCCCTCCAGTTTCGTCCTCCTGGAAAAACTGCCACAGTTACCGAACGGCAAGGTAAATAAAAAAGCACTACCCATGCCGGAAATGACGCGCGAGGGAGTAGCCGAGGCGTATGTCGCTCCACGCATGCCGGTTGAAGAAGCGATCGCCGGCATCTGGTCTGAGTTGTTAGGCGTGGAGCAGGTTGGCATCCATGACAATTTCTTTGAGTTGGGCGGTCACTCACTGCTGGCCGCACAGGTCATCGTGCGAGTGCGCGATAAGTTTGCCGTCGACCTGCCACTTCGGAGTCTGTTTGATACACAGAACGTCGCGGGTCTGGCACTTGCAGTGATGCAGAGCCAATCTCAAATGTTGGATGTTAGTGAAACCAAAGACATCCTTGCCGAGCTGGAGGCCTTGTCAGAAGAAGAGGCGCAGGCCTTAGTCGCCGGGCAAGGGTTGCAATAGGTTTGCTCAAAAGTCAGACGCTATGCTTGACACAATGAGTACCACCTGCGGTAGCGGGTGGTGCATGCGCAGCTTTTTGGTCCAGCGGGTCTACGACGTACCCACCCGCTACCGCAGGTGGTACTGACTATGTCCAAGTCGGAATCGTAACGAAAGCTCCTCTCTCTAACTCATTTCTTCTCTGTGCAACAGAGAAATCAAAAGTAAAAAATTATGAACGACAGTGTGTTGAAAGCAATTGGCAATACACCCTTGGTGCGATTGTCGCGCGTCATACCTGATCTGCACTTCAAACTCTTCGCTAAGTTGGAAGGGCTGAACCCAGGCGGGAGCACTAAAGATCGGCCGGCCTTCAGCATCATTCAGCACGGTATCGACTCAGGCAGAATCGAGCCAAATACCGTAGTGATTGAGTCGAGTTCGGGCAACATGGGTGTCGGATTGGCCCAGGCTTGCGCGTATTACGGGTTGCGTTTTATCTGCGTTGTCGACCCCAAGACCACTACGCAAAACACGACCTTGCTCAAGGCATACGGCGCCGAGGTTGACATAGTACTCGAACCCGACGAGTCGACGGGCGAGTATCTGCAAGCGCGCCTGAATCGCGTCAAGAGTCTGCTTAATTCAATGGAAAACACCTTTTGGCCCAACCAGTATTCACACCGCTACAACCCGATTGCCCACCACCAGACAATGCACGAGATTGTCACCGAGCTGAATGGAGAGGTTGATTTCTTTTTCTGCGCGACAAGTACCTGCGGAACGATCAGAGGATGCGCCGAGTACGTCAGGCGTCACAATCTACGGACACGAATTTTCGCGGTTGATGCCGTTGGCAGCGTCATCTTCGGAGGAGTAAACAGGAAGCGTCTGCTGCCGGGTCACGGATCGGCAGTGCGTCCGGCGCTTTATAACCCTGATCTGGCGGAGCGGTGTATTCACGTTACAGATCTGGAATGCGTGCTTGGCTGCCGTCGCCTGGTCCGGCAGGAAGCGATTCTTGTCGGTGGCTCATCGGGCGCGGTGTTGATGGCAGTCGAGCGAGTGAAGGACGAGATCCCACGCGATGCGACCTGCGCAGTCATCTTTGCGGATCGTGGCGAACGATATCTCGACACGATCTATTCAGACGAGTGGGTCGTGCAACACTTCAGCGATATCGAAGAGCTTTGGCAGGAGCCGAAGGAAACATCTGTGTGCCTGGCAGCGACCAGTTGAGCAAGGAGGATTGACCGATGATAGCGCCTCATGTTCTCGCAACTGACCTCGACGATCGATCTGAGCCGGTTCATGATAATCGGATTCTTTTGTTGAGCGGCCGGGAAGTAAGTTCCTTGCTTGAAGGTCAGGAGGCAGAGATCCTGCGTGTGGTCCGGCTAGCGTATGAAGCGCACGCGCGACACCAGACGGCGTTGCCTTTTTCCACTTTCCTGCGCTTTCCGGCTGATGAGAAAAACAGAGTGATTGCGCTGCCTGCCTACCTTGGCGATTCATTCAACGTCGCGGGCATTAAATGGATCTCTTCCTTTCCAGGCAATATTGAGCGGCGCTTGAACCGGGCGTCAGCAGTAATCGTCTTAAACTCGATGCAGACCGGCAGACCTGAGGCGATCATCGAGGGTTCGATCATCAGCGCGAAGCGAACCGGCGCCAGTGCCGCTTTGGCGGCGCAGCAGGTTCATAACATTGGAGGGGAAACTCGGCTGGGTTTGATTGGCGCCGGGCCTATCAATTTTGAAGTGCTGCGTTTTCTGTTGGCGGCGGAACCGCTGCTTACAAATAGCCTCGTGTTTGATCTTGATGAAACGCGTGCGGCCCAATTCACGCATAAGTGCTCTTCAGAGTTTCCTCATTTGGCGGTGGAAAGTGCCTCTTCACTTGAAGCTTTGTTGCGGAGTTGTTCGCTGATCTCGATCGCGACCAATGTGAGCAAGCCTCACATTACTAATCTCTCGGAGTGCCGGCCCGGCAGCACGATCCTGCACGTATCGCTTCGCGATCTAACGCCGGAGATCATTCTCGACTGTGACAACATCATCGACGACGTCGATCACGTTTGTCGTGCGCAAACTTCGGTGCACCTTGCTGAGCAATTAGCCGGCGATCGCACGTTCCTCAGATGCACGCTTGGCGACATCCTCACCGGTGCAGCAACACCGAGAAGGGACGCCGATGGCATCGCGGTGTTCAGTCCCTTCGGCCTCGGCATTCTGGACCTTGCGGTAAGCAGCCTGGTTTGTGACCTCGCACACGACCAAAACGCCGGCACTATCGTGGAATCATTTTTCCCCGATGCCTGGGCTTGAAGGCTTTGCCGAAGAGTCCTGCGGAATCCTTGATCAAGAACAAATACGCCACTAAAAGCGCGCCCTACAGAGAAGAAAGAAGGGCATTACCCTAACTGAAGACCCCGATCGTCTACGTGAAAGGAGCAGAACATGACCACGACTGCCGTTGCCACGAGCCTCGACACATCTCAAACGCTACGCGCCAACGAGAAGAAGAATGAGCTCGCAAGTTGTCTCAATGAACTCAAACATAACGATACTCTCACTAAGGAACAGATGGTCCTTGTACTGGGGCAATGGTTTCATCCCCTGCATTACTTCCCGACTTTTCTCTCGCGGCTGATCTCCGTCACACCGGAGATTCGCACCCAAACTTTTATCTCGCGCATTCTGTGGGAGGAGCTCGGCAAGGGCGATCCGCAGGGCTCACACGAGAAGATTTATATCGAGACGATCACCGACGGCGGTTTTGCGGTGAGCGACGTTGCCGAAGCGCCGCCGCTGCCGGCGACGCAACGCTTGGTCGCGGGTTATGAGAAAGCTTCGAGTGATCGACTGTCCGGACTCGGTTTCCTCTACGGCACTGAGACCATGGATCTACCGATGGTAGCCACTATCGGCGGGTTAATGCGGCGCTGCACCGGCAAGCAGAACCTTCCGTGGGTCAACGTCCACGTCGATCAGGAACCGGGTCACATCGAAAGCTCGGAAAACTCCGTTCGGCCAGTGCTCACTGCGGAAGACCAGAAGGAAGTAGTCCGTTGCGCCGAAGAGATGTGGGAACTGTGGACTGACTTCTTCAAGGCAGTGAAGGACAAGATCGCAGCCACAGGTGATACAGATTTAAAAAAACAACCGGCGTAAACGTGGGCCAATGAGCAGTCTGTCTGCGCACATCCCGAAACTGTCGGCTGCCAAGCTCGAGTTGCTTACCAGGCGGCTGAGAGAAAAGAGCGAGCGAACTGCGTACGCGCCGCCAATACATCGTCGCGATCCGTCCATCACTCATCCACCATTGTCTTTTGCGCAACAACGGTTGTGGTTTGTCCAACAGCTTGAGCCAAACAACGTTGCTTACAACATGCCTCTGAGCGTGCGATTGAGTGGATCACTGAACGTCGCGACACTCGAACGGTCCTTAAGTGAAGTCGCACGCCGGCACGAAGTTCTCCGCACGACCTTTCAAGACCTCGATGGTCAGCCCGTCCAGGTCATCTCGCCGCCGCAAAACGTGACGCTCGACGTCATCGATCTCCGCGGCCCTTCGAAAGTGGCGCAAGCGGAAGAGTTGGTGCGGCAGCGGCGGCACGAAGTCGAGACTCATTTTGATTTGGCCGAGGGGCCGCTTTGGCGCGCGAAGCTGCTGCGGCTTGAAGACGAGGAGCACGTCGTGCTCTTCACGATGCACCACGCTATCTCGGACGGTTGGTCAATGGACGTACTGATGAGCGAGCTCGGCAAATTGTATGAAGCGTTCTCTCTGGGCCGGCCCTCGCCGTTGGAAGAATTGCCTGTGCAGTACGCCGACTATGCCGTCTGGCAGCGCGACTGGCTGCGGGGCGAAGTGCTCGATGCGCAACTCAACTACTGGAAGGGGCACCTGGCCGGCGCACCGGCGCGCTTGGAATTACCCACCGATCGTCCGGAGAGTCGAATCCGCACCACCTCAGGCGCAGTGCACCATTTCACAATCTCGCGTGAGGTTACGGGGAGACTTAAGGAGTTAGGCCGGCGTGAAGAAGCAACAGTCTTCATGCTGATGCTGGCCGCCTTTTCCTTATTACTCTCGCGCTACAGCGGACAGGACGACATCATCATTGGGACCGTGATTGCCGGCCGACAGCGATTAGAACTGGAGCGGCTCATTGGCTTCTTTGTCAACACGCTCGTATTGCGGGTAGACCTGAACGGCGACAAGAGCTTCGGCAGTCTGCTCCGGCGCGTGCGGCAAACGGCGCTTGCCGCCTACGCAAATCAGGACCTTCCCTTCGAGCAGCTGGTCAGCGAGTTACAGCCGGGGCGCAACTCCCTCCTTTTCCAGGCGTGCCTGGTCGTTCAGAACACGCCACGCAGCAGCATGAATCCCGAAGGCTTGCGGATGGAGTCACTTCAAACTGAGATGATAGCGGCCAAGTATGACCTCAACCTCGTAGTTGCCGAGCTGGAACGTGGCTTAGCGGCAACGTTCGTCTATAGCACAGACCTCTTTGACGCTTCGACCATTGCGGGAATGGCCGAAAGCCTACAACAGATCCTCCACGAAGCAGCAGGTCCCGGCACTCTCGCTACAACAGCAGCGGAAGAATCGGAACAATGGCTCAGTGCCTTCAACGCAACGTTGGAGTGAACCTCGGTACACGGGGAGCAGTAAAAATGAAAAAACCGGGCTACATCACTAGCATCACGCGACTCACCGAACTAACCCCGGAAGAGCAGGTTGAACTTGAACCCGTCGCCGCAAAATTTGTTTTTCGTAGCAACAGCTATTACCAGCAATTGATCGATTGGGAGGATCCGGACGATCCCATCCGTCGCATCATTATTCCGCTCGGCGGCGAACTGGAAAACTGGGGACGGCTTGATGCCTCCGACGAGGTGTCGTACACGGTCGTCCCTGGTCTGGAACACAAGTACAGCGACACTGCGTTGCTGCTCGCCAACGACGCGTGTGGCGGCTATTGCCGGTTCTGTTTCCGCAAACGTCTCTTCATGGAAGACAACGACGAGGTGGTACGAGATATTAGCCAGGGTCTCGACTACATCCGCGAGCACCCGGAAATCTCAAATGTTCTGCTGACCGGCGGCGACCCGCTCATCATGTCCACTGAGCGACTCGCGGAAATGATCGGGCGGCTGTGGGAAGTGCCGCACGTCAAGATCATTCGTATTGGAACAAAGATGCCCGCGTTCAATCCGGCGCGCATCCTCGACGATCCGAAGCTACTGGAAATGTTTGAGAAGTATCGTCACCCGGAACGCAAGCTCTACGTGATGGCCCACTTCAACCACCCGCGCGAGCTGACTGAATCCGCAGTCGAAGGACTGACCGCTTTGCTGCGCGCGGGTGCCGTCATTGTCAATCAGACGCCGCTTATTGCTAAAGTGAATGACAGTGCAGACACGCTCGCGACGCTCTTCGAACGACTCTCCTATATAGGTGTGCCGCCGTACTACGTTTTTCAATGTCGTCCGACGCTTGGGAACAGGCCTTACTCGGTTCCCGTGGAGAAGGCATTCGACATTTTCAAAGCGGCGCAGGCGAAGTGCTCGGGTCTTGCACGCCGGGCTCGCTTCGTCATGTCACATGCAACGGGGAAGATTGAGGTTGTTGGCAAGACTGACGGGCTCGTCTACATGACCTATCACCGCACGCCCTCGATCGCCGGCGACAACGGAGGGTTTCTGGTTTTCAAATCCAACCCCGAGGCACATTGGTTCGACGACTACGCGGAGGCGAAAGAGATGCACCGCGACGAGGCAACAGGTTTGCGCGCCGCGGCAGCCGTGCAGTGCACCTGAATTAGAGGCCCATGCTTGGATACAGTCAGAACCACCTCGCGGTAGCGGGTGGGTACGAAGTCAAAGCGCATTAAGGCTGCGCACCCACCCGCTACCGCGAGGTGGTACTGACTGTATCCAAGTCACACTTTTAAGGAACGATGGAACAGGAAAGCATTCAAGACATATTCAGCAGGGTTGCCGCGCGGTACCCCTCGCATGTCGCCTTAGATCAGGGCACTCGCCGCATTACCTACGGCGAGCTCGAGGAAGAGTCGAACCGGCTGGCAAACTTCCTGATCTCCTCGGGTGTAAGCGCCAGTTCCATCGTCGCGATTATGGCTGGAAATCCGGCGCGAATCGTGACGGCGATCCTAGCCATACTCAAAGCACGCTGTGCCTTCGCTCCATTCGATCCGCTAATGCCAGTCAACAGGCTCAGAGCGATGGCCGAGCAGATCAAACCGCGCTGGTTCATCGTCGAGTCTGAGCACCGCGAAAAGGTGGACCAGATCGCGTCCCGAATTGAAGACGGCGCGAATATCATCTGCGTAGACAGCGACGCGCAGCACAGTCCAACTACTAATCCCGGACTCAAATCAGATCCCGATTCCATGTGCTCGATCTTTTTCACCTCCGGCTCGACGGGGAAGCCGAAGGGAATTGCCGGCCGGCTAAAGGGCATCGCACACTTCGTCGTATGGGAGGCCGGTGCGCTCCGCGTGGGCGAGGGCACGCGCGTCAGTCAGCTCACTTCGCCTTCCTTCGACGGTTTCCTTAAAGACGTTTTCACGCCGCTCTGCGCGGGAGGTACCGTCTGCATTCCCGAGAGCAGGGAAATAACACTCGACGCCGGAGCTCTCGTCGATTGGATCGGCGCGAGTCGCCTCAACGTGCTTCACTGCGTGCCGTCGGTGTTCCGATCACTCATCAATGCAGGTCTCACAGCCAACAACTTTCCCGAACTGCAATATGTGGTAATGGCGGGCGAGCCGTTGTTGCCTGCCGATGTTGGTAGATGGGTGGAAACTTTCGGGGACCGCATCCGGCTGGTCAACCTTTATGGCCCAACCGAGACGACCCTCATTAAACTCTTCCACTTCGTAGACGTGTCTGACAAGGAGCGACGATCAGTCCCCATCGGGAAGCCCATTCCGGGCGCCGCCGCTGTGATCATTGATGAGGAAGGTCGCGCCTGTAAGGCCGGTGAGGTCGGTGAAATTATCATCCGCACTCCGTATCGAGCGCACGGCTATTACAACGAGCCCGAAAAAACAGCCGAAGTATTTGTTCCGAACCCTTTCGGAAACGATCCACGCGACATCGTTTACCGCACCGGCGATTACGGGCGTCTGCTGGCAGATGGGGACTTCGAGTTTGTGGGCCGAAAAGATCAACAGGTCAAGATCCGCGGCGTCCGGATCGAACTGACAGAGGTAGAGAATGTGCTGCGCGCGCACGAGAGCGTGACCGATGTCGCCGTCATCGACCGCGAAGATGCAGTGGGCAATAAGTACCTGTGCGCGTATGTCGTGCTCGCTGGTGAGGTTGAGCCCGGAGTGCTCAGGCAGCACCTTGCGAAGTCACTTCCTGAGTTCATGATGCCATCGGCGATCATCGAGCTCGGCACTTTGCCGCGCACCGTGAACGGCAAACTGGATCGAAAGTCGTTACCGGCGCCGAGCTCACACCAGGCGACTTACGTGGCGCCGCGAACCGCCATCGAAGAAGTCGTGGCCGGCATCTGGGCCAACGTACTTTGGGTTGACCAGGTTGGTGTGTACGACAATTTCTTTGAGCTGGGCGGGCACTCGCTATTGGCGACGTTGGTAATCTCGCGTGTGACTTCGGCGCTCAATGCAGAGGTTCCACTTCGGCGGCTCTTCGATGGCCCAACCGTGGCCGAACTCTCCGCTGCCGTCGAGGCAGTACGCCGCAACGGCAGCGCTCCTGTGTCGCGCATCCAACCGGTCTCGCGCACAGAAGCATTACCGCTCTCTTTTGCGCAGCAGCGCCTCTGGTTTCTTGATCAGCTCGAATCAGGCAGTACTTTTTATAATGTGCCTGCTGCTGTCCGTCTTCGTGGAGCGCTGAACGTGAACGCACTTCAGCGGGCGCTCGACGAGGTGGTATCCCGTCAGGAAGCCCTGCGCGTTTCGTTTCCAACTCTGAACAACGAGCCCGTGCAGTTCATCACGCCCACGCTTGAACTACCATTGGATCTGATCGACATAAGCGAATTGCCGGAGCACGAACAGGAAGGTTTGGTGGCATCTTACGCGAAAGAATGGATGTCTCTTCCGTTCGACCTTGGGCGCGGTCCGCTCGCGCGCGTTCGCCTGCTGCGTTTGGGCGAAGCAGACCACGTCCTACTGTTCTGCATGCACCACATAATCGGCGACGTCTGGTCCATGAACGTGCTGGTTAGCGAGTGGGCGAAGCTCTACGACGCGTTCTCCATGGATCAGCCCTCGCCGCTCGAGCCATTGCCCTTTCAATACGCCGACTATTCCGTGTGGCAACGCGAGTGGTTACAAGGAGACGTCCTGGAGAAGCAACTCGACTACTGGCGAAAGCAGTTGGCTGACGCCCCAACCGTGCTCAGTCTGCCTACGGACAAGCCGCGCGTGAATCAGACGTTCGAAGGAAAACAGCTAATGGTTGCGTTGCCTGAACCTCTCAGCGCGGAGATAAAGGCTCTCAGCCGCCGCGAAGGAGCGACGCTCTTCATGACACTGCTCGCGGCTTTCGGCGCGACACTAAGTTATCACTCGCGCCAGACTGACATGCTTATCGGCACGCCGATCGCTAATCGACGGGAAGCAGGGGTCGAAAACCTGATTGGGTTCTTCGTCAACACCCTGGTGCTGCGTCTCAATCTTTCAGACGATCCTACATTCTGTGAACTGCTTGCGCGCGTGCGCGAGGTTTCATTCGACGCTTACGCACACCCGGACGTGCCGTTCGAAAAGCTGGTTGAAGAGTTGCGGCCGGAACGCAGCTTGACGCATAACCCGCTCTTTCAAGTTTTGTTCACGCTTGATTACATGCCGCAGGCAGTCGAAACGAGACTTACCAATCTCACGTTGACGCCTGTGGAAATTGGCAGAGAAGCGGTGCAGTTCGATCTAATTCTGCATTTGGCTGAAACAAAAGAAGGCATTGGAGGAGGACTGCAATATCGAACGGGACTATTTGAAGCGAGTACCATGCAGCGTCTCTTCCGGCACTTCGAGACGATTTTGACAAATGTGGTCAGGTCGCCGGAGATGAGATTGAGCACACTCGCAAGCATCCTGGCCGAAGCCGATCGACAGCTCGTGATGGAGCAGGGCAAACGAGTTACCGCCATCGGTTTGCAGAAATTGAAAACAGCTAGACGTCAGGCGGTCGTTTGAAGTGTAAGAGGTAAGATAAATGTTTCGCTCAAGACTTTTATATCCCGAGAAATCTTTACCGCTATTACTCGAGGGCGAAGAGAATTCGCATGCGAGTGGGAGCCTCGTCTCCTTGATTGAGTGGATATCGTCCAACCGGGAGCTGCTTGACTCGTGGCTTATTAAACACGGCGCAGTTCTGTTTCGGGATTTTGCGATCAATACGCCCGAGGAGTTTGAAGCAGTCGTGCGAGCCGTCCAGCCTACGCTCCTGGATTACATCGAAGGCGATTCACCAAGAACGAAGATTACCGGAAAGGTTTATACGTCCACCGAGTATCCGGAGACGTATCAGCTCTCTTGTCATAACGAGTTGTCTTACGCGCATAAGTGGCCGAGCAAGATATTTTTCTATTGCGCGGTCCCGCCGGCGCAAGGTGGAGAAACGCCGATTGTGGACTGTCGCGAGGTGTTGAAGGTCCTGGACCCGCAGTTGTGCGACAGGTTCATCAGCCGGAAGGTGAGATACGTTAATAATCTGCATGGCGGTGAGGGTATGGGCCGATCATGGCAGGATACTTTCGAGACAGATGATAAGGCCTGGGTCGAGGAGTATCTGGCTGCTGGTGGCGTTGATTTCAACTGGGACGATCGCAGTGGCCTCCATACCAGTCAGATACGTGAAGCTGTCATCACGCATCCAGTCACAGGCGAACGAGTCTGGTTCAACCAGGCAGAACAGTGGCATCCGTCAATTCTTGACCCGAAGAATCGGAGGGCGATCAAGGCATTAGGGATGAAGGAGGAAGATCTTCCTCACTACACGTCATTTGGTGACGGTGGTCCGCTCGACGAGCAGGAATTAAACGAAATCCGCGCCCAGGTGCGTCAAAGAGCAGTCTCCTTTCCCTGGCAACATCGCGACCTCCTTGTCCTTGATAACGTGCTCGTGGCCCACGGAAGAAACTCATTTAAAGGACCACGCAAGATCCTTGTGGCGATGACGTGATATTGAGATAAGAAATGTTCATCGTTCGTGCACTCCTACCGACTTGCCTCAAAGCCGGAATTCGGTCGGCGCAGCGCCAAAGGCGCGAAATATGATAGCCAGGGGCAAGCGCGAAGCGCGTCGCCCCTGGTTAGCAGGATAGAGAGCGAGGAGAGCACTGAAAGTGCGAAATAACAATGCAAGTTATTCCGCTCTTTCAGAGCTCAACGGTCATGTAGGCTTTTTCCCAGGGGCGCCTCGCGTTGCTCGGCGCTTGCCCCTGGTATCATATCGCGCGCCTTTGGCGCTGATTGAACACCGAGACGTCCCTTGAGGCAAGCTAATGATAGATGAAATGGAAATCATGATGAAGAAAATATTATTCGTTGTTCTCCTTACGTTTGTAATAAGTGCGCCTCTGGCGGCGCAAAAGGTTGAGGATTGCGGGTGCGAAGATAAGCCGCTACCGGAAGTACTCAGCCTCGTAAATGGCGTCAAGATCACGAAGCAGGATCTGAGCCCCGAAACACGTTCACGAGTCGAGAAGCTGCAGCAGCAGGTCGTCGAGGCACGTCAGCGCGAACTCGATCTACAGATCGACTCGATGCTTCTCGAAGCCGAAGCAAAGAAGCGCGGCGTTACTCCCGCGCAAGTCGTCAAAGACGAAGTCATTGCGAAGGTCCAACCGCCGGCCGACACTGAAGTGCAGGCTTTTTACGAACAGAACAAGGCCACCATCAAGGCGGAGCTCAAG
>JBKPPU010000406.1:0-9313 GCA_046733695.1 Acidobacteriota bacterium
CTTGGCTGGGTTTCCGAATGAGCTTCATTCCTGCCGTAGACTTCTCCAGCAGTTTTCTGTTGACACCCGCCGGGACCCTACCTTTGCCCACTGGTGTCATGTCCAACAATCCTACAAGTAAACGGACGGCTACCTTGAAACCAACTACTGATTCTCTGACCTCAAAAATGTTTAGACGCCACCTGTCACGCGCGCGAAAAGCTCGTGCCCGCCTGCGCCAGCAAAACAAATTGCGGATCGCTGTTGTGAGGAATAACTAGCCATGTTCAAAAAATCCTCCGGAAAAAAGAATCTCGTCGGTCTCGATATCGGTTCGAGTGCGGTGAAAGCGGTTGAACTGGGTCGCAAAGGAGCTGGTCTCTCGCTTCTCAATCTCGGCTTCGAAAACCTGCAGACTGACACGATTGTTGACGGTCAGATCATGGAGCTCAACAACGTCTCCAACGTCATCTCTCACATCTTCAGCGAACACCAGATACGGACCACGCGTGTTGCTGCCGGCGTCAGTGGCCACTCAGTCATCGTCAAGAACATCGTGTTGCCGCAGATGAGCCAGGAAGAGTTGCAGGAGTCGTTCAGCTGGCACGCCGAAGAGCACATTCCTTTCGATATCGGTGATGTGAATCTCGACTATGAACTGACCGGCAAATCATCCGAGTCGCTGCATGTGCTGATGGCTGCGTGCAAGAGCGACAAAATCAATAACGTGAAGCAGGCGATCCAGCTCGCCGGAAAACAACCGGTGATCATCGACGTCGATGCATTCGCGCTGCAGAACTGTTACGAAGCTAACTACTCGCCGCGTCCCGGCGAGATCGTTGCTTTGCTGAACATCGGCGCAGCGACGATGAACATCAACATCCTTAACGGTACGCGTTCGATCTTCGCGCGAGACGCTTCAGTCGGCGGCAGCCAGTACACGAGCTTGTTGCAGAAAGAACTCGGCATCAGCTACGAGCAGGCGGAAGCAGTAAAGCGTGGCATGGCACTCCCTGAAGGCGTTGAGCCGAGACCAATCCAGCCGATCATCGAAACTGTTTCTGACATCCTCGCTCTCGAAGTTAAGAAGACATTCGATTTTTATCGCGCGACCGCACAGGAAAGCGACGCGTCGATTCAGAAGATCCTTTTGGCAGGTGGCGGATCGAAGTTGCCCGGCCTGCCTGACTTCCTCGGACGGCGTTTCGAGATCCCGGTCGAGGTCTTCGATCCTTTCCGGCAGATTGAAGTCGATGGACGGAAGTTTGATCCGGACTACATGCGAGAGATAGTGCCGGAAATGGCAGTTGCTGTTGGTCTCGCCCTGAGAGGAGTTGAGGCATGATTAAGATAAACCTGCTCGAGTCAGTCACTGACCGGCCCCAGGGAGTCGCAGCGGTTGAAGAGAAAGTCTCCAGCCCGCGAATCCAGACGCTCCTGCTCGGGCTGACTGTCTTTGGTTTGATGGTGCTGGCGATGGGCTACGACTACGTGAGCGCAAACACGGCCTACAGCGCCGCACAAAAAGAGCTCGAGAATCAGAAACGCATTAACGCGATGATGCTCGCGACTCAGAAGGAGCAGACGGAGCTGGAGAAGAAGACGAAAGAAATTCAGGCTCGCATCGACGCGATCAAGAAGCTGCGAGAGTCACAGCAGGGCCCAACCGCATTGCTACAGGAAATCAAAGCGCGATTCGACGCCGTTCCCGGTCTTTACCTGACGAGCGTTGAAAACAAGGACGGAGAAGTCACCATCAAAGGTTTATCGCCAAATGAGTATGCAGTAACCAAGTTTGGTCAGAGTCTCGAATTCTCCAACGGGCTGTTTAGCAATCTGAACATCGAGACGACGAGAGAAGCAGCGAAACTGGAAGCCGCGAAACAACCACTCGCGGTGAGTGGACAGGCAGTCGCGGTGAAGGATACCACCGTCGCCCTGCCGGAGGTAATCGCGTTCACTGTGAAAGCCAACTTCGGTTCCAAGCCGCAATCGCAACAACCGGCACCGGCTCCCGCAGGTCAGGTTGCAATGAAGAAGTAGTTCCTAACAGAGGATAAGAAGATGAAACTCGGCAAACTCCCAGTTCTTCCATGGTACCTGCGACTGATGGCGTTCCTCGTAGTCGGCGGCGTGTTGTATGCCGGTTTCTGGTACTTCGCCACGAGTGGTACACGCAAAGAAACCAAATCGATGGAGGAAGAGATCGCTTCACTCAGAACAAAGAACGCGCAAGCGGCGATCGTGCAGCAGAACCTCAACAACTTCAAAGCTGCCTACAAAGCTCGCGAAGAAGAATTTGCTGAGTTGAAAGCACTCCTGCCCGAGCAGCGCGAGCTGACGATGGTCCTGCAGGGAATTCAGGATCGCGCCAAGACGAATGGTCTCATCCTCTCAAAGTTCAGTCCGAAGGAAGATGTGCAGCAGGATAACTACAGTGGCAAGAAGATCGAAGTAAGTGTAGTCAGCGGTTTTGCTGGCCTCAGAGCGTTCTTCGATCAGTTGGCCCACTATCAGCGGATCGTTTCGATTAGCAATTTCGAATTGAAGCAACTCGACAAGCAGTCGGTCACAAAAACTGTCGATGCGCGCTTTGATTTGACTGCTTACTACGTCTCCTCCGAGAAATTGCAGACGCAGCCGGCACCGAATGCCAAGCCTGCAGGCGGAGCCGTACCTGCTCCGGCCACAGCAGGTGCACCAGCCCCACAGACCGCGAAATAACGCGGGCGAGCAACTCACTCAGAAAGCGAAGACGATGATGCAAGTTAAAGAGACAGCGAGAATCGGGTTCACAAGTTTTCTGCTTAGTGCAGCGATGGTGGTTGCGAGCGGTTTTGCGATCGGCGTCGTGGCCCAGGAGAAGCCGGCAGAGAGTCAACCACAGAAGACTGTGTTGACGAAGAAGTCTGTCGGCGGTGGACGCGATCCGTTCCGAAAGTACGAAGCGCCGGCACCGCAGGTTAAGCGAATCGCCGGCCAATCGCCGATACCGTCGATCCAGGAACGAATTGCACAGTACAAGGCACAAAAAGCCGCGGCTATGAACGCCCGTATGCCCGCGCCGAAACCCACCACCGCTTTGCTGCTCAGTGAGATTCAAGTGATTGGCATCTCTCGCTCACCGAGAGGCTACGCCGCAATCGTTGAAGCCACGCCAATCAAACTTTCCTATGTCATCTATCCTGGCGAACCGTTTTTTGATGGCCAGTTGGTGGCAATTGAAGATAACCGCCTCGTGTTTCGTCGAGAGACGGTCTTTACCGATGGTCATCGCGAACGAGCGGTCGAGTACAAAGGCCTGAGACAGCCGACTCCGGTGAACTCGATGGCCGCACCCGCGACTCAGTCGGTCGCGACTGCCAATCCTTAACCTTTTTGGTTTGGTTTTCGAAACCAGACCGTTGAACCGCGCTGGTGTTTGCAACTCCCGAAACACCGGCGCCCTTTTGACAAACACCGAAAACGTAGCCGTGTTCAGTGCGGCGCGCGCTTTAGTTGCCCCGGCAATCGAGCGTAGTGCGTGGCGGCATGTCTTCGGAAAATCCCCCTAAGGAGGGAACGATGTTTTCTCAGTCTCGAGTCAAATCAGCCATTGCGAGGACCACGCTCGTCCTCTCGCTTGTATGCCTTTCGGCAACAGGCGTTTTGGCTGCTGCAAAAAATTCGGACGTCGTCGCCTACGACAATCAGAGTCAGGGCCAGCAGACTTCCGCTGCGGCGCCGTTGCCCACACCTCCTGTGGGTATGTCGCGCGCTACCGACAAACAGTCGGACCAGGGTCGTCAGTATGGACAGCCGGGATTTGTCGGTGAGCCGATCAACCTGAACGTCGTAAATGCTGACATCCGCGACATTCTCAACTACATCACCGAACAGTATGGCGTGAACTTCGTCATCGACGCTTCAGTCGGACCGATTCCGGTGACTGTTAATGTTCAGGATGTTCCGTGGAACGTTGCTCTCGACGCAGTGCTCAAAGCTAACCGGCTGGGCATTGAAGTGAACGGCAACATTCTGCGCGTCGCGACGACTGATGTGCTGGCGAAAGAAGCTGAAACTCAGAAGGTGATCAACGACTCGCGTCTGGATGCTTCGCCGCTCGTTACCGAATTTATCAGGCTTAATTACGCGCGCGCTTCGGGAACCCTGGCCCAGGCAGCCGGCTCAACCGGTGCGTTCTCCGGCGGTTCCACCAATCTCAGTTTCAGTGGCGGCGCTGGTGGCGATGCGACCGGCGGCGGTGGCGATCAGGGTCTGCTTCCGATCATCTCGCGCAGACTTTCGCGACGTGGTTCGATCGAAGTTGATGGCCGCAGCAACACGCTGATCATCACCGACGTGAAAGAGAACATCGATGCGATTCGCCAACTGGTGGCAATTCTGGACCAGCCGGAACCCCAGGTTGAAATCGAAACACGCATTGTTATTGCACAGCGCAACTTCAGTCGCGACCTCGGCGCGCAGCTTTCCGCAGGCGTCATCAATTTTGGTCGTGGTGGTTTGGCTAACGTCTCCACACTTCCTTCTGCCAGTCAGAATGGTTCCGGCAGTGGTTCCGGCTCAGGAGGATCGGGTGGCGGTTCAGGTTCGGGGTCCGGAAGTGGAAACAACAGTGTAACTCCGGGACCGAATCCGCTTGGTATCTTCGGCGGTTTGGCAGGAACCACTCAGCCGGCGAACAGCATGGCTGCGGCCGCGGCAAGCACGGTCATTGGTTTGACGACAGGCTTGTTTGGTAGCGCGCAGATCAGTGCGTTGATCACGTTGGCCGAATCAAAAGGGCAGGCGAAGACTGTTGCCACACCTCGTGTGACCGCTTTGAACAATCGACCCGCACAGATTGAGAGTGGCTCGCAGATCCCGGTGCAAACAACTCAGGCCGCAAGTGGTACGGCAGTAGTGACGACAACGTTCGTATCCGTTCCGCTGCGTCTTTCAATCACTCCGCAGATCACTGACGCAGGTACAGTCGTGTTGCGCGTCACGATCGAAAACAACACATTGAACACGGGTATTTCCGTTGCCGGCGTTCCGGGTATCGATACACAGCGCATGCAGTCGGAAGTGCTGGTTCCAGATGGCGGCACGACCGTCATGGGCGGCGTTCTTGCCGATACGGAAGGCGAAGCTCAGCAACGCACTCCCGGGCTTGCTTCGCTTCCAGTGGTTGGCAATCTGTTCAAGAGAAAGTTAACGACACGACAGAACAGCGAAATCCTGTTCTTCATCACCCCGCACATCTATCGCCCCGATTACCAGGGCCGTCCGACTGCGGGAACCGTTAGCAATGGTCAGCGTTCGATCACGATTCCGCAACCAGTTCCGTTAGGGAATCCGCCGACCAACACGCCCACGCCAACGCAGTTGCAGCAACCGCAGCCGCAAATTCCGACTACTACACCTTCAACTCAGCCGACTTTGTTGAGTGCTCCGCTGCCGAACAGTCCGACGGGTACGTCGACTGCGCGGCCGGGAACTCTGAGCGGTCAACGTCCTTAATTGGAGGGCCACATGTTCAAGGAAATGCTTGAGGACATTATTGGACGCACCGAGGGCAGCCTCGGTGCGCTCATAATGGGAACAGACGGCATCGCCGTTGAAAAAGTTCTCGGCGAGGCCGGCATGGATGCGAATCTCGATGTTGCTGCCGCGGAGTTTACGTCACTCGTGCGCAGTGCTCAGCGAGCTGGAACAGACACGGGTCTTGGTGGCTTGCATGAGCTCGTGATCTCACTCGACAACGCGATAATGGTCATGCGGCTGTTGAGTCGCGACTATTTCGTCGTTCTTGCGTTGGGCTCGCAGGGCAACCTGGGCCGTGCGCGTTTCGAGTTGCGCAAAGCAGAGTTGAAGCTGGCGAAAGAATTCGCAGTCTAAATGCCACAGAAAAGTACAAGCGGCACAAATGCACTTTGGGCGCATGTAGTGTGTTTTGTGCTTTTTTGTGCGTGTGTTTCAGGCGTGAGTGTAAACGCTGCGTCGCTTTACGGGAAGGTGATTGAGGTCAACAGCGGCGACGTGATTACGATCTTCAATCTCAACCGTCCCGTTCGAGTGAAGCTGCTTGGGGTTGACGCTCCGGAGATGAACCAGGCGTTTGGCGACGTCGCAAAGAAGCATCTTACGGATCTCGTTTTTGATAAAGGCGTGCTGGTCCATTATTCAGGCATTAGTTCCGACAGCAGTCTGACGGGCCGTGTCTTACTGAATGATGCAGATATTGGCGCGCAGATGATTCGCGATGGCGCCGCGTGGTTTGATCTGAATACCAGCGATCAGCTGGCTGCGACGGACCGGGAGGTCTATCAACAGTCTGAACAGGCTGCACGAAGCGAGCACCGCGGGTTGTGGCAGCAAGCTAATCCGACTGCGCCCTGGGAGTTTGTCAAAGCCGAACGCTTGAGAGAGTATCCGGTTGTAGCGACGAACACGAATGAACCGGCGGCGCCGAAAGTTAAGGGGACCACTTCCGGGTCGGAATTGACGAACCTCAGTTTGATGGCTACGAACGTAAAGCCTGCTCCCCTGCCGCCGCCATCGCCGTCGTCATCTGCGTCTATACCTTCAGATCTTGAAGTATTGGGCGAAGATGAGCTGCCTGCCGGTTTACCTTTCACGGCATTTCCACCGAATAAGGGCACACTTGTCTCAAGATCCTCGCCTATGAGTGGCGAGATGGTGAAAACGAATGCATACCTTTCGTTGTCAGGTGGGAACGCTTACACGATTGTCTGGTTTACCGGGCCGACATATGGCGCCGACGACAAAACGGCGATGGACCAACTGCTCTTCAAGGATCTGAGCGCAGTGGCTGGAGGTGCATATACCGGTGGCGACAGTGACGGTCGCTGTAATCCGCAAGGCGAAAAAGACGTGTCTTCGAATGGGTATTGGGGACGCGAGGTTGACATGAGCCAATGCCCAATTCCAGCTCGCTTTCGAGTGTTTACCAAAGCCACGGGTGATCGACGAGAGGTCTATATGGCGATGGTGAATGTCAGGAACGACAACCCAAACGTCACACGTTTCCTGAAGTCCTTCACCATGCGCAGCAAGAAAGCCGCAAAAAACTAAATACGTCGTTCTGTGCTTTTTGTGCCTTTTTGTGGCTAAGGTAGTTTGATGTAAGGCATGCCGCGCAGGATGATGCGCTGCCGGCGAGCAACGCGTCGCGGGTTTACCTGCGGATTGAAGACTGTGCGCGGATTCGGAATCATCGCCGAGAGGAACGCCGCTTCGTTGGCGGATAACGCTGATGCAGGCTTGTGAAAGTAACGTTGCGACGCAGCTTCAGCGCCGTAAACTCCATCTCCCCATTCAATCACATTCAAATAAATCTCGAGTATGCGACGCTTCGTCAGCGTGCGTTCCAGCATGATCGTCAGCGCCGCCTCCTGACCCTTTCTCAAAAACGATCGCTGCGATGAAAGGTACAGATTCTTCGCGAGCTGCTGACTGATCGTCGAACCGCCACGCTTAAACTCGGGAAGACTAGGGAGCCAGTCGTCATCTTCACCTTCAGCCTTCGCCTCGCGTGCCGCTTCCCGCTGCGCCTGCTCGAACGCTTTCTGAATCGCTTCGTAATCGAAACCGTGATGCGTGAGGAAATTTGTGTCCTCACCAGCTAACACTGCGCGCTGCAGATTGGGCGAAATCTTGTCCAGCGACACCCAGATCTGTTCACGTTTAGGTTGCTGGCCCTTGGCTTTGGCTTCCTTAATACGCGTGTCGATCAGCGACGTTGACGAAGGATTGCCATTGCGCAGCATGAGCACGCGCACAAACATGATGCATTCGTAACCGATCAGGCCGATGACGAGGCCCAGCGCCACTAAGAACAGGAGTCGGAAGATTCTTCGCATCTCTCTCGTAACCTAACGTTCAGGCCCGCCGGCGAGTTGCAACCGGAGTTTCGAAAACCTCTTTAACTGCGCGAATGGTGTTACAGTGAATCTCGATCGTATCGTTGATGTCTTTGCCGTAGCCGCCCGACATCACAGTCACGACCGGCACTTCACGTTCGTAGCATTCGCGCAGTACAAACTCCTCGCGTGCACGCAATCCCTCAATCGAAAGAGCAAGGCGACCGAGTTTGTCTCCCGCGTACGGATCTGCGCCAGCGAGATAGAAAATGATGTCCGCGTCGTGGGCAAACACAGTTGTCAGGTGACGCGCGAGAGTCTCGAGATACTCGTCATCCGAAGTGCCGTCCGGCAGTTCGACGTCCAAAGAAGATTGTGCTTTGAAGAGTGGATAGTTGTTTGCGCCGTGCATCGAGAAGGTGAACGTATCCGTATCACGGGAAAAGATGGTAGCGGTACCGTTGCCCTGGTGAACGTCGCAATCGACTATGGCCGCTCGGCTGATCAACCTTTTGGCGCGCATCGAGCGGATCGCGACAGCCACGTCGTTCAATACACAGAATCCCTCGCCACGATCGGGGAAGGAGTGATGCGTACCGCCCGCGAGGTTTGAACTGTAGCCTGCACTCAGCGAAGCCTGTGCCGCTGCAAGAGTGCCTCCAACAGCATAGAAGGAGCGACGGACGAGTGACTCGGACCACGGCAGGCCGAGTCGTCTGAGCTCTTTTGCAGTTAAGCTGCCATTGCACAAACGTGCAACGTAATCTTCAGTGTGGATGAGGAGGACATCTTCGATACTTGCGGGATCCGGTTCGATAATTTCATCCGGCTGCAGTGTTCGCTCCGCCAGCAACTTATCGCGAACGAGTTCGAATTTACGGATTGGAAAAACGTGTCCTGCGCCTATCTCAGCGTAGTAGCGCGGCGTGTAGAAGACGTGCATGCGCGGACAGTATAGGGCTTATAGGACTGATAAGACATATAGGTCCTATTAAATTCCCTATTTTCGAGATTTTCGACTGATCCCGCGGTAGTTAACGTTGCCGGGAAGTTTTCTCGGGAGCTCGAGGTTGTCGTCAACGATGTCTTCGAGGTGGAGGCTCGCTGCGCGGGCGTAGGCAAGCAGGGTTATCAGCGTGGGCTCGCGTTTGTCCTGCTCGTACTCTGAAATTCGGCCGTAGTGCATGCTGTCACTGAAGCCGAGACGTTCGAGCATCTGCGTCTGCGATAGACCAAGACCAATCCGAATTTGGAGCAGTTTTTCGGCCAGTCGCACCGGCCGCGGACGCGGATTGCCCATCAGAAGTTTCCTCCTGATGGGTCCGGCTGATGCGTACTCGCAGTTGGGAGTGTGCTGCGCTCGCCTTTATTTGTCGCCGTGAGTATGAACCTTTCATGCTCAACGGCGATGCTCATCACTCGTTAGTGTGGGAGGTTGAGCCGCGCATTTTGCCGTTGTTGAATTGTCA
>JBKPPU010000407.1:0-9167 GCA_046733695.1 Acidobacteriota bacterium
TCATTGTCGTTAACCCGAACAAAAACGGAGAACTTCGGCGCGTGAAAGGGGTCACGGGCAGGGTTCGTCGCAAATTGGCAAAAGATGATTGGCTCGCACTCGGAGCCCAGTCGGGAGACCTGAGGCACAGCGCAACTCAGGCGAGACATATTAACGCAGAATGGTCACGGAGTGAAAGGTTTTTGTGAAGGATTTGACAAGAGTTAAATCCACAGATTACACAGAGTTTGGTCTGTGTAATCTGTGGACGAAGTGGACACTATGGAACGATGTGGATTGTTCCGACGGCCGGTCCAACCGGTATTGCGCCCTCAGCGCCTTCCATCGTAATTACCAAACCGAAGTCCGACAGTGCTACTTCTGACTTGATCTCCGCTTCGTTGCGGCCCTTTGTGTTTATTACCTGACCGAGTTTCGTGAACTTGTTGTCAGGTGAAACCGCCCAAACAATAAACATCTGACCGGCAGGCGCTTCCTTCAGATCATGGAAACGCATGTTGACCTCAGTGGGTCCGTCTTTCCGCGGCGTGATGAACACATTTGCGCGCGCACCCGCGAGCGCACCAGTGAAATCTACTTTGATTTTGGTGTCATCGCCTTTTTTGTAGGCCGGAATATTGAGCAACGGCGCGGTGTAAGTGGTTTGGGTTTCCTTCATCGGAACTACTATCGTAGTGTTGCCGCCTGGACTGGTGACTACTGCGCCGGGCGTTGTTGTCACCGTAGTCTGCGCTTGCGCTGCTCCTGGCGCCGCCACTGCCGACACCGTCTCACCCGCAGGGCTCGTCAACGGGATAACCGTGAAGCCTTCGGGCACTGCGCTTCTGAACATCACTTTGGTATTCGCATCGTATGCCGTCAAGGCCGGCTCTGGCGAAGCAACAAGCATGAACCTCGACAGCGGTGTGGTTGCCATCAGCGTTCCGGTGCCATTCGAAATAGCTACAGGACCGATCGCCGTAACTACACCTTTGTCATCGACCGCATAAAGAGTCATCGCAGATAGATCTGCGGGAACGTCAGTAAGATTCAGTTTGATTCTGGTCCCATCGTCATCGCGGAGAATGGTGGCCACTCCTTTTGCACCAGTTACGTTGATCGGGGTCAGGTTAACCAAAACTTCTTTCTTAGCGGGATACTCAATGATTGTGTAAGTGCCGTCGGGATTCTGCACCGTCTTGGTGACGGTAGTTGTTTGTGCGAGAGCGACAGCGGCGAGTGCGAGAGTCAGAATCGCAGCGCCGAGAACGCTCCATACGTGCTTATCCATCGGTTGTACCTCCCTTGTGTCGAATGAATTTGGCAAGATTTATGCCAGCTAAATGTGTAGAGAATTAGAGCAAATGGACTTACATGTGCGAAGGGGAACAATACAGGGGCTGTACGGTGAGGGAACTTTGGACAGGATTACAAGATGCTCAGGATTAACAGAATCTTGTCAATCCTGTTACATCTTGCAATCCTGTCTAATAAGCTCTCAGCTCAGCCATAGCCTTAGCCACATCGGAGGCCTGCGGGAGGATCGCGTCTTCGAGTTGAGGAGCGTAGGCAACAAAGGTGTCGAGCGCACAAACGCGCTTCACGGGCGCATCGAGATACTCGAACAACTCGCCCGTAATCCGCGCGGCTATCTCAGCCCCATAACCAAACGAGAGTGAATCCTCATGCGCGACGATCACGCGATTTGTTTTTTTCACACTCTCCGCAATCGCGTGCCAATCAAACGGGACCAGACTTCGAAGATCTATGATCTCGACACTGATGCCCTCCTGTTCCATCTGTTTCGCCGCGACGATTGAACGTTGAACGAGCGCGCCATACGTGATGATCGAGATGTCCGTACCTTCGCGAACTCTCTTTGCTTTACCGAACGGGATCATGAAGTCGTCAGCCGGATACTGCGACTTGTTGTAAGCCTGTCGATAGAGATGCTTGTGCTCGAGAAAGAGGACCGGATCGTCCGACCGAATCGCAGTGCGCAAAAGCCCGTTGGCGTCGAGCGCATTCGAGGGATAGATCACTCGCAAACCGGGAATCTGAGTGAACGTCGAAACACCGGATTGCGAGTGGTAAACGGCGCCGCCTTTCAGATAACCACCGATCGGCACACGCATCACAACCGGCGCCTTCCACTCGTTTCCCGATCGCCATCGCAGCAATGCCAGCTCATTGCGAATCTGGTGCATCGCGGGCCAGATGTAGTCGAAGAACTGGATCTCAACCACCGGTTTCAACCCGCGGGTCGCCATCCCAATCGCGCGTCCGACGATGTTTGCTTCCGCAAGTGGCGAATTGAAGACGCGCGAGCTTCCATACTTGCGTTGCAGATTCGCAGTGACTTTGAAAACGCCGCCCTTACCTTTCACGCCTTCGAGGTACTGTTCGCGCGAGCAGTCAGCCACGTCTTCGCCAAACACGAGGATGCGAGGATCGCGAGCCATTTCCGTAACGAGACAGCGATTGATGAGGTCGACCATCGTGCCCGCATTTCCCGAAAGCTGAACCCGATCTTCGGTATCGAATTCTTTCGAGCAGGGATCGACATCAGGTGAGAAGACAAACTGCGTTGCCGTTTCTTTCGGAGGTTGAGCAGCGGACAAAGCGACGTCGGCAGCTTCGTTCACGATCCGATCGACTTCGTTCTTAATCTGTTGTAACTCGTCCTGATCGAGCACGCCTTCGTCGATCAGCAACGCGCCGAAACGTTTTACCGGATCGCGCTCAGCGTCACTGGCGCGTTCTTCGTCTGGTCGATAAAGTTTTTCGTCGTCTGAAAGCGAGTGTGAATACGGACGGATAACTTTCGCGTGGACCAGGGCTGGCCCTTTTCGATCGCGACAGTATTCAACTGCACGCCGCATCACTTCCAGAGATTCAATTGGGTCTGTGCCGTCGCATCGCTGCAGATACAGTGACGGAAAATTTTCGACCAGTTTGGACACGTCGCCGCCCGCAGTTTGCACTTCGACGGGGACGCTGATCGCGTAGCCGTTGTCTTCGACCAGAAACACCACCGGCAGTTTCAAATTCGAAGCAGTGTTGAGTGCTTCCCAGAATTCGCCTTCGCTGCTCGTGCCGTCGCCGAGTGAGACGTATGTGACTTCATCGTCGCGGAAATTAGAGACTCGCTTCTGAAGTTCCGGAACCAGACTGTAGCGATAACTCGCCTCAGCGCAGCCGACAGCCTGAAGCAATTGCGTTCCTGTCGGCGAAGACTGCGAGACGATGTTCAGTTTCCTGTGACCCCAGTGTGAAGGCATCTGGCGTCCGTGTGAGCTCGGATCCGCCTCGGCGCCGACCCCTGCAAGGAGCATTTCCAGCGGCGTCATTCCGAGCTGCAAACAAAGCGCGCGATCTCGGTAGTATGGATAAAACCAGTCGTAGCCGGGCTTCAGCACCACTCCCGCCGCAACCAGCACAGCTTCGTGTCCCGCGCCGCTGATCTGAAAGAAGATTCGATTCTGTCCCTTGAGTTGAATCTCTTTATCATCGAGACGTCGCGACAGGTACATCGTGCGATACATCTCGACCAGTAGCTTGTGATCCGGCAACTCCTCGTGAATGGTTGGGTCAGTAGTGACTGCCGAATCCGACTTCCGCACAAGCTTCAAAACTTTAGTATCAGTATTCATAATCAGTACGCAGCAGCAGCGAACAGGTGCAGTTACTGACTGCTCCTGCTATTTGCTCCTGCCTCTGCTGTCATTTTCCTATGATTAGTTTCGCGATCGTTTGCAGTTGCATGTTCGAGGTGCCCTCGTAAATCGCACCAATCTTCGAATCGCGCCAGTATTTCTCAACCGGATAATCCTTCACGTAACCGTAACCACCGTACAACTCGATCGCTTTCGAGCTCACGCGCTCGGCGACACGCGACGAGTAGAGTTTCGCCATCGCTGCTTCTTTGACGAAATTCACACCAGCGTCTTTCATGCGCGCCGCGTTATAGACCATCAAACGCGCGGCTTCCAGTTCAGTTGCCATTTCAGCCAGTTGGAATTGAACTCCCTGAAACTGGTTGATTGACTTACCAAACTGTTGTCGCTCGGCCGTGTAAGCAATTGCACTCTCCAGCGCGCCCGCGGCGATCCCAATCATCTGTGCGCCGATTCCTATGCGGCCCTCGTTGAGTGTCTCGATCGAGATCTTGTATCCCTTGCCGGGTTCGCCGAGAACGTTCTCCTTCGGCACCTTGCAATCCTCGAGAATCAATTCCACTGTTGACGAGGCGCGGATGCCGAGTTTGTTTTCCTTCTTCCCGATCGAAAAACCCGGAAAACTCTTTTCGACGATGAACGCCGTGATGCCGCGATAACCGGCTTCCGGATTCGCGTTGGCAAACAAGACAAAGATTTCAGCCTCGATGCCGTTGGTGATCCAAAGTTTGCGGCCGTTGAGCTGATAGTGATCGTCTTTCTCGACTGCACGAGTTTGCATGGCAAATGCATCGGAGCCGGATCCGGGTTCACTCAACGCGTATGCGCCGACGCTCTCAGCGGCGAGCCGGGTTAGATACTTCTTCTTCTGATCGGGTGTGCCCCAACGGATGAATGCGTTATTGACAAGCGTGTTTTGTACGTCGACAAAGACTCCGACCGAGGCATCAACTCGCGACAACTCTTCAACCGCGAGAATCGCAGTGAAAAAATTTGCACTCGCGCCACCAAACTCTTCCGGAGTTTCAATACCCATCAATCCGAGACTAAAACACTGCTGGATAACTGCCGAGTCGAGTTTCGCGGCTTCGTCCATGTGCTCGACGCGCGGGCGTATCTCGCCCTCGGCGAATTCGCGAACGCTGGCGCGAAACATTGTCTCGTCTTCAGAAAGTGTAGTTAATGGACTTGCCAGGGGTTGTGTTATGGCTGGTTGAGATTGACTCATAGTAATGATGCTCGTTTTGCCGTCCTTGGAATGGAACGTGCCATCATAAACCAAGCTCTAAATGGGCACAAAATGAAGTGACCTAATTAGTTGGACAGGATTTACAAGATTGAAGCAAGATTTACATGTTAATCCTGAATAATCTTGTAAATCCTGTCTAACCTGGCTTCGGAATCTATGCCGGAAAATGACTTGATTGCGAATCAAAGCCGGAGCAGGAGATTTGCTCCACTTGGAATCATCTTCGGTCTATTAGGCCTGATTCTGTTTGCGTATTTTGTCAGCCATGCGGGCGTCGGCGAGATCGTCGCGCGCATTCAGCGACTCGGCGCCGGCTTCCTTCTCATTCTCGCCGTTTCAAGCATTCGCTACATCGTTCGCGCCGTCGCGTGGACTCGCTGCATTGAACCGTCATATCGACTTCCTTTCCGAACTGCGTTCGCCGCACGGCTGATGGGCGATGCGCTCGGCAATATCATTCCTTTCGTTAGCGTGGCAGTGAGCGAGCCGTCGAAGGCAGTTTTCGTTAAAGATCGCGTGCCGTTGATGGTTGGTCTATCAGGACTCGCCATCGAGAATATTTTTTACGCATTGTCGGTGGTGCTCTTCATCTTTAGCGGCACGGCGACTCTGTTACTGACGTTTTCACTGCCCAAGCCGTTACGCTACGCGAGCATCGCAGCGCTCATCGTCACGTTTCTGATCCTGCCGCTCATTTACCTGATCATTCGACGCCAGACAAGATTTCTCAGCGGCGCGGTGGGATACCTTGGCGATCGCGGAGTGGCTCGGAAGTTTATGGGCAAATTGAAACCGCGTGCGGAGTCGCTCGAAGAACGCATCTATGGTTTCTACACGACGAGCCGGCGCAGCTTTATTTTGATCTTTGCTTTGGACATGTGTTTCCACCTCGCCGGAGTGTTGGAGGTATTCATCACACTCTCGTTCATCAGTCCGATCGCCCCGACGCTCATGCAGGCGTTCATTCTCGAATCAGTGAATCGAATTATCAGCGTATCGTTCAAGTTTATCCCGCTGCGCGCGGGTGTTGATGAAGGTGGAACGGGGTCGGTGTCGAAGGTTCTCGGCTTCACGAAAGACATCGGCGTAACGCTCGCGATAGTGAGGAAAGGCCGAGATATTTTCTGGGCTGCGATTGGGCTGTTATTGATTTGGAAGAATGGATACGGATTAACGCGGATCACTCATACGCCAGAGCATTGACAGGATCGAGGTTTGAAGCGCGCCATGCCGGATACAGCGCTCCGAGAATTCCTCCAACAATACCAATCGCTGCCGCGACCGACGCCCACGCCCAGCTATACTCGAAAACAAGCCCGTACGCTTTGTGAATCAGAAATCCCGCCACCAGCGAAACTGCGAAGCCCGCGAGCAGTCCGATGATGCTGATCAATATCGCTTCCTTCTCAATGATGCCTACGATGTAACCACGCGACGCGCCCATCGCCTTCAGGATTCCGATCTCGCGTGTGCGTTCAGTGATCGTCGTGTACATCGCAAGCATCACCACGAGCGAACTCACCACTGCGGCCAGTACAACCAGTACACGGAGAAAAACAGTAAGGTAAGGAATACTCTTTTCAAAACTCGTGAACACCTCGCTAGTTGGCTGAATCGTGTTGCCCGGCAACTCCGTATTGATTCGCTTTGCGACTTCCTGCAATTGATCCGGATTGTTGAGCTTCACAAAGATAAACGTACATTTATTCTCAGCTTCGATCGCTTTTTGCATCGCCTCGAGCGACATCTTCACGCGCGGTCCCGATTCAGGTGTATAAATCCCTGCGATCCGATACTGGTCGGTATTATTTAAAGGCTTGATGATATCGCCCACATGGTAGTTGCTGGTTCGCGCTTTAGTCTCATCGATGACCACTTCGTTAAGGTCCTGCGGTCCTCGTCCAGCGACGAGGGTCATTCCATTCATCTGCGCGTAGCCGTCCCAGTTGACACCGTCGAGCTGTTCAATACCGATTCCCTTGCTGCCTTGAACGAAATTGCGAATCATCGGTAACGCATCCTGCACGCCTTCTATTTGCTTCAACCGATCGGCGTATCGCGTATCGAGATTCGCGGTGGAGGAATTAAACTGGATCGCGCCGGGCCGCATAAAGATCAACTCGGCCCGGACGTTCGTAGCCCGGCGCTGAAGGTCGTTTGACATACCGCGGGCAAGCCCGGTGAAAAGCATAATCAGACTCACGCCCAGGGCGACGCCCGCAACGCTGACGAGCGTGCGAATCGGCCGCTGACGAATGTTTGAAGTGACTAAACTATCCATTCGCAATCAATTTCCGGCACGTTCTTGCGCAAGGTATTATTACCAACAAGGCATTTTACCCACATGAACACAGATTGCAATCCGTGTTCAATGGGCGTGAATCCGCGGCTAAGTTGGCTGAAACTATGAAGAACCGTAAATTTTCACCATTCATCTACTCCCTGGCGACACTCGTCATCATGCTCACGTTGGTTCTCTGTGGACGGAGCTTTGCACCCGACCGGGTCCAAATCACTGTGCTTGGAACCACGGACTTGCACGGCAACATCCTGCCCATCGATTACTACACAAACAAGCCCGACAATCGTGGCCTCGCAAAAATTGCCACCTTGATCAAGCGCGTTCGCAAGGAACAACCGAACGTCTTACTCATCGACTCCGGCGATACGATTCAAGGTTCTCCGCTCGAATCGTTTCACGGGCGCAAGAACAATAAGCCGATCGATCCAATGATGCTGGTCATGAACTCGCTGAACTACGATTCGATGACGGTCGGTAATCACGAATACAACTTTGGTCTCAAGGTTCTGGAGAAAGCACGTAGCGAAGCGAAGTTCCCCTGGTTGTCAGCCAACACCTACGACAAGGGTAAAGACCAAACTCACTACAAGCCTTACATCGTGAAGGAAGTCGCAGGTGTGAAGATTGGAGTGCTTGGTCTGACAACGCCGGGAATTCCGAATTGGGACAATCCGCCGAACTATGCCGGTCTGGAGTTTCATGAACCGTTGGTTGAAGCTCGCAAGTGGGTGCCGATCCTCCGTGAGCAGGAGAAGGTTGACGTCGTTGTAGTCGCTATGCACATGGGACTTGAAGAGGATCTGCGCACAGGTGAAGTGAGTCCGGGCCAGGTGCTGCACGAGAACGAAGCTATTGCAATCGCGAAAGAGGTTCCCGGGGTTGACGTAATCTTTATGGGCCACACGCACCGCGACGTGCCGTCGGTCTATATCAACGGCGTGCTGTTGACTCAGGCCAATCGCTGGGGAAGTCATCTCGCGCGCGCCGATCTGTATTTGCAACGGGCGGGAAGCGGTTGGCGAATGTACGCGAAGTCAGCACGAACAATTTATGCAGACGATCGCGTGGAACCCGATCCCGAAGTAGTCAAACTCGCGGAGCCTTACGATCAGGAGACGCAAGGGTGGTTGTCGCGAGTCATTGGGCAGTCGCCCGAAGAGTTGACGGCCCGCGACGCGCGTTTTCGCGACACGGCCATCCTGGATTTGATTCAGAAGGTGCAATTGGAAGCCGGTAAAGCGGACGTATCGATGGCGGCAAGCTTCAACGACCAGGCCCATATCGCGAAAGGTCCGGTGAGTGTTCGTGACATTGCCGGTCTTTACGTTTACGAAAACACGCTCGCGGTGCTGGAAGTTACCGGGCAGCAACTGAAGGACGCTTTGGAACACTCGGCGAAGTATTTCAAGACTTACGAACCGGGCAAACCGCTCAGCGATTTGGTCGATGAAAAGATTCCGGCTTACAACTTCGACATCGCCGAAGGTGTTACTTACGACCTCGACATCTCAAAACCGATTGGTCAACGAATTCAGAACCTCCGCTTTCGTGGTCAGCCACTTGCGCCAACGCGAAAGCTCCGTCTCGCTACGAACAATTATCGCGTCAACGGTGGTGGCGGCTACGACATGTACAAAAATGCCCCAGTGGTCTATCGATCGAGTGAAGAGATTCGAGAATTGATCATCGATTGGGTTGAACGAAACAAAACAATCCCCACAGCACCCAACAACAACTGGCGCATTCTCCCGTAACAGGGTCAGAACCACCTCGCGGTAGCGGGTTTGTGCCGCGCAGCGTTCGACAGTGCCTTCAACGTACCCACCCGCTACCGCGAGCAATTGTGTTGTTTGTCAAATGGATTTTTGTGCCAGTTGCCATTTTGTATTCGTCTTGATCATGACGTTAATGATGGTCAAAAGCTTGCGCATGCAGGCGACGAGCGCCACTTTTTTAGGTT
>JBKPPU010000408.1:0-3161 GCA_046733695.1 Acidobacteriota bacterium
AATGGAACTTCGGGTGGGATCGGCGGTAAATTCAGTAAGTAGCGAGTCCAACCATCGCTCTTTACCCCCCTTAGACGCCCAAACACGTCCGAAATCCTAAGATACACCCTGAACATACACGCCGTAAACTGGAAACTTTACGTGGTTTAGCAATTCTTCTCTGTGAAACCTCTGTGTTCTCTGTGTCTCCGTGGTTATAGGAATTCACGATACAACAACCACAGAGTCACAGAGAACACAGAGGTCGCACAGAGAAATCCAAAACTCAGTTTGGCAATTCCGTGTAATCTGCGGCTTCGGTCGTCGGGACCGCGCGTTTGGCTGGCTCTCGGGAAGCCAGATCGGCGGCGAAGCGAACACAGTTCTTGTTGGCGGCTTTGGCCTCATACATCGCCGTGTCGGCGCAGGCGATTAGTTGTTGGGGGGACGAAGCGTGTTTCGGAAATGCCGCGACTCCGAAACTCGCGGTCAAGGGGAGCTGTAGACGGCGGCCGCCGTTGAACATGTGTCGCGTGATCTTCTGGCGAATGCGTTCAGCGACTTGTCCGGCTAGTTCGATTCCTGTGTCGGGCAACACGATCACGAATTCGTCACCACCATAACGAGCGACGGCGTCAGTGTCGCGGATCGAGGAAAGGATCACTGCGGCTATTTCCATCAGCACGTGTGAACCAACGAGGTGCCCGTATACGTCGTTAATCTGTTTGAAGTCGTCGAGGTCGAGGAACAACGCGGCCACGCTCGATCCGTAACGGCGCGCGCGGCGGATTTCGTTGAGCAAAAACTGGCGCAGGTAGCGGGCGTTGTGAAGTTTTGTGAGATCGTCCGTTTGTGAAAGTCGTTCGGCTTCGGCGATACGGACTGCGTTTGCGAGTGCTGAGGCAATCGGCAATGAAAGCGAATCGAGTAAAGCCACGTCGGCTTTCTTGAACGCACGGGCGCCGTGACCTTCACGAATGCCTTCGATGACGCCGAGTATTCTCTCGCCACAAATCAAAGGAATGGCGACCACAAACTGTCGCTTTTCTTTCCGCTTGATGATGCCCATTCCTGCGGCGGCGCGTTTGGCAGCTTTGGTTTCTGATCCGATGGGAAGATCCGGTTCGACGTTCAGCAGGCGTCCCCACTCTTCTTCGGTCTTGGAGCCTTCCTGTCCAGGGCGTCTAACGGCAATCGCTTCGAGGTTTGCGCCTTCAACACCCTTTGATTCCGAAAAAGTATAGATGGCCCAACGATCTGCGTGAATCAGATCGGCCAACCCAGCAAGCGCCGTACCCGCGGCACCACTTTGATCTCCACTGAAATGTAGTGACGAGACGAGGTCGTATGCCGCTCGCAAGTGACTCGCTTTGATCTTCTTTGGGAGCGAAGAAGGTTCAACGTCTGCCGGCTTCTCCGACATAGGCGGCATGCGCAACTCACCGTGACCTTCGATTTCGCGAAGCAGGGCAGGAAGTTGTCCTGACTTGTCTGCAATCGCGGCAAAGCCAAGCCGCTTGAGACTCACGCCGTCGAGACTGCGGAGGTTATGACTCTGATACCCGTTGGTTTGACGGCGACACGCGACGAGGGGAGCTCCGGGCCAGAACGCTTTCGCGTGGTCGATCGCGGTGTGGAGTTCGACCATATCCGCTCCCGGTACAACCTCATAAAGAACTGCGAGGGGAGGTGGACCTTCAGCGCCGCGCAATCCGTCGCGCTTCTGTTGCTTGGCGAGCGCCACTTCTACTTCGACTTCACGCAACCCTTCGATCAACGTTTTTACGCCAGCCGCCCGCAACGCCTCGATTAACTCGTAGGCGGGAGCTTCATGGGCATCCGTTAAAAGAATTACGTGACTCGACATCGTAATGGCTTAGATTTTGCCGCGCGGGGCGCGTGCTGAAAGCGAAACTTTATATTGACTGCTGTTTCCCTGTGAATCTTTTGCTTCGAGTGTAAGTTCTCGCGTTGTGTTGCCGGCTGTGACCTGGATTTGAAATGCCCCATCGTGTGCGGCGCTCGCTTCGCGTCCGCTCACACGGATTGTCGTTCCTGGTTCAGCCTTTCCTCGAATCAGATAGATATTACCGCCGAGCAATTCCGTGCTGAGATCGGAGACGGCGACTTGTGAGCCAGTGCCACGGCTGGTGACCATGAACTTGAGTGGGTCGCTCCAATCACTGATCTGGCCGCTCGCGGCTGTCGCTCTGACGCGCCAGAAGTAAACGCCGGGACGAAGATCGCTCGCACCAAACTCAGTGGCTACGAGTTGATCTCGCTCGATAACTTTTCCATCCGTAACGAAGAACGGAGAAGTGGCGACTTCAACTCGATAGTACGAAGGTGTTCCCGACTGTGGACGCTGCCACTTCAGCGCTACGCTTGCAGCTCCATTTGGCCCAACCGGAACCTGTTCGAGATCGTGAGGTTTGGCAGGTTGCGGCACGTCCAATAATTTCTGCGCGGGCGAGATGCGACCCGAGTTGTTGACTGAAACATACTCGCCACCTTTGATCGAGGCTTTATCACCCGCCTGGTTGGTGGTCTCGATGGCACCAGTAGCGACGCGGATTTCTTCAGTACCCTCAGCATTGACGCCGAAACTCGCGCTCGTCTCTCCGCTCATCGTGTTCTTGGTCTTCGGCGTTTCTACGACGTTCGTAGTGCCGTCGGCCTGCTGCTCGGTTCTGACCGAGAGCTGACCGCTGTCGACCTTGACGTGAACGTTAGTTTTCTTACCGTCATCGGCGCGGGCGTTATCGCGGATGATGATGGTGCTGTTTGGCTTGACCAGTAGAGTCGAGCCGTCGGCGAGACCAATGCGGGCGCGGCCGTTGGCCTGGGTTTGTACTGTGTCGCCGGGGTAAAGCTCTGTGTCGCCGTTGGCCGGAATCATTTCGCGCGTGGCGGAGCGGATGACGCGGACGTCGCCGTCGAACGAAACGAACCGGGCCCCGGGTGGATAATTGACAACCGCCACGTTCTTGAACGGATTGCCGTATTTCCAGACATAGAGGGCGGCACCGGCGGCGCTGGCACAGAGCAGGAAGATGGCGATTACCAGATAGACGAAACGCTTCTGAATAATCCACCAATCAAAAGCAAAACGACTGGTTTTATTCGCAACCATTGGCTAAATCTAGGGAAGGGGTCCTACAAGTTGAGACCAGGTGTGAGTC
>JBKPPU010000409.1:0-3255 GCA_046733695.1 Acidobacteriota bacterium
TTTGTACTTCGAGTCCGGCGGCCTTTGCTACCGCGAGTGCCTCATCCGGTTTATCCCCTTCCTGCAGTGCCTGGGCCAACCGCGACGCTACACCTTTATCCTTTGGCTTCAACTTCGCGGCAACTCTGAGATCCGTGATGGCGAGATCGAAGTTCTTTTCATCTTTGAAAAGATCTGCGCGTTCCATAAGCGCGGCGATATTCTCCGGTTCATTCGCAAGCACCTGGTCTAGTACCGTTTTGGCGGCAGTTTTATTTCCGTTGGCTCGCTCCGCCATAGCCAGAGTTACCCATGCAGAAGCGGGAGCTTCAGGATTTGCTGTCGCTCTTTTCGCGAGATCGAGAGCCTCTTTGGAGTCGCCTGCCCGCAGCCGTAACTCCGAAAGCATTCGCAACGCTACCGGTTCTTTGTTGTCGAGAGTCAACGCCTGACGAAAAAATGGTTCTGCATCTTTGTCGCGAGACTGCCGCATCAGCACGACGGCGAGTGCGGAATACGGAAGCGACCAATTCTTCTTGTAAGTGATCGCGCGACGAAAGGCGGCTTCAGCTTCGGGGAGCCGGTTGAGCGAGGCGAGGGCGCTGCCAAGTTGGAACTCCGCTTCCGGAAACTCCGGACGCACTTTTATCGCCTGCTCGTAGAACCCGATCGCTTTTTCCAGTTCACCACGCGAATGCGCGCTTTGTCCGCGTTCGAACAGTCGCACCGGATCGGCCGCGTCGTCGCCAAACACATCGACCGTTTGCGCAGGTGCAACAGAGCACACCGCGAACAGGACGAGGCACGGAGCGAACGGCAAAAGTCTCTTCCAGAATGAGGCGCTCAATTCAGACATTGAAGAAGATCCGGGGAGGTTTCGATGTTAGCACACTCCTCGCAGAATTCTTGCCACAGATACCGCGGATCTGTGGCTGAGATGCTGGTTGCGTAGCAATTGATGCATAAGCTAACATGCGGTTCTCCAATGAATACAATTGCCAAGGAAGAAAGACTGCGCGAGCTCTTTCGTAAACTGGAGTCGGTAATCGTCGCTTACTCAGGCGGCGTCGACAGCAGTTATGTCGCTTACGTTGCAAACGAAGAGTTGGGCTCGCGTGCCGTCTGCATTACTGGTCAGTCCGCAAGTCTGCCTGCATATCAACGCGCAGAGATCGATCGCGTTGTCGAAACGTTTGGTTTTCAACACGAGTTGATCGACACCGAAGAGCTCGAGAATCCCGCGTATCAAGCGAACAACGCGAATCGCTGCTTCTTTTGTAAAGACGAGTTATACACAAAGCTCGAGTCGGTGGCGCGAACACGTGGAATCAAAAGCATTGTTGATGGATCCACCGTGGGTGACGTGGGTGACTTTCGTCCGGGAAGGCAAGCAGCAGCGCAACATGCCGTGCGCAGTCCGCTGATTGAAGTTGGTCTAACTAAGAGTGAAGTGCGTGAGTTGAGCCGCAAAGCAACCCTGCCGACGTGGGACAAGCCTGCGAGCCCATGCCTCTCGTCACGTATCGCATATGGAACGACGGTGACGATTGAACGGCTGAGCAAAGTCGATCGCGGTGAAGAGATCTTGAGAGAGTTTGGGTTCCGGGAGTTCAGAGTGCGCCATCACGATCAACTCGTGCGACTCGAGATCGCGCCGAACGAGATGGACCAGGTGTTGCGAAAGGATTTGCTCGACGAGCTCGCGAAGCGATTTCGTGAGTTGGGGTTCAAATATGTGACGCTCGATCTCGAAGGTTTTAGAAGTGGATCGATGAACGAGGTTTTAGATTGAGTTTATCCACAGATTACACAGATTTGGAGAAGCTCCAATGGTAAGCATGTATAGCACTACTTACGTCGACGATATCAGAGAGATAAAAGAAGAGAATCCTTTTGAGTCGATGATGTCGCGATTCGACCGTGCGGCACAGTTGCTGGATCTCGACCCGGACCTTTACGCCGTGTTGAGAGTTCCCAACCGCGAATTGAAGGTTTACATCCCCACCAAGATGGATTCAGGACGCATTCAGGTCTTCGAGGGATACCGGGTGCAGCACAACTTCGCCCGTGGCCCAGCCAAGGGCGGTATTCGTTATTCGCCGGACGTTAGTCTCGACGAAGTCAGGGCCCTCGCCGCCTGGATGACGTGGAAATGTGCTGTCGTCAACGTACCATTCGGCGGAGCGAAGGGCGGCATCATCTGCGATCCGCAGCAGATGTCCGCAGGCGAGCTCGAACGCATGACGCGCCGCTACGCAGCCGAGTTGCTCGACTTTATCGGACCGGAGAAGGACGTACCTGCTCCGGATATGAACACCAACGAGCAGACGATGGCGTGGATCATGGATACCTACTCCATGCACGCGCGTCACACCGTCACAGCGGTAGTGACCGGCAAGCCGATCGACCTGGGCGGTTCATCGGGCCGACGCGAAGCGACCGGACGCGGCATACTTTTTGTGGTCAACGAAGCGATCAAGCGGTTCAAGATGACGCCGGCTGAGACCCGCGTAGTGGTGCAAGGCTCTGGGAATGTTGGCGGGATCGGTGCGGAGTTACTCCACAAAACCGGTTATAAGGTTGTAGCGATATCGGACATACACGGCGGGATTTACAATCCTAACGGTATCGATATCCCCAAGGCTCTGGCGTACCTGAGGACCACGCGGTCCTTCGAGGGCTACGAAGGTGTGGAATTTGTCAACAATCAGGAACTGTTGGAGCTGGAGTGTGACGTGCTGGTCCCGGCGGCGACTGAGAACCAGATAAAGTCCGAAAATGCAGACCGGCTCAAGTGCAAAGTGCTGGCGGAAGGCGCAAATGGTCCAACAACGGCGGCTGCGGACCAGATCCTGCACGAAAAAGGGATCTTCGTAGTTCCGGACATTCTGGCGAACGCGGGCGGCGTGACTGTCTCATATTTTGAATGGGTCCAGGACCGGATGGGCTACTTTTGGCCCGAGGACGTGGTCAACGAGAGACTGCAGCAAAAGATGGTCGCGAGCTTCAACGATCTGTGTCGTTATGCCGATGCACACCACGTCGATACCAGGACCGCGGCGTACATGTTGGCGATAGACCGTGTGGCCTATGACACGCGCATGAGAGGCATCTACGCGTGACCGAAAAAACATAATCTCTGCGCCGCTAAGTAGTGAAAAAGGCTTGATTTCCGATTTAAGGTAGAGTATGGTCTGGCTGGATTTACGGCTCGGACCAGCGTTAAGATTTCTCAATAATTACGCAATGGTTTAAGGGACGAAATCGTTGACAAGT
>JBKPPU010000410.1:0-2437 GCA_046733695.1 Acidobacteriota bacterium
CGCCGCAGGCGGGGCCGGCTCGGTTTTTATTCAGGGCAAAGACAACCTCGAGCTTCCGATGGGTACGGAGCTCACGATTCGATCGATTGGGCCAAGGTAAAGATTTCAAGGTCCATTAACATGACTGGATGGACATCCATAAAACAGAACCAGCCGATAGCCTTGTGGAAAACGCGCGAAGGCTCTTGACTCTGTTGATGAGTGCGTGTAGTCGTCGCTCGTTTATACAGTGCTGTCCCACCAGATCTCCCCTCGTAATTGCGTCGACTCCAGCTTTGCCGAGCGACTATTTTCCTGAAGAAACGGTTGCATCCGCCGCGGGCTTAGGTGGTGTTGGTGCGGGCATTGGCGCGATACTGTACCTCCTAACCACCGGATGAGTTGTCGATCACTTTTTCCTATACTCCAGTCTTGCTGGTTGCAGGCGTGCTCCCGCTACTGGGTACAGCGGTGCTCTTTATGGTCGGGGGACGCATTCGGCCGGTCTTGTGAGGCCTTGAACCGTGAGTCTTTATTACGATGAACAACTATCTTGATCTTTCCGGCAAAGTAGCGCTCATCACAGGCGCCTCATCGGGAATTGGTGCGGCTTCAGCCATGGTGTTTGCGGATTTGGGAGCGCATGTAGCAATTGGCTATTACTTTAACCAGAGCGGGGCCGAAACTGTTCGTGACACCATTGCGGTGTCAGGCGGTCGAGCACTCAGCATCAAAGCTGATGTCCGACAGGCAGACGAGATCGAAATGCTCGTGAGGCGCACCTCCGAAGAGTTAGGACCAATTGATATTTTGGTTAACAATGCAGGTTCGCTGATTGAGCGACAGGGTCTCAATCGAATGACTGAAGAGCGCTGGGATGAAGTTCTGAATCTTAATCTGAAGAGCGCGATGCTATGTTCGCGAGCGGTTGCGCCTTCAATGATCGAGCGCAGCTTGGGAGCCATCATCAATGTCGCTTCGATCGCGGGTCGCACAGGTGGTGGTCCAGGAGCGGGAGCATACTCCGCAGCGAAGGCGGGCCTTATCGCGCTCACTAAATCGCTTGCAAAAGAGCTTGCCCCGCATGGTATACGCGTCAATGCTGTTTCACCCGGCGTAATTGACACACCTTTTCATCAAGTATTTTCTACTCCAGAGATGATCAAAAACTTCGTCTCTACGATTCCACTCGGACGTGTCGGCAAACCCACTGAGTGCGCCACGGTGATTGCCTTCCTCGCCTCGGACGCGGCAAGTTATGTCGTTGGCGAGACGATTGAAATTAATGGTGGCCAATTGATGCTGTAGTCGATTTCAACGTTTGTCTGTTTTAAGTTTCACTGCCTTCGCTGTTGCTCCACCCGAAAATGTAACGAGCTTTGCTGCTTTGGACATATCGCCACCGTCGATCTTGATGCTTGCATTGTCTGGACCAATCAGGTGTAAGAATGCAGGACCGGCCGTCAACATGCGACAGGCAGATAACAAAGTCTCGCGTACGTTTGTGAAGCGCAGCAACGATTCCGCTTTCGAATCTGACTCAGCACTCAACGCACTCACGGCCGCATCGGACACATTTTCAAATATCAAAGCCGGGCGCAGATCCGGAGTTTGCACTTCAACACGCACATTGTTCAGGGAAAGGCCGCGAACGTTTCGCGCATACATCCCATAGGCTGGCGGCGTCCCTATCTCAAAATACTCCCCGGCCAGCTTCGGCACTTCACGGTGCGCTTCCGCAGCAGTGCCGCCGCCTTCGTAAGTAACATGGACATCCTGAAAGCTGATGTTTTCGAGAAACTCTTCGCCGACTCCATTCAACACGATGCACTGGCGAGCTTCGCCGGGACGAAACTTCTGTGGCCACGGCAGATCGGCGTGTTGCTTACCTTCCGCGACGACAACTGCGCGAATACCGTTGAACTTGATGTTGCGGATAACTCCCCGCGGCGCCGGTTGAGTATCGGCGTTTGCATTGCGGCGAGTTGAATCGAGACCGAGCGAAATCGGTCCGGTCACATTCCTCATCACCAAATTGGAAAAGCTGACGTTTTCGAAACGTGATCTGGCGCCGAACCTCGCCTTAATCGGACAGCCGTACGTGTCGTAGATCACGCAATTGGAGATCGTGATGTTCTCCGCTTCTCCGCCACCAAAGCGAAACACGGACCAGCGCGTACTGAACGTGCAGTTCGTGACCGTAACAAACTTATTGCTGCCGAACAAAGCACAAGCATCGTCCTGACAAGCGACGTCGCAGTTGCTGATGTGCACGTATTGCGAACTATTGATGTGAAATCCGTCATTGTTCAGATTAACGCGATTGTGAATTCTAACGCCGTCGAGCACCAGGTGCTGGCACTGAAGCAGCCGCACACAGTGATAGGCACTCGCAGTCAGGAACACATCGCGCATTGACAGGTTCTGACAGCGATAGAAGACGAGTAGATGCGGGCGT
>JBKPPU010000411.1:0-5216 GCA_046733695.1 Acidobacteriota bacterium
CCGTATCAGCCCATTCAACCAGGGTCAACAGACGGCCTGACTCCACGCCAGAAGAGACATTTGGACTGGCTTGTAGCCGACTACAACAAACGGACGCGCGAATCAAAAAGAATGACGCAAGTCAATCGGCAATTTTTGGCCGACAGCCGCTCGACGGTCGGATTCCGTCTGCTCTGGAAGGATTTGATCTATCCGATTGTCGGTCAGCGATCGCTGGGTTCGAGCCTGTGGGATGTGGACGGCAATGAATACATCGACATTGCTATGGGCTTCGGCGTGCACCTGTTCGGACACTCTCCACCCTTTGTCGTCGAAGCATTGAACGAGCAAATGAAGGCGGGGATGCAACTCGGCCCGCAATCTCTGCTGGCGGGCAGGGTTGCCGAGCTGATCTGTCAAATGACGGGTTCAGAGAGAGTGAATTTTTGTAACTCTGGAACTGAGGCCATCATCGGAGCTATGCGCCTGGCCCGCACCATTACACGTCGCGACAAGATTGCGATCTTTGCCGGCGCCTATCACGGCTGGTCTGACGGAACGATGGCACGGCTACTGAAGCACCGCGATAAAACAGAGATAGTTCCAGTCGCGCCTGGCATCACCCAGCATGCTGTTGCCGATGTCCTGGTGCTGGACTGGGATGATCCACAATCGTTGGCGATCCTCAAGGCACATCAAAAAGAACTGGCCGCCGTGTTAGTCGAACCTGTTCAGAGTCGAAGGCCCGACATTCAACCCAAAGCCTTGTTGCAGGAACTCCGGGATTTTACGGCCCAGACGAAGACAGTTTTGATCTTCGACGAGATCGTGACCGGCTTTCGCATCGGGAACGGCGGCGCACAAGCCTATTTCGACGTGCAATCTGATTTAGTAACTTACGGCAAGGTGCTTGGCGGCGGCCTGCCGATCGGTGTCATCGCCGGTAAAGGGGCTTACATGGATGCCTTCGACGGCGGGTGGTGGAACTACGATGATAATTCGTATCCAAAGACTGAGAAGACGCTCTTCGCCGGCAGCTTCTTCAAAAACCCGCTCACAATGGCCGCGAGCCTGGCCGTGCTGGAACATCTCAAGGACCAACCGGAGCTGCTCCCGCAACTGAATCAGCGCACTTCACGTTTCGTCGAATCGCTCAACGCTTACTTCGAGCAGACGGAGCTACCCCTTCGTGCGATCAACTTCGGCTCGCTGTTCCGCTTCGTGAACTCGCCGTCAGTCAAGTGGATGGATCTTTTCTTTTATCATCTCCTGAATAACGGCATTTACACCTGGGAAGGTCGCAACTGCTTTCTCTCTACGGCGCATACCGATGAAGATCTCGATCGGATCCTGCGCGCGGTCGCGAGCAGCGTGAAGCAGATGCAGAACGGTGGCTTTTTTCCGGATCCGCCGCCCACTGCAACAAACAGCGCCGAGCAAGGGACGCCGGAAAACGATGGAGCTCAACCTGCAATCGATGACCCATCGCAACGGGGGAAAGAACCGGCGACGCAAGCCGCGTCAACACCTTATTCGATCCCTCTACTGAAAGCACAACAGCAACTCTGGATAGCTTCGCAAGTGAGCACAGAGGCTTCCGTTGCCTACAATGAATCCGTCAGTCTGCGAATGCGCGGCCCGTTGGACCTGCCGGCGTTACGCCGTGCTTTGCAGCTTCTTGTCGACCGGCATGAATCCCTGCGCATCACGTTCAGTCCGGATGGCGACTGCCAGTGGGTGGCGCCGGCGCTCAAGCTGGAAGTGCCGCTACAAGACCTCTCACATCTGGAAGCGGGCAGGCGTGAAGAAGAACTGACCCAATCGCTGCAAGTAGAAACACGACAGCCTTTTGATCTGGTGCACGGGCCGCTCATTCGCGCTTGCGTAGTGAAACTGGAAGCGGACTCACACCTGCTTGTACTCACATACCATCATCTTATTGTTGACGGTCGATCGACATCCATTTTGCTGAACGACTTGCGAGAGCTTTACGTGGCTGAGTGCAGCGGTCTTCCCTCCAGCCTTCCGCCGGCACAGCCATTCAGCGCGTTCGTCGAACGTCAGATGGAACTGCAACAGCGTCCGGCTATGGCTTCTGACGAAAGCTACTGGCTCGAACAATTTGCCGATCACGTTCCCGTGCTACAGCTGCCTACAGACCGCCCGCGGCCGCCGGTGCAAACTTATTCCGGCGCGCAGCAGCGCATGGCGATCGAAACTGCGCTCTATAGCGATCTCAAAAAGCTGAGCGCGGAGCAGGGCTCTACGATATTCATGCTCCTGTTTGCTGTCTGCAGCATTCTCTTGCATCGCTGGTCGGGGCAGGAAGACCTCGTTATCGGAACGGCGGCTGCCGGACAAGTACCGTCGGGTTTCAAGGACGCCGTCGGCTACTGTTTGAACATGTTGCCCTTGCGTTGTAAATCGACGGGCGACCCGACTTTCCGTGAATATCTTGCCGCCGTGCGTCGAACGTTGATGCGGGGCTTTGAGCATCAGAACTACTCGTTCGGCGAATTGATACGCCGCCTTGGCCTCCCCTTTGACGCCAGCCGCTCTCCGCTTTTTAGCGTGATATTTGTTTTCGACAGGTCCGGTTCTGAGATGAGGTTCCACGATCTGGATGTATCGATCTACGAGAATCCCAGAAGGCTTGCTCAGTTTGAACTGGAGATGAACTTCCTCGAGACGAACGGCGAGCTTGTCTTTGACTGGACCTACAACACCGATCTCTTCGATGCCGAGACCATTCAACGCATGATGAGATGCTGTCGCAACTTGCTCCAAAGCGTGGTCATCAATCCGGAACAGAAACTCTGGGATTTGCCGTTGCTGACAGCGGATGACCAGCGGCAAATACTTCACGATTGGAACGCAACGAGTGCCCCCATTAGCGACAAGCACCTGCACGAGCTTGTGGAAGAGCAAGTTGCACGCACACCGCAGCAGGTGGCGGTCGTATTCGAAGAAGAAGAACTGAGCTACGAGGAGTTGAACCGCAGGGCCAACCAACTGGCTCATCACCTGCAAGAGTTGGGAGTTGGACCAGAGGTTCCAGTCGGCATTCTGGTCGACCGTTCGCTGGAGATGGTGGTGGGGATGCTCGGCATTCTCAAGGCGGGGGGCGCTTACGTGCCCTTAGATCCCGGTTACCCGCAGGAGCGGCTGGCCTTCATGGTGGAAGATGCCGGGGTGGCTGTATTGCTGACGCAGGAGCGATTTGCAGACGTGCTGCCGCCAACCCAAACGCCTGCACGCGTCGTTCGACTGGATTCAGACTGGGGCACAATCGCCGGGGAGAGCGAGGAGAATCCTGACAGTATTATCAGCGGCGATAATCTGGCCTACGTCATCTATACCTCGGGCTCCACTGGTAAACCTAAAGGCGTGATGATTACGCATCGCGCCATCGTCAATCGCCTGCTCTGGATGCAGACGAGCTATGCACTCACGCCGGCTGATCGCGTTTTGCAAAAAACCGTGATTAGTTTTGATGTTTCCGTCTGGGAGCTTTTCTGGCCTTTGCTGGTGGGAGCGCGGCTGGTGCTGGCACGCCCGGGAGGACATCAGGACAGCGGCTACCTGTGTGAGTTGATAAAAGCGGCTGGGGTGACGACCCTGCACTTCGTGCCGTCGATGCTGGCAGTGTTCGTGGAGGAGGAGAGAGTGCGGCAGTGCGAAAGCCTGCGGCTGGTGATCAGTAGCGGAGAGGCATTGTCAGAGGAGTTGACTGAGCGTTTCTACAACCGGCTCGGAGCCCCTGTGAAATTACATAATCTGTATGGACCGACCGAGGCGGCGATAGACGTTTCCGCGTGGGAGTGCGAGCGAAGCAGCCGGCGTGGGTGTGTGCCGATTGGGCGGCCGATAGCGAATTTGACGCTCTATGTCCTGGACGAAGGATTGAGAGCAGTACCGGTGGGAGTGGCGGGAGAGTTGTACATCGGGGGCGTGGGGCTGGGAAGAGGTTACTGGCGGCGACCGGAATTAACGGCGGAAAGATTCATTCCGCATCCGTACAGCGTAGCGGCAGGAGAGCGGCTGTACCGCACAGGAGACGTGGCGCGGTACGCGGCGGACGGCGCGATTGAGTATCTGGGGCGAGTGGACCACCAGGTGAAGGTGCGCGGGTTCCGCATTGAGTTGGGCGAGATTGAGGCCTTACTGACCAGGCATCGGGGTGTGCTCACCGCTGTTGTCGTCGCCACAGAAGACTCACACGGCGAAAAGCGTTTGGTTGCTTACGTTGTTCCCGAAGAGGGCAACGTCTCAACGGTCTCTGTTCCGGAAATGAAGGAATATCTGAGAGACAAATTGCCGGAGTACATGGTGCCGTCAGCGATCGTGATCCTGGCGAAACTGCCGTTGACAGTGAACGGCAAAGTAGACCGCCGGGCACTGCCGGCAGCGCAGCCTTCAGGCATGGGAGGCAACGGGCTGGCAGCGGCGCGCACTCCGCTGGAAGAAATCCTGGTGGGTATCTGGAAAGATGTGTTGCGAGTGGAGCGAGTAGGAGTGCACGATAACTTCTTTGAGTTGGGCGGACATTCACTGCTGGCTACGCGGTTGATCTCACGGTTGCGTCACCAGCTTTCCGTGGAGGTGTCGCTGCAGAGACTGTTTGAAGCGCCCACTATCTCAGGCTTTGCGGCGCGGGTGGAAGAGTTGCTGGGTATCAAAGGGAGTGGCAGCTTACCCGAGTTGGTGGTAGGTGCGCGACCGGAGCGCTTGCCGCTGTCATATGCGCAAGAGCGCTTGTGGCTAATCGATCAGTTACATCCGCAGAGCGCGGCCTACAATCTGCCGTTGGCGGTGCGATTGCGCGGCGCGCTGAATTTGGAGGCGTTGCGGCGCAGTTTGCAGCGGGTGATCGAGAGACATGAAGTGCTGCGCACTAGCTTCGTGATGAAAGATGAAGAGCCGTCGCAAGTGATAGCGGCGACGCTGGAGCTGGAGTTGCCGGTGATAGATCTGAGTGAACTGGGGGTGGACGAGCGGGAGCAGCAGGCTGTGCAGTTACTGGCGGCGGAAGCGAGCAGGGGTTTTGACTTGAGTGCGGAGCCGTTGTTGCGAGCGAGGTTGATCAAGCTGGGCGGGGAAGAACACATCGCCAGTTTGACGATGCATCACATCATCAGTGATGGATGGTCGCTTGGAGTCTTGATACGGGAGTTGGCCGCTTTCTACAACGCTGAGGTAGAGCAGAACAGCGGCAGTGAGTTGCCGGGGGCGTTGCC
>JBKPPU010000412.1:0-20074 GCA_046733695.1 Acidobacteriota bacterium
ACCATGGTCCTACCGTCAGGAGAGGTCATGATCGTGGTTGGTCCTAAGGCGGGGGCTTTCAGTGACGTCTCCAATTCAAACTGGAGCTGACGATTGAGATATTGCCACTCGAAGCCGGGAGCTTGCTGCGGGTCGGGCTTATGCTCGGCGAGCAGATCCCGCGCTCGTTCGACGTAGTCGGTTTCGAAAGCCTGCTGCGCGAGGTTGATGTCTGAAGCATAGAGAAGATTAAGGCTTTGTCTCCGCTCTACAACCGCTGCATCCCTTAGAACAATTGCTTCAGCCTGGGCCGTTGTGGCTATATCCTTTTCTTTCACCGCTTGGGCTTTGGCCAGCTCTGCCTCGTGCTTCTCTTTCAAAGCAGCTGCTTGCGCATCTTTAGCTAGTCCAGTTTCTTTTTTAGCGGCTTCCGATTCCTGTTCAGCCTCGTCCGCCTTGTTTTGAGCGTCGTGGGCTTGTGCTTTGACTCGCGCCAGCAGCTCTTCGGCGTTATGGTTTTGTCTGTGCGCTTCTGACAACGCCGCCTTGGCCCGATTCAGTTTAGAGTTTGCGTAGGTAAGAGCTGCCAGTGAAAGTGTAAATGCGAGCCCCAGAACAACCAGCACCCACTTTGAGCGCTTGTAACTAGCCTCTCTTTTACGGCGCCGTTCGCGCTCCTTTAGCTCAGCCTGGCGGGCAGCTGCGCTCGCGTCGAGGAAGGTCATAGCCGTCTCGAAGTCGGGATGATAGCGTCGCGCCCAAACAGGATTCGGCTTATTCTTTTCGCGCCAGTCGAGTGCTCCCTGCAACGCCGGATCAATTAGTAAAGCTTCCTCGCCCGCCTTGTGTAGCATGGCGGTTTGGGCCAATCGTTTGTAGATGCGCGCCGACTGCGACTCTTCGTCCACCCAGATCTTCAGACGTTCCCAATTTCGTATGAGGCTCTCGTGCGAGATGTCAATTAGCGATTCGCGATTAATATGAACTGGCTCACCGGTTAGTGCGTCAGTAGGCGGCGGCATCAAAAACGATCGGCCCTCGCGCCGAAAAACTTCGATTACCGAGATCACCGCCGCTTCGCTGGCGCCGGTTAAATCGCAAATCTCCCCGACTTCCATCGGGCGTCGTATCTCGCGGTTATCCGTTCCTTTTTCAGTTAGTCCTTTGAAGAGTTTTTCAGCGATCGGTTTCTGAGTGTCACTCAGTTCTGCATAAGCTTCGTCGGCGTGTCGTGAAAGCGCCTCGGCCATGCCACCTATGGCGTGGTAATCGGGAATGTCGATCGGGTTTCCATTACGACGATGGCTAAGCCAGTAGTCCCACGTGCGCATCAGCGCGTGCTGGAGAATCGGAAGTTGATCGGGGTTGTCGCCAACGTCGTTGAGCAGTTGATTGACCAGTGGCTCACTGATAGTCCCTGCGCCAACTGCGACCGGGCCGCTGATAGCTTCGCGTCGCTCGTCACGCGTCATTCGGGGTATCAAGTACTGGCCGTTATTAATCGCTTCCGGCAATTCCCAAAACTGCGAGCAATCGCCGAGAAAGTCGGAACGCATTGTCAGGACAACGTAAATCTTCTGCGCCTTTTGGCCCACCGCTTCGAGCAATAACTTCACGAAAGCCGCCGCGTCCTCTTTAGAGTTCTCCTCTTCGATGAGTTGCTTGAAACGAAACAACTCCTCGAACTGATCCACGACAACGAGTAGGTTTTCGTATTCGGGGAATAGTTGCTTGCCATTCTGATCGACTTTCGAGCGTGCACGACTAACCAGTTCGACCAGGCCAAGACCACTCCGTCTGAGCGCTGTCTCGGCGAGAACAGCTTGCATGTCGGCGCCCTTCTCAGCGCGCGAGCCCAGTACCGCCGGAGACGAGATAGAACGTGCGAGGTTGCCGATCGGGTCGCCGCCCGGACGAAAAATAGCAATGCGCCAATCTGAACCCGCGCTGGCCATTAACCCGCCCTGCAACGCGGGGAGCAAACCGGCGCGTACCAGCGAAGACTTGCCACTGCCTGAAGTGCCAACGACCGCAAGAAACCGTGTTCGCTTCAGTCGCCGGAGTAACTCCTCGCTCTGGCCGTCGCGCCCGAAGAAAAGGTGCGTCTCGGTGGATTCAAATGGCCGTAGGCCGGGAAAAGGATTGGCGACCTTATCAATTTCTTGCATCATCTACTCCTTTCGCAGCGGTTTGAACCCGGGCCACGAACGAATCCAGGACTGCGGGCGAGAAGTCTTCAAAATTCTTGATTACTAACGCGTCGGGACTATTAAACAACTGTTTGTGCGCGGTCTTTGGAGAGGCCACGTAGACGGCCTCCGCCGCCAGCGCACTGACACGATCAAGACCCACTATCTTCTTAAGATCGCGTCGCTTGTACTCAAACCAGACTTGATTGGCGTTTCCGTAATAGATCAAGACTGCGTCACACTGGGCAAGATTGTCTTTGTGAATTTCGAACGCCTGCGAGTCGTCGACGCCTTCGTCATCAATGAGCGGCAGCAGGACCTGAAAGTTTTTGTCCCCGGAAAAGTAATCATTTAAGGGGAGAATTCCTTCCAGATCGCGCTTATCAAATATCAGATAAATTTTAGCGGGGGTTTCCGGGGACGGTGGTTTCTTAATAACCTTGTTGCCATTGGACAGACGCAGTTGGATGACGTTCTTGAGTTCCTCAAGCGGCGTCTGAAGCAGTTCCGCACCTTGTTGTGTCGCGGCATCAGTTCGTAGATGTTCGATAAACTGCGCCTGCGCTTCCTCCTGCGGCGTTAGTCCCACAGGCATCCACAATAATCTCGAGAATGCTTGATCGCGTTTACGTTCCGCGGCGATTTCGTTTTGCAGTAGCACAACTGAGCGGTTGCTCGCTCCTTCAGGAACGATGCCATAACTTCCGCCGATGAGGTGCACAGAGAGTTTTGCGCGGGCGACACAATTACGCACTGCTTCTTCATAGTTTGGCGAAACGAATGGAAGCTCAGTTTCAGGAAGGACTTCGTAACCGCGATTCTGCAGCTCGCGCTTGATTTGGTCTCGTTCGTCGGTCAGGTCCCGGGTTGTTTGCGCCAGGTAAATTGTCCCTTGCTCGCGGGAGAAAACTGATCCTGGAGCTGGAATTTTGGTGGGCGGTTTAATGCTGGAGAGAACTTGCTTAACATCCCACGCGAGATCGTCAAGCTTGCTCCAGTATCTTTGGTCGCGGTTTCTTCCCAGGTCCTGCCGAAAGGCAACCGGCCTTTGGGTCATCTTGTCCATTTCATAAAACTCGTAGCCAAGCTGTTTTTGAAATTCGGGCGGGTGTTGTGCAAGGTCGACGTGAGTTTTGACGATTTTGAAGACGCGCATGTTGCCGTTTACCAGCAAGCCGCCGGTTTCCTCAGCGACTCGACAAAACTCTCGCAACTCACTCAGGCACCAGTCGGACTTTAGGTAGCCGGGCGAGAGAATGGACACCAAGACTGCCGTTTTCTTAATACGTTCCAGTAGTTCGCCGGCAAAGTAAACGTTGCCCTGCAGTCTGGTGTCACGCCAAATCTCAGGAGCATACCCGAGCGCTTCACCCAGAACGCTTTCGAACCGCTCGTGGAAGTTGTCTATCCAACCCTTCCCCCCGTCATCGCGCAGATCGTTGTCGAGTTGGCGATAGCTGATGAAGACATCATCAATGAAAGTATGCGTCTCAGACATAACGGCTTCCCTCCAGGAGGAACTGTGAGGTAATGACACGGGGCGGAACATGGTTGAAAATTATGGACGGGTCATGATTCCTCCACGACGAACGAGTTGCCGCGAGGTTCCGTCGACTTCTATGAACAAAGCCAACCCTGAATGAGTGCGAAGGAGGTCCATGATGTTTTGAAAGTGAGAGAGCGGAAAAAAGAGATCAATCTGGCCGTTGTTTAATGCAGCGAAAGATCCAGGTGTAATAGCATCCCCAAGAAGGGCCTGTCCGGCCTTCGTGTCACCGAGGAGGAAGTCTATCCGCACTAAATCCTTACCGGCTGGATTGGTAATGCCATACTCTATCCGGTAGGAGTTGAAAGGTTTCTGAGTCAAGGTTGACATTCGCTGTACCTTTGAAGACTGGAAGGGTTAATGTGAACAAACACGCGCCGCCAAACGAGGCAAAACTGGCCTATTAGCTGGCTTCACTACATAGACGCAAACAAAGGTAGCTGAACCTGTAACGTGATGGCTCGCCCTTATAAGTTATGTCAAAAGCGAACGAAAACGTTTCGAGGAATGACGCGTTTCGCGCATTTAATGATCAACTTTTGGCAAAGCATGCAGGACGCGCCCTTGCGAGAGCCCAAGTGAAACACGAGGCTGAGGAGGTGATGCGCCGGTGGTCTCCGGCCGGCAGCTAATTCGGCGGACACTTTAATGAGTAACAAGGTTGGCAGAAATGATCCGTGTCCGTGCGGCAGCGGGAGGAAATACAAGAAATGCTGCCAAACACGGTTCGACGAAACGGATTTCCAGTACCGGCGTTGGCGCCAGATCGAGGCCCGATTGATCCCGGAACTACTCTCTTTTGCTTTAGAGACATTGGGGCCAGGAGTAATCGAAGATGCATGGAGTGAATTTCACGATGATGAACCCGACGAGACTTACGATCCAGAAACGCCGATGAACATGCTTTTCATGCCCTGGTTCCTATTCAACTGGATTCACGAAGCTAAGCCGCCGGGGGCGAAACGTTTTGAAGAAACCACGATCGCAGAGTCCTTCTTAAAAGAATACGATCTCAACTTTGACGAACAGAAGCTCCTCGCAAGTGCGATTCGCCCTCCATACTCCTTCCACGAGGTGGTCGAGGTCAGACCCGGAATCGGAATGACGCTGTTTGATCTCCTGCGTCGCGTTAGCTGTGAGGCGCTCGAACGAACCGGCTCGCAGATGTTTAGGAAAGGCGAGATTCTCTACTCCGCCCTTACCCACATCGAAGGTATGACTTCAAGTATCGGCACCGGCCCTTATGCGCTGCGACCGACAGCCAAGCGCGACATACTCGAGTTGAGAAAGTGGATCATTGACCAGACCGACGGCAACGAGATCACTGTCGACGATCTCTCCGAGTTCGACGTCGACATCCGAACCTTTTATCTCGACTCGGTGAAGGCGATGTTTCGCCCGCCGCAGTTAACGAATACAGACAAAGATCCGTTCATACCACAAAAACTTCATTTCGAGATCGAGTCGGCCCAAGCCGCTTTCGAGGCTCTGAAAGATCTTGCCGAAGGCGTCTCCGAAGATCATTTGCTCGCAAATGCAACGAGGGCCGCTGAAGAAGTGGTCAGGGTTGAAATTCCATGGTTCGGTGGCACCGATGAGACACGCAAACGAGTCGGCGGGCCTGTGTTGCTTGGGACAATCCAAATTGACAACCATAAATTGGTCGTGGACGTAAATTCGACCAGACGAGCGGAAACGATCAAGCAACTCATTGCGGAACGTCTGGACGAAAAAGCGAGATACAAGACAACTTTGATTGAACCAATCGAAGCTGAAGTAGAGAAGATGTGGGCAGAGGCAGTTGCCGATTCATCAGACAGCGGTGGAGCGGAGCGGCCAAAAAGAAGAGCGGTAAGCGAGACGAGACATCTTGTCGACCTCCCACGTGAGTTGCGACTGAAGCTCGAAGAAGATGCAAGGCGATATTGGGCCGAGTGGATGGATGTGCCTGTGCCGGCGCTTAATAACATGACTCCACGCGAGGCGGCAAAGACAGAAGACGGCCGTGACCTACTGGAAAGTCTGCTGTTGTATTATGAAAGCCACGATAACGAATCCCTTGAGAATCTTTTTGGCCCTGACATCGCTGCTCTGCGACGGGCGTTAGGAATGCCCAACTCAAAACGTCAGAGCTGACGTCACTCTGGTTCGAAGAGCAGGTACGTATCTATGCTCCACCGAGGCCATTGTAAACTGAGGAACGCGATCATAGTCGCCGCGCTCTTGTTGTCCTGCCAGAGCGTTAACGCACAAGCCAACTCCGGCAAGATAGTTTTTGTCGACGAATTCTCCCGTCTGTTGTTAATAAACGCGGACGGCACCGGGCAAACTATTTTGACGGAGGGTGGGAACGTTCGAGACGGCAATCCGGTCTACTCACCAGACGGTTCAAAGATCGCTTTCGATCGTAACATCCTCGGGAAAACTCATATCTACATAATGAACGCGGATGGAACAAACCCCGTCGCAGTTACTTCAGATGGACCAGTGCCCAATGCGAGTTTTCATCGGTATCCTACCTGGTCTCCTGATGGAACCAGATTAGCTTTCATCAGCGATCGCGATGGTGCGCGTCAGAGTGAGATCTGGGTTATTAACATCAATGGCACTGGACTGTCTAAACTCACAACAAACATTCAACTGGGCACGGACGGTGCCGGGCCGTTCTTTGGTTGGGATGATAATCCAAGGTGGTCACCTGACGGATCGCGCATAGCGTTTGACTCAACTCGTGACGGTCTCTCCGACAGAGAGCTTTACGTGATGAACGCCGATGGCAGCAACCAGACTCGGTTGACTGACAATATAAACGACGATCGCTTTCCATCGTGGTCGCCCGACAGTCAGAGGATAGCTTTCCACAGAAGCGGCAGCTCCACCTTCGGCATCAACATCATAAACCGGGATGGGACGAATCCGGTGCACGTCACCATTGACGGCAACGCTCCAGTATGGTCACCAGATGGTTTGAGATTTGTAACTACTCAGTCAGACCCGAATATTTCTTTTAAGCCGGCTCTCTTCATCCTGAATATCGACGGAACGAATAGAGTTAAGATAACTAACAACTCTTTCAGCTCGTCTGCGCCCGCGTGGGCGCCTACTTCCGACACTATACCGACTTCAACGATCTCGGCGTTTGTGCGCGACGGAAATGGAGCACCGGTCAGCGGCGCGACTCTAACATTGACCGGACTCTTCAATCCTCGCACTACCCAATCCGATGCCGCGGGCGCCTACTCGTTTCCTGGACTGCCTGTGGGTAATTACAGAATCGATATCGTAAAGTCTGGCTTTGGCTTCGTTCCGACTTCTGTAAACTTCACCAATCTAAATACGGATCAAACCGCAAACTTTACGGCGTTCGTTGCATTCTCGATCAGTGGTCAGGTTAATGGTATTGGAGGAAACAGTATCTTCGTAACTCTCTCGGGTTCTGAAAACCGCCAGGTCTTAACGGGATCGAACGGAAGTTACTCATTCGACATTCTGCCGGCTGGTGGAAACTACACTATCTCGGTCAATCATCCGACGTGGAATATTACTCCCGGTGCGATTACCTTTAACAACCTCTCGGAAAATCAAACTGCAAACTTCAATGCGGTGCGAGCGACCTACACCATCAGCGGAACAATAACGAGGTTGGGCCAGCCTAAGCCTGGAATCGAAGTTCGGCTTGAAGATGGTTCGGGGTCCGCTCCACTGACGAGGATTACGGATGGAAATGGGCATTACTCATTCAGTGGGGTACAGGCCGGAATCGATTATGTCATCAGGCCGGTAGGCGCCAATTATCTGATGCAACCGCAAACCCACGACTTTACCCGGCTCGATGGCGATAAGACGGCTGACTTTGTGGCGCTGTCTGTCAACCATCTCCTATTTTCAAAAGCGACTTTCGCGATCGTCGAGGGTACACCCAACTTAATAGTGACGGTTATACGTGGCGGTAATGCGACTGGTGTTGGACCAATCAGCATCCAGTATACGACGGCGGATGGCACTGCCACGGCGGGCCTGGACTACTCCGGCGTGACCGGCACGCTTAACTTTTCGGAAGGAACATTTGCCCAGACCATCACGATCCCGATTGTGGATGATCAAAACCGGGAAGGCACTGAACAGTTTTCAATCACTCTGACTAATCCGACCGGAGAGGTGGATCTTGGCACTATCAGCACCGCGACTTTGACAATCTTAGACAATGACACACGCCTTCTCACCGAAGATAATAGCGACCGTGCCATCGCTCTTAATAGCACGTTGCTTGTCACTGGACCATTCAGTTTAACGACCTCGCCCAACTTCAGTACTGATCCGCGCACAAGGATTTCACTCTTTGTTGAAGGGTTAGAGTTCAATCAGGGAGTGCCATTGCCGCCAATCAGCGTGCGTGCTGTGGACATACAACAGAATCAGTTTCAGCTTCCGCTGGAAGTAATCGCGTTCTATTCAACACTTCCCTTTAGTCAATGGATAGTGCGGCTACCGGAAAATCTTAGTCCCGGAGATTTAATGGTAACGGTCACAGTTAACGGCCAGCCGTCGAATAGCGCGCGCATTTCGATCAAACCTTGAACAGTGCGGAGTTTCAAACGTCCAAAAGGTATTTCGCGAGACCTCCAATGCGACCGAGAGTCCCTGGGCGCATGCGCGCTTTTAAGTTGACGCCCGATTGATACTCCCGTCGTATGAAGGCGCCCTGAATCGAACGCCGAGGCTTGGCCGACCGGTTCGTAGTCCATCCGTGCCACACGGATCCGTTGTAGATGATGATTGAGCCTGCGGGGCCACACGCCATTACTTCACCATCCGACTCATCGGTAACATCCTTCATAACGTCGCCAGGGACATTGGTTGCCAGGTGCGAGCCCGGCACGAAACGGGTGGCCCCGTTGTCGCTTCGAAACTCGTCCACCATGATGATGAAACCCACCATCGGCCAGCCGTCGTCCTCGCGCTCAAAATCTACATGAAGCGATTCGACTGGAGTGCCTGGTTCGAGAGTCCTGGCGTGCATCGTACTGAGCCTGAAGGGTCGAGCAATGATTTGACAACACGCTGCGAGCAGAGGCCCGTAGATGTAAAGCTCGTCGAAATCAGGGCCGCGATTCACGAAGTCGCTAATACGCGTCGAACTACTGATCCGCACATCGTCGGGATGAGCTGCCAACACTGCGGCGTCGTAGGCCTTTGCCAACTGCTCACGCTTGTTATGAGCGACTGGTCCATCGATCACAACATAGCCGGCGCCCGTCAGTTGCCGAGCGATATTCTCCGGCAGTTTCGACTCTGCTGCTATCGCACTGAAATATTCATCCATTTTAGATTGATTCCAACCGCGGCGGCGACAACACGTTGTAGACTCTGCAAGTTAGATGAGCCCACAGTCTTTAGCTTTGAGAGCAGCCTGCGTTCGATCGCGTGCCTCCAACTTTCCGAGGATGTTCGTCACGTGATTCTTTACTGTGCCTTCGGCGAGGAAGAGCGTGCCGGCGATTTCGCGGTTGCTGGCACCCTGCGCAATAAGGCGAAGTATCTCGATTTCACGTTCCGACAGTGGCTCGATTACGGGGCTAGCAGTTGTGACTGTCTTTCTGCTCAGGCGAGCGAATTCAGCCACGACTTTCGCGGCCACCGAAGGCTGAAGAAACGTTTCGCCACGCGCCGCGACACGAATGGCTTCCGCCAGTTTCTCGGAAGGCGCATCCTTCAACAAGTAACCCACGGCGCCGGCGCGCAAACCATCGAAGACCAATTCGTCATCGTCGAAGGTGGTCAATACAATAACGCGACAGTTGGGTTGCTCTTCGTGCAGTCGCCGCGTAGCGGCAACGCCGTCCAGCACGGGCATCTGTAAATCCATCAGCACCACCAGGGGCAGCAGCGAACGCGCGAGCCTGATCGCTTCCGCTCCGTTCGCCGCTTCGCCAACCACTTCGAAATCAGGGTGCACGGAAAGCAGCGTGCACAGGCCTTCGCGGAACAATGGCTGGTCATCAACCAAAAGAATCTTGATCGGGTTCATGCGGGCAACTCCACTTCCAGAGAAAAGCCTTCACCTGCGCCGGCGCGAACATGCACCGCGCCATTCAGAAGCTGTACCCGTTCACGCACTCCGAGCAAGCCAAAACCACCTTCGGAGTTAGCGCTGCCCAGCCCGTCATCCTTAATCCTCAAACGGATCAGCCGCTCGTCACGATAGTCCAAATGAAGTTCGACACTGCTTGCATGAGCGTGTTTCCCGACGTTCGTCAGCGCCTCCTGCGCAGCACGGTAAAGCGTGAGATTCACCTGGGGGGTTAGCGGGCGAGTGGTACCAGCAACCACAAACTTTGCGCGGAGGCCCGCGGCGTTCCATTGTTCAGCCAGCTTAGTCAGGGCCTCGGGCAATGGCCGGCTCTCGATCGGAGAGGCGCGCAAAGCCGCGACGGAGTGCCGCACTTCCGCCAATCCTTCCTGGGTCAGAGCCTGAGCGTTCGACAAGTGATCCAGTGCGCGCTGGCGGTCCAGCTCAAGGATCGCCTGCGCCGCGCCGATCTGCACATTAACTACAGTAAGGTAATGCCCAAGACTGTCATGTATCTCACGCGCCAGGCGATTGCGCTCTTTCGTCGTGGCCAGCTCCTCGACTTGCACCGCGTGATCCCGCAACAACTGGTTAGCTTCTGCAAGAGCGGTGCGCGCCTTGCGCTCGCTCGCTGCCACACGTGTGAAGACGACAACGAAGACAATGCCGGTGCCATATATGAGTGCAATGGCAATTGCATCAACCCATCTGCTGCGGATTATTAAAGGCGTAACGAGCGTCACGTAAATCAGGAAACAGACCGGAATCATTCCTGGCAACGGCAACAGCAACGCGCTTTGCCCTGCTAATGGAAGTAGTATCAGCGAAAGTTCACCCGTGGAGCCCCGCAACAGAATGAGTGTGACCGCAAGTAACAGTTGAATAACAAAGTAGCTGACCCGCGTCAGTAGCGATCGGGAGTGGCGGCAGACAGCGAAGCCATATGTGCCGACAACTATATACGCGACACCTACAGACACCAGCACCGCAGCTTCCCAGGCCGGCACCGGACGTCGCGAATAGATTATGGCCGTTGTGGCGGAAGCGTACGAAGCACAGACCACGATCACAAAGGCAGTGTTGCCGCTGCTGAAGAAGCGTGTTTTATCAGGAGGCTTTGAATTCATGCGTCATCGCTTCGAGGAGACACTCTAGTACACATGCGCGGGCCATAGATAGTGACTTTAGTCATGTTCGAACGGACGTCAGGTCACGCACAAGGTGACCAGAGAAAGTGACGAATGGCACAACAAGGAGTCTCCCGGAAAGTGTATGTATGGACGATGCGAAAAATTCTTTCAAACGTTCAGCTCCCGAATGAAGTGGAGGTCTTCCCAGGTATTTATGAACGGCGACGTTTCCTTCGCGGTTCATTAACAACTATTGCCGCAATCGTTTCGCTCAGAGCAACGACAAAGAATCTATTAGCCCAAACACCGAGTGCAGACGGGCTCGCGTGGGATGAGTTTCTCAAGCAATCTGTACCCATAGCACAACAACTGATCGCCGATCCAGCCTTCAGTATTGACGAATATCTCTACCGCATAGGTTCCCTGGCAACACGTCTAAAGGAAATTCCCGACAGTGCGCTCGGGTCTTACAAGACAGTAGAACCACGTGTGTGGTTCGGACTCAGTTTCAGAGGATCGCCCTTTTTCATTATTCAGTGGCGTATGGAACCGGGTGCTTTACTCCCGGCACACAACCACCCGAACGCCAGTGTCTGCACGCTTGGCTTTGAAGGTGAAGTGCGTCTACGTAACTTCGAAATTATTGGCGAAGCACCAGACTACGGTTCGAAGAAGGCGTTCCGCGTACGTGAAACACGCAACGAGATGATGTCTCACGGGAGAATTAACACCCTATCCCCGCTGCGCGACAACATTCATTGCTTTCAGGTCGGTAGCGAAGGCGCACGCGGCATTGATATCAACACGCTTCATGGAAAAACGAATAATTTTAGCTTTCTCGACATTAGTAAAACGCCCGCCGATGCTGAGAGGCGTATCTTTGAGGCAACATGGAGTGACCTTGGTCGCGAGGCGGCCCCGGCAAAAAAGGCGTGAGGATTGTGAGGACCTGACTGGGTGACTCCCGGTCTCCAGACGCGATCTCAATACGCGTGCACGCGTCTTCGAATTTCAATCTTCCAACACGAGTAACGCTGTTTGACCGCCACCGGAAGTGACGTTTAGTAGTGGACCTGCTGACAAGCGGATTAACGCGCCCTCGACTTTGTTCTCGAAGAGGAACGGATTTAAATCCATATACATTTCATCCAGCAGCACTCGATCTGAATAGGCCGGTATCCTGGTTTTTAGGCCATGCACTCTTTCCTGCACCACATAAGGTTTTTTGAGTGCGTTTCGGAGTCCGGCTTTCCAGTCGTCAGTATTCGTTTCCGAACCAAGCAGCACTCCACGACCTCCGTAATCGTCATTCGGCTTCAGCACAAACTCTTCTTTATGTTTGTCAATCAATGACAACAGATCCCATTGCCTCCCGCGAAAAGTAGTGGTCGCCGGCCTGACTAATCGAGTCCACGGCACGTGCTTGCGAATCAGTTCGAGTTCGTCCTGTTCAAAAAGGTGTTGATAAGCCGGATCAGTGAGAACTGCAAAGCTCGACTTCTTATGGACCAGCTTTGAACGAAACGAATTTGCCATGCAGATCTTGCCATCTTTGTAGGCGCGGATTAGCGGGTGCTCCTGATCGAACCTACTTAGAAACTCATGTATGACAACTCGCTTGTAAAGAATGTCAACTCGGAGTCCACCTACTGATAGCGAGTTGCCGTCGTACGTGAGATCAGTAGGATCGGAAATTACCGTGTCATGGCCACGCGCGACGAAATAGTCTTTCAGCACTCGAAATTCACTGCTCGTAGGAACGTCAGGCCAATCGACAATCGCAATGTTGGGCTTTTCTGCGTCTCCACCCCATTCGCGGTGCGTCGTCAAGAGCGAGCTGAGGAGCGCCTCGTGGGGCCGCGGCAGCCAATGACGGTGCTGAGCTAAAAACGTTTGCATGGGAAGCAAACCAAAAAGCAGTTTTTCAAGCTGCATCTGGTCCCCCACACCTGCGGGAGTTTCTGCGTTGTATTCCAGGAAGCAGAATCCATTCTCGGTGAGGTAGGAGTCGAGCCGGCTGGTTACGCAGAGCCGAGTGTAACCCGGATCAATCCTTGCCATCTCCTCCTCGAGAGGCGTCAAACAAAGCACCTCCATGAGCGGCTGGTTGGCAAGTGCGGCGTTCGCGACTTTCTCGAAAGTTCGAGATATCGTTTCCGCAGCGTATTTGATTTCATCGTATTGCCGCCGATGCAGAACATGAGGACGAAGAAAAGAGCAGGTAGGACGATCACCATGAAGTAAGCCGAGCTTCTGTTGGGTTTCTCGCAACCGATCAAAAAGCTCTGGACCAACGCTTACATCGTTGAGGAGTAACTGATCGAATCTGTCTATCCTAGCATCCACTGACATTTCACCCTACTTGCCGTGAGAGTCACCAGGGCCGGTCAATCTCAGCTTCACACTTATTTATTCGGCCGTATAACCTCAACTGAACAATGCGCACGAGCTGAGACTGCCGAGGAAACACTGCCCAGCAGCAAGCGGTCAATGCCCCTCGTGCCTCTCGCGCCGACAAAGATGCAATCCGCGCCCCAGGTATTAGCTTCCTTAAGAATTTCGTCAGCGGGATTACCCCGTCTAATCAAGACTTCCGCATGCAATCCGGCACTGCGAATTGTTTGAGCTGACGGTTCAAAAATCTCTCGTACCTGGTTCCAGTTGTCTTCATCCGCGACTTCAATCCATTTCATGGCTGCGGCATCTGAAGGATTTGAACTGAGCGGCATTACTGTGTCGACGACAACAACCAAACCAACTTCGGTCCCCTCGGGCCAGTGACGATTGCAAACTGCTTCCACTGCCGCGTTTGAATCCGCCGAACTATCCACGCCGATCAGTAATCGAACAGGCTTATCAGGAGTTTTATACGAGCCACGCCCAATACGAACGGAACAGTGCGCCTCGTAGAGAACTCGCTGCGATATACTGCCCAGTATGAGCCTGCCTCCGAAGACGGAATGACCACGAGCACCCATGACAATGAGATCGGGCTTCCATGCATCCGCTTTTCGTAAGAGTGCCCAGGCAGGTGAATCGGCTTCCACATGGGAGTTGACGGTCCAGGTTGGAAACAGCCATTGGATCCGTTCGCTAACACGTTTAGCAACGTCTTCGACCTCTTCCAGCTTGTGCCGTGCACGCTCGTGAGCACGCTTAACACCTTCCGGTACGTCGACTGGAAACATATCCTCGATCTTGTCTGCCGGGGGTGGCACAAAAACATCTGCCACACACATGACTAACACATCAGCCCTGGGATCCAATCCGGCATGCCTCAAATCTTCGAGCGCTGTATCAGCACTTTCGGAACCATCGTAGCCAATGAGTATTTTCATGGCGTTATCCACCAGATCACTCGGAGTTGAAGCAACTTTCACTTGCGTCGATGTCAACTCGTTCTTGACGCATTTACGAAGGCGATCGAATCAATGCAATGCCGGAGAGATACTTTCGACCGATTCCGCAACCGGGTTGTGTTTCACTTCAACCGACTGGATCGGTGAAGTGAGAAACACCTGTTCATTCACCCACAGTTCCAGGCGAGCTCCTATACACAAAGCTTCTGTGTTGGAATCCGAACCTGGAAGTGCTGAACCCATAATGAGCCCTTCACTCGGTTCGGGAAGATATCTACCTCCTTCGATTAGAGCGCGTCCGGTATCTGGGTCGAGCAACAAGATGCGATATTCACTGTTGTGGGTCCGCAACAAGATCGTGTCGTAAGGCCTAAAGTTCTCCAACCGGAAATCGGTGGCTTTACTCGTTCCGCTGCTGGATACGATCGATGCCGGCTTGCTTGCTGAACAGTCGAGACACCGCGACGTGGCCGGATCGGTATCCAGCTTTATCTCGTTTATTGGTTGACCACAGTCAGAACACATCCCGTAAGATCCCGACATCAAGCGATCGAGAGCATCATCAATCTTCCGTAGGCGCGCTTGAAGCAACTCACGTTGAATATCGGAATTGCATGCAGAGACCAAAGTCTCGCAGATCTCTTCACGTTCATCATGCAGGCGCCTCCAGCTCAATCCGCCCTTTCCTCCGATCGGTATCTCCACCAACTGAATTGTGTGATTCTCGCTCATGATTCCTGTCTCCCCTTCGAACTATAAATTCGAAAATTCCCAATACCTCTGCTGGACATGTTTCGCCCTCAGGCAGAGCCTGTCATCAATTATTGTGCACGGTCCGTACCACTACGAGTTCGTTGGTTTTCTGCATAAATATCGAGGAAATTGCGGGGTATTTCGCAGCGTACTTGAAATTTCGCGCACCACCGCTTCCCTTGAGTCTCTAAACCATTCACTCGGACCGCGGCATACACATTGCTCGAAGAATAGTCATGAACGCTCAATTGCCTGCAATCGAATTTCGCAATGTAGTTCTCAGCTTTGGTGATGACGCCGCACTCGATGATGTCAGCTTCACGCTTGATACGGGTGAAATGATTTTCATCACTGGAGTATCGGGGTCGGGCAAGTCAGTCTTGTTGCGATTGGCAATGGGTCTACTGAAACCAGATTCCGGCAAGATCCTGATTGAGGGTCGAGAGATTCAGGAGCTCAAGGAAGAGGACCTGATAGATTTGCGTGGCGGCCTCATGGGGATGGTCTTTCAGGAAGACTCGCTCTTCACCGGACTACCCGTTTACGAAAACGCCGCTTACCGCCTTGAAGAGCATGGCACGTCTGAGGACGAGATCGCACGAGCCGTAGCAGAAGTATTGTCTTTCGTCGGTCTTGAAGGGGAAGAAAACAAGTTTCCGGAAGAGCTCTCGGGCGGAATGAAACGACGGCTTGAAATCGCGCGTGCATTGATCGGCTGGCCTCGAATCATGTTGTTCGACGAGCCAACCATGAGTCTTGATCCACTCGCCGCGCTCAAAGTGCTCGATCTTGTAATTCGCGCGCGGGATGTCAATCGGGTCTCGTCTTTGTATGTCACAAAAAAGATCCATGAGATCTCTTATCTGGCAACTTATCGCGCCGAGACTTTGAGCAACGGTGAGATCCGAATCGTCGAAGCTCCATCGCAGAACTTGCCAAAAACGAGAGTGATTGTCCTGGAGGAGGGCAAAATTGCCTTCGACGGATCGGCAGCAGAGTTTGCAGAAAGCGACCTCAAAGCGATCCAGGATCTATCTACGTTAGATCGTCACGATCACTCGAACGATCCATATTTCTCCGATCCATGGGACAAGATGAGAGTTCCCAACGAAACGATTCTCTGACTCAAAGTCTAAGGGCTCCCGCTGGCATCGGACGCTGACGGCCTGATAGGCATTTGGCGCGGGCATATATAACGAGCTGCCTACTCCTCGGAAACTCCGGTTACGCGTTCAATGTTGATGCTGAAGACGATAACTTCTGGCGAATAACCGTCTATTGCGATCGAGGATTCGACCGGCGTGAGCATGGGAAACCGGTGCAGTAGTTTTGAGAGAACCTCGGCACGCTCAGTCGACCTGGTGATTTCTTGGTATTTGCCGAACGCGATTGCACTTCGCCAATGCATGTCACTCTCGATTTGATCGACCTGAACACAGGCGTGAGGATTTTCTCGTAAACCGGAAATCTTCCGACCGGAGAGCGAGTGGCTGTACAGGCGATCGCCCTCGAGCTGGCAATTTATAGGCACCACATACGGTTCACCGTTAACCACGCACCCCAGCCTTGCAACCCTCGAAATTTGAAAAAGCTCGCGCGCCTCCTGGTTGCTCAACATTCTAATCATATCCGTAGCTCCGACTTTTACTTGTAAGCGCCAATTGTGATCGTGATAATTGGTACTGTCGTCGCGGCTTTGTTATATGACACCCAGAAACGTTCCGAATCGTACATCACCATCCTGAACAAAGATCCATCAGGTTTTTCCAGCAGACCCTCGCCCACTACGTTTCTGTAATCAGGCGCGCCCACACCACTGGTGTAATCCGTAGAAATAGTCATGACTTTTTTCGCCGCATTGTAGGCAATCTGAGCCGTCTCATTTACTGAGATGACATAAAAATCCTGTTCGTCGCTCTTCATTGCCGGCTCACCGAGTTTCGCTCTCACCTCCGTGGCCGTCATGCCAAGATGCACACCGCGATATTCTCTGTAGAGAGGCTGCTGGACTTGTGCACCTGCTTGAAGCCCCTTTGCTCCCGGAGCCTGGGGCTGACCAGTCGCAATACGTGCCAGTGCAAGTAGCAAAAGCATGCCAAGTAAAAGGAATATCAACTCAGTAAAAGTAATTCTTGATTTATCTATGCCGTTTCTCATTTCAGTCACCTCCTTCGATGACCTGGGTGATCACCTCACCATCTCTTCCCGGACTCTTGCCGGTGGCCCAAATCTGTCCGCCGGCACGCATGTGTAAAATGATCGTATCGAGAGGCCGCCGCGGTGGACCAAACATCACGTAGCCCATACGGGTATCGAATGTTCCTCGGTGGCAGGGACATTTCAGACATCTACTCGACGGATCGAAATCGACGGAACATCCTGCGTGAGAACATCTGCGACTGTATGCGGTGTATTCACCTTCGCTCGTACGGACCAGCACAGCCGGGTCGTTTCGCGTGGGATAGTTAAAGTAGAGGCAGGATCCGGGCAGCATTGTCTCCGCGCCTTCGATCCTCCTCGGCGGATAAGCAATCGACTCTTGTGCGGCTGCAGCTTTGGTTAGGTTCGACCCCGCTAACAATACGCCAGCGGAAGTCAACATCAGTTCAGCGCAGAAAGTGCGTCGAGTGCTGTGTGGTAGTTCGTATGCATCAGCTTCGTCGTAACCGCTCATTGCACACTCCTCACTTAACGCTTTTCGGCTGTTGGCCGAGAAAAGATCTCATTCCTCCTGTCGCAATGTATGTGCCGAGCAGCAGTTAAGAAATGTCGAAGAAATTGGTGCCGCGAGGCGCTGCGGTTGCGGAAAGTTCACCAATTAAAGGGCGAAAGCCCGCAGTGGTTCTTGAATTGCTTACCATAGATGTGATGTGACTAGCATGGAACACGAACATTCACCGGAGGCCATAAGCAGACGCCTCGAGAGTGGTCCAAAGCACAACTATCTCCGGGACTGGATCTACGGCGGTATCGACGGAGCAGTGACTACACTGGCTGTTGTCACGGGAGTTGCCGGCGCGCAGCTTTCGGGCTGGATAATTCTGGCTTTGGGATTTGCCAATCTGTTTGCTGACGGGTTCTCGATGGCGGCCGGCAATTATCTCGGAACTAAATCGGAACATGACGATTGGCGACGATTGCAGGACATCGAGAATCGGCACATCGACCTCGCGCCTGAAGGTGAGCGAGAGGAAGTTAGACAAATCTTTGCACGCAAGGGATTCGAAGGCGAGGAACTCAGGCGCATCGTCGAACTCATAACAGCCGATCGCGAACGCTGGGTTCACACGATGCTGATGGACGAATATGGATTGCCTCACGCGGTCCGCTCACCGTGGATAGCGGCACTTTGCACGTTTACGGCCTTTCTGATTTGTGGGTTAGCTCCGTTATTACCTTACTTATTCGGTAGCGAACACTCGCTTACCCTGTCTGTGCTGTTGACTGGCGTAGTTTTCTTTATCATCGGCTCAGTAAAGAGCAGATGGTCCACTTCGTCCTGGTGGCAATCGGGTTTCACGACACTCGTGGTTGGCGCTATTGCTGCGTCACTAGCTTATTTGACGGGTGTGTTTATCAGGCAGTTATTGGACTGACGAGTGGTGTCTCAATTGGATTTCAAACTAAGACACTACCGACTAGACGGCGAGGCTTGACGCGCCACTCCTGAGCTCTATCCGCTGCGAAATTCTCCGCACCGTTCAGTCATTCTCCGCAGCATCTACTCCAAAAACGATGAGTAAACTGCAAATTCTGTGTGGGGCACGTGCCTTGCTTCTCGGTGTGGTCTGGACATGAGTTTCCCTGTAACAAATCCCATTTCTTGAGGAGCGAGACGTAATGAAGAAACTTTGGATAGTCTTCGTTGCCATCTTTGTATGTTCGTTTGGCGTGCTTGGCTGGGTAGGTACGGAAATATTTCGTCAAGCGCCGCCAATTCCGCGCGAGGTTGTAACCACAGACGGACGCGTCTTGCTCTCCCCTGACGACATTCAAAACGGACAAAACGTCTGGCAGGCCATGGGCGGCATGGAAATGGGCTCGATTTGGGGTCACGGTTCGTATGTCGCGCCCGATTGGACCGCGGATTATCTGCACCGCGAATCGCTTTTCATTCTTGACGATTGGTCGCAAAAAGATCTGGCATTACCCTACGACAGGGCTACTTCCGAGCAGCAGGCAATGCTGCGTCAACGACTTCAGGATGTGATGCGCAAAAACAACTACGACGCATCCACTGGTCGTTTGACGATTGAGCCGGTTCGCGCGCAAGCCTTCGAAGCGAATTTAAAGCACTATTCGACACTGTTCACGGAAGGCAGCAGCAATTACGCGATTCAGCAGAACGCGCAATCCGATCCGGTAAAGCTTCGACAACTTAGCTCTTTCTTTTTCTGGACCGCATGGGCGTCCGCGGCGAATCGCCCAGACAATACGATCTCTTACACCAGCAACTTTCCGTCTGAGCCTCTCGTCGGAAACGTTCCGACGAGTAGTGCTGTCATCTGGACCGGAGTCAGCGTGATCATGTTGCTCGCCGGCATCGGCTGGATGGTTTGGTTTTATGCGAACAAGGGAGAGGGTGAAGTTGTTTCGCAGGAGATACCGAATCGAGATCCCCTGATCGGCGCAAAGCTGTCCCCATCGCAAAGGGCCACGGTCAAGTATTTTGTCGTGGTAACGCTTTTGTTCCTACTGCAAATCGCCATGGGCATGGTTACTGCGCATTACGGCGTCGAGGGCCAGGGCTTCTACGGCATTCCGTTGGCGCAGTACCTTCCTTACGTGGTTACGCGCACATGGCATTTGCAGCTCGGGATTTTCTGGATCGCGACGGCGTGGCTCGCCGCCGGGCTTTTCATCGCGCCGTTCATCTGTGGCTACGAACCGAAACATCAGAAGTTGGGCGTGGATGTGTTGTTCGGCGCGTTGCTGATCGTGGTCTTAGGTTCGATGGCCGGGCAATGGATGTCGGTCATGCACATGCTGCCCGGCAGCCTGTGGTTCTGGTTCGGACATCAAGGCTATGAGTACGTTGACTTAGGTAG
>JBKPPU010000413.1:0-13084 GCA_046733695.1 Acidobacteriota bacterium
ATGAGGGTTAATCTACTCAAGCCATCGACACGAGCTGCTTCCAATTGCTTTGTGGGGATCAGTCGTAGACAAAGCCAAAAGAGAAGGGCAGTAAACGGAACCCACTGCCAAGCATCAATGATTGCTATCCAACACCAAGCTCCCGCTGAGTTTCCGAGGGGAGCGTCGTTGATTCCGATAATATGCAGCCATCTAAGAAGACGAGTGACTATTCCAAACTGATCGTTTAGATAGAGTCTTCCCATCAGCGCCACAATCGTTGGCGAAAGGAGTTGGGGGAATATTAGAAGGAATCCCAGAGTGAGAGGTAACCGATTGGGCCAGAGAAAACGAAATACAAGCGACAAAAGAAAAGCCAAGAAGCACTGCAACAGGGCGATCCCCATGAGGTTGGCCGAAGCCAGGAGGCTTGTCGTGAATTCAGGCTCATTTGTGATTATAGCTCTGTAGTTCTGTAGCCCGACGAATCGTCCGTAAGTATCCGGGTGCGCCGGATCAAGTTGCAATAGACTTTTCCAAGCCGTGCCAATAAATGGAACCAACAAGAAGAAAGCCAGGAAAAGAGATACAAGCAAACTGAGCAGCTTGGGACTTCTGCCTAAAGATTCCGGCATATGTTTGCGTCTCTCACGCTGGTGTTATTGACTCGCTGTAATTTCGCGAATACGAACGGCTAAATCTTTAAGAGCCCGCTCGGGAGTAACATCTCCAGCAACAGCTTTCGCCAGGTTGTTCTGACCAACTTCAATCATGCGCGAGCTGTACGGCTCGGTGGACCATCCGATGAGGTGTTTGAGTGATTCAAGATGCGCTTGTGCTCCTGGAATTGAAGTGTATTGCGGTGAGGAATATGTTGATAGCGTTGCTGGTATCCCTCCCTCTTTGGCCCACTTTAACTGCACATCAGGACGATTGACCCATTGAATAAGTTTCACCGCGTCCTCTGGGTAGTGACTCCTTACGTTGACAAATAGACCCCAACCCCCAAAAACGGAACCCGCCTCTCCGCCTTCCGTCAGTGTAGGATTGGCACCAAAACCAACTTGGCCCACGACATGACTACTCTTGGGATCTTCAACGGCTGAAATTGAATCGCTCCACATAATCGCCATCGCAATCTGACCATTTTGAAAAGCTGACAGAGCTTCATCCCATGAGTAGTTTAGGGTTCCGGGCGGTGAAAACTTCTTCAGTCCAATGTAGTAATCCAGGGCCGCTCTCGCAGCTGGTGAGTCTATCTCAACAGTCTTTCCGTCTGAGCTTACAAACCTTCCGCCAAAGGAATGAAGAAAATTATTGAATTCAAACCAGAGCGCAATATGGTTCTTCGCTTGAAGCACGGTGCCGAAAAGGGGCTGGTCCAATGGCTTTCCTGCGGCACTCGCACCCTTCGGCCTAGTAAAGAATTCGGCAACGTCCTTATATTGAGCCCAGGTCATTGAGCGTTGTGGGGTTGGGCTGGGAAGATCGTAACCATATCTTTTTTTGAATGCGTCCTTTTCAGCGGTGCTATCAAAAAGGTCCTTCCGATACCACAGATACATGCTCTGGGCTGAGGCCGGAAGGGCATATAAGATATCGCGGTATCTACAGCAAAGGTTTAGGATTTGCGGAGAGAAATTGTTTAGATCAACCGCCGGATCCTTCCAACCAGGTTTATTGAGAGACTGGTCCAAATTAAGAACCCATCCATTCGATCCGAAAAGTCCCACATCGTAGAAGGCACCCATGACTACGTCATAATTAGCGGCTCCGGCCTGAAAATCTCCGATACTTTTCTTTCGAACCGTATCGGCATCAAACTTGGAAATCTCGACCTCAATTCCGGTCTCGCGCGTAAAGTCACCCTTAATCTTTTCAAGGCCCTGCATCGGCGAATAGTCTTCGCCTATCACCTTGAGAGTGATCATGCCGGGTGCTGGTCGCCGACTCCTCACCGCGAGAAACACTCCGAGCAACGCCACCAGAATAATCGCTATCGCGATGAGAAATCTCTTGTTCATAAAGATCTCCTTTGCTCAAATTGGCCCAGACCGATCTCTTATTGAGCCCGAAAATGAAACCGTCATCAGCACAGGCCAAGCCAGTTGTTTGCCACTTCGATAAGCTCATTTGGTTAAATGAGACAAATCTTCCTGGTCTGAGTTTTAGTGGCGCCGTCCGTTTCCTCTTCCGTCTTCTATCAACTCGAAAATGTGTCGCATGAACTCTTCAGGGAATACTTCCTCGAGTGAAGATCCATTAACCCTTCCCTTGCGCACTTTATCTACTGCTTTGGTTAAGGACTTCCCTATCAACTCAGTTATTTTTGAAGAATTTAGAACTGAAGGAACCCAATGGCCGCTCGTCAGCGCCGCTCTCTGGGACTTTAGGAAAACCTGATAGTTGTCCAAGAAAAGATCGGAATCACCGTCCTGGTCGCTCCTTCTAGCATGCTCGGAGGTCAAACGAATCTGATTCTCAATGACAGGCAAGCACGCAGAAGGAAAACCGGATCGCAATAGTTCCTCTTGGGCACTAGAATCCAAGAAGAGTTCCGCAAAAGTAAGAATCAACTTCAACCGGTATCTTTCTTCACGGATCTTACCCCCGCCATGTCTTGGGAACACCATCAGCCATCCCGCGACCAGAGGACGACGGCTATAGCGCATGTCTCTCGGGACCATTCCCAGCTGCATCTCTATCTTATTAGAACTCTGTTGATAATGATCTTCAGCTACAGAGGGGTCAGCGCTCTCGGATGATAACTGGCACTTATCATGCTCAAAGCGAAAAGAGTCTGACCACGCCACGTATAGAGCGAGCTTTCCCTTGGCGTACAAGTGCTGTACTTTAAGCATGTCTCTGTTTTTGTCAGGGATTGCCCTCAAAGCCAAATCCAGAAACAGTTTCGTACCCTCTTCCGTAGCCGGATTATCTCTGAGCAAGATATCTGTGACTACGTCGCCCTCAACCACCTCGAGGTCTCCGCCTCCTTGAGCCAAAACCACGTTCATCCACTCGTAGTAGAGCCCTCTATCCTTCTCAGCCAAGGCAAAAGCATCCCAGTCTTGACGCTTTGTATCAACATTGTCCAGCAAGTCTCGCAACAGACTCCAACTTGAAGGAAAGAATAATGATCGACCCGTGCTTCGGGCGTTCAAAAACTTCTGTCTTTCCCAATACTCGTCGCACAATTGTCCAAGCAGGCTGCGATTGGCACAGAGTAGTGTCGTATTAGCGGAGAACGGGAGCCCTGCAATACCGAGTCGATTACCGCATAATCGTCGCCACCCCGGGTACCACCGATCCAAAAACTCATAACTCAATATGGAAAACCTTGAAGAGAGATCGTCAAATTCTCTTCTGATCGCATCGAATCGCCAAACTTGTTCGTCATCCAAACCTCCAACAAAACTTTGAGGCAATATGACTATGTCGAAATTGTCGTTCTTAGTGGCCCTCTCGACCGCTTCCTCTGATTGTCTGACCAATCTTCCCCACGGGGCTTTCGCTTCCGTGGCGTTCCACAGGTGCAGTCGTAGTGCGAAAGGCTCCTCGTCATCTCGCATTTTCATCGCAAACTCTCTTGTGCCGAACCGGTTATCGGGTCCACCCTTCTTCCAATTCCGATCCTCACACCCAAGTCGCCTCGTAAGAAACTCTGAGAGTTTTTCTTGAATAATATCTTCTGCCGCAATGTTGAATTCTCTCGCTGCAGGAGGCGGGATCTCTTCGACAGCTTGTGACCATACTTTCTTGCTTTCGTCCAAAGTTCGCGGTCTTTGAGGTCGCTCCCCTGGCCCGCTCGATGCGACGAGGCCTTCAATCGAATGTGCCAGCCTGACGTACTCACGACTCAACGACGAATGAGGATATTTTTTTATGAAGTAGGTTTCTTGATAAGAAGCCAGATCAACGTAGGGTAAGAAATAATCGACCGTTCTAGGGAGAGAGTAGAACGAATACTGGCCGTTGCCGGGCTTTATCTGCGCCAGGATTTTGTCAATCGAATCAAGGCGGCGTTCGAGTTGTTCTGGATTCACGTTTGGAACAGGACTCGCGACAAGGAAGACTGGTGCCGGAACAACTTCAGTATCCGACATCGCATTCTTGAGAACGTTAAGACTTCCACTAACGTTCTGCTCATTAAGCCCCATAAAGAGAACTAACGCGTGCGGAATCGTATACACGTAAACATGAAAGAACGGAGTTAGACCGGTCCGACCGTCAATAAAAACAAAGTCCAAGTGAAGGCTGTCAATGAATTTCCGTAAAAGCGCGCTTGTTAAAACGGGTAACAGATTGTCGTTCTCTTCTTGACTGATGATGTGATTGAATGTCCGAAAGTCGCGCCTCCCAAGAGACTGTCCGTCTACTGCTCGCCGTCCCGCAGTCATTAGGAACAAACCGCCGTTTCCGTCGACGGGCAAGGGTACAGCGTAATCAAAGATACTTTTATGCTTCCAGAAATCGCTTAAATCTTTCAACTCCAATATTGCTTCGGAATTAGGCAGGGCCTTTAGTAATGCGCCGAAGTCGTCCGACGAGTCTTTCACGTGATGGTAGATTTTGATAAAGAGTTCAGTGAACCCGGGTTGTTCTCGAATAGTCTTCAAAATCCTCCCGCGCTCGACTGCTCTTTCCGGATCCAGGTCTCCACAGAGAGGTTCGTTAGCCAATCCTGGAGACTCCGTATCCAAGTCAATCAGACCAACTCGGTAGCCAAGTTCCTCGGACAAATAGCGAGCGATGTTTGAAAGAGCAAGAGTTCGCCCTACACCTCCCTTGTACGAATAGAATGTGAGGACCCATGCCGGTTTACTTACTTTGTTTGCCGAATCACTCATTCAAATGAAATCCCTTCGTGTTTCATTAACTTGACGCTCCATAACTTAGGCTCGTAACTGCGGACTCTGGGACCAGAAACGCTCTCAAACTAGCCTGAATGTTATTGCTGGAGCTTGGTTCGGTAGCCACCTGCTCTTCGGCTGGGGAATTTGTCAGAGGAGGCCCTACGCGGCCCGAATCCCAGGCAACGAATAACTCGGATTCATACCATTCCGTAAATACTTTCAAGGTGTATTCCCAGCTATCACGAACCGCCTCGCGTAAGTGCTCGAATCGACTTATCGCCTCTCTATCACTGGATACGCGGTGATATGAATGCTCTCGGCTCCGGTAAAGCGCATCTTCTACCAGGCTCTTAATCGCAGTTGTGGCAAACGCAACGGTACCGACCTCGTGGCCGACGGCGAGATTGAATTCTTCAAGGAATTCCAGAAGTGAACCACCCTCCAAATCGTACTTCCTTTGATCTTGATCGGGTGCCTTTGGCTCGGGAATCTCTACTATTCTTGCGACAGCCACAATGTCATCGAAAACCGCAGTCGTCATCCTATCGAGCGCCAATACGTCACTCACCCCGTACAGCGCCGCCAAATGCAGTCCTAAGAAGGCGCGCAGCGTATTAAGTTCCTCGACGCTGCTGTCATTCTCCATAAAGCACAATGCCCGTGTGACTGTTGCGACGATCACGCGCAACTGACGCTCGCGGGTTGTGAAGCCTCCGCTGCTCTTATATAGAAGCGGATCCGTCACGGTGTCAGGCGAGTCAGGCAACGGAAAGTAGCCGGCCAGCGGGACGACCTTAAGGCGCTCGCAAGTCTGAGCCAATCTGCTGAGGCCCAGTGATGGTTCCCTGCTGGATTCTGGATTAAAGACATAGGCGAAGAGCCGACTTACAGCCCCAGGGTCTAATCCTGCTTCGCGCGCAAACTCAAATTGAGTTGTCGGGTCTTCCAAGAAGCAATCAACCAGAATTCGTGCTGGGTTGTAACGAATGTTATCGATGAATTCGCGTTCCCGCCGTTGCTCGACAATCGTATCCCCTTCTGAGCCTTCCTTAGCGTATTCTTTCGCGTAGAGCCTGTAACAACAGTCGCGGTAAATAGCGCCGACTGGCCCTCGTAGTACCCAAGAGTAGACTTCAGGCGTGGGATATTTTGCATGCAAGTATTCTCTAGCTTCATCGGCAAATTCGGTTGCCCTTAGCGACCGCTTGCGGTCCACGTCCTCAGACCCTTCCATCCAAGCGATCATCTCGTGTACAAAGACCTGCAGGCTACCAGGAAGAGCGCCCAAATCTATCGCCTCGCCTATGAGTGTTTGATAGTTGATTTTTTTTGCCTCCTTGAACCGCTGGCGGGAAGAGTTGTTTAGCGACCACGTTATTGCGGATGCCGCAACGTGGTCGTTTTGATTCTAATGGCAAACCAAGGGTTGTCAAGCTCATTCCCGCAAGTTTTGGGCTCAGCGGTGGCCAAGATAGGCCCCTTATTGCTTAATCCGCAATTTCGCTTGCGTGTTAGGCTAATAGTCCAGTATATTTTCTTCAGCATCAGGAGTGGCCCAATTTAGGGTCCGGCAACCGGGCTGGAGACGCCAACGGTGCCTTGAAACCAGAAAATGGTTTCGATGTGCGGGAGCAAGTCGCCTTCCGAAACAGTAAGTTCTCCCGAGGGATTGAGCCGTCGGTAACTGATGTTGCCGACGGTTTTTCTTTTTGCTCTCCTGAAGCATCAACACTTAGCGAAAAGGAGAGAAATCATGGAGCATCGAAGAACTAGAACAGCGGAGCACGTTTCTGAAGGACACCCAGATAAATTCTGTGATCAAGTCGCTGACAAGATCCTTGATGAGGTTCTAAGTCTAGCGGGTGACGACCGGCAAACACGTGCTGGCGTTCGAACCGCGATCGAATGCCTGGCCAAGGACGACATCCTGACAGTTTCGGGCGAGATGAAGCTGTCAGATAATATTCGCGGGCTACTGGACGTATCAGACCTTGCGCGTCAGGTCTGGAAGAAGATTGGTTATGGAAACGAGGTCGAAAGGTTGGAAGTGCGTGACGAGATTCGCAGCCAGACGCCGGACATCGCGCAGGGTGTCGACAGTGGCGGCGCCGGAGATCAGGGAATAATGATCGGCTACGCAACCGACGAGACTCCGGAATTTATGCCCGATGAATGGTTGTACGCTCGAAATATCTGTCTGCGGCTGGCCCATCTGCGCAAAACGCAGATTCTTCCCTGGCTCAGATCTGACTGCAAATCGCAAGTCACACTGGGTCATAGCGGTGAGGTTTTGAGCGTAATCATTGCAGCCCAACATTCCGAACTTCCTGCTGGAGTTACCGAAGGCGAGTTTCTTGAGCAGGTTCACTCAGAAATCCTTACCCACGTCATTCACGATGTGCTGCCTGACAGACCGAACAGATTGGTCATCAATGGGACAGGAACATTCGTGATCGGTGGACCCGCCGGAGATGCCGGTGTCGTCGGAAGAAAAATCGTCGTGGATGCGTATGGTCCTCGTGTGCCGGTTGGCGGCGGCGCGTACTCGGGAAAGGACCCTACGAAAGTTGACCGGAGCGCGGCGTATATGGCCCGGCACATAGCTAAGAGTATCGTCGCGCATAAGATCGGCGATGCGAGGCAGTGCATCGTAAAGCTCGCTTACGGAATTGGTCAGTTACAGCCCGAAATGGTGACTGCAATCACGGATCAGAATAAGGACTTATCCGATTGGGTGAAGAGCAATTTCGACGATCTCTCGCCAAGTCACATTATTGAGAGTCTCGGCCTCCGCGATCCCAGCGGCTGGTCGTATCTGGATACTGCTGCCTACGGTCACTATGGACGGAATATTTTTCCCTGGGAAACAGTCCGTTAAGGAGAGACAAGCGCCATAACTGAGAGCCTGCGCACCTAGACCAGAATGAACTGTCGGTTAGGATTGAAACCAAATGACGACGTATGTGACAACACCCATTTACTATCCGAATGACGTCCCTCATATCGGGACGGCATATCCGACGCTTGCGGCCGACGTCGTGGCGCGATGGTCTCGCCTTTGTGGTAAGGAAACCTTTTTCTTGACTGGCACAGATGAACACGGCAAGAAGATCGAGAACGCTGCATTAAAAAAAGGCCTCCTGCCCCAACAACTGGTCGATGAGCTCTCGAAAGAGTTTGTTTCGGTCTTTCAACGGATGGGAATCAGTTATGACCGATTCATCCGAACAACCGATGCGGATCATTTGCGAGTTGTCCAAGAGATTTTGAGGCGCACGAACGATCATGGGACATCTACAAAGGGATCTATGAAGGCCGTTACTGCGTAGAATGCGAGGCGTACTATGTTCCCGGCGATCTGAAGGACGGGTGTTGTCCGCTTCACTTCAAGCCCGCTGAATTATTGAGGGAAGATTGCTACTACTTTCGGTTGTCTACCTACCGCGATTGGCTGCTCGAATATTACAGAGGGCACCCGGGATTTATCTTGCCCCAATCGCGTTATAAAGAAGTAGTGAGTTTCGTATCTGGCGGTCTCGATGATTTGTGTATCTCGCGAAGCAGTTTCGACTGGGGAATCCCAATTCCATTTGATAATGATCACATAACCTATGTCTGGTTCGACGCACTGCTGAACTATATAAGTGGAATCGGGTTCTTGGATGAGCCAAGCAAATTCGAGACGTTCTGGTCTAGCACAACTCATATCATTGGCAAAGATATCCTGCGATTTCATGCGGTCATTTGGCCGGCCATATTAAAATCGGCAGGAATTTCAGCTCCTGAAAGAATCTTCGCCCACGGCTTTTGGTTAATCAACGGTCAGAAATTCGGCAAGTCACTCGGGAATTCGATTTTGCCGGACTACTTGATCGGTCGATATGGACTCGATCCTTTACGCTATTATGTTTTTCGTGAGTGTCCATTCGGCGACGACGGCGACTTTTCGGAAGCGAACCTTGTGCAGCGAAACAATAGCGAATTGGCTAAGGGCCTTGGCAATGTTGTCCAGCGCGTAACCACCATGATTGTTAAGTACTGCGATGGTGTCGTACCTGCTAATCACCTTCGAGAGCAAGCGGACCTTGAATTGGAGGAAGCCGCCAACAGCGCATTGAGTGCGGTTTCGAATACCCTTGAAAATCTAGCGTTCAGCAAGGCTCTTGAAACCATTTGGGATTACATGACCGCCCTGAATACTTATACGAATGCGCGAGAACCGTGGAAACTTGCAAAGCAGCGCAATACTCTCAAGCTCGAGACAACCTTGGCTCATCTCGCAGAAGGGCTGCGTTTCCTCTCAACTTTTACAGCCCCATTCATGCCAGACACCGCTTCGGCTATTGCTCAAAGAATTGGTCTCAGGGACGTCCCCAAAGTCGACCAGTTAAGATGGGGTAGCACCCTGGCGATGAAAGGAGTAAAAAAGGGCTTGCCCCTTTTCAAGTTGCTCGAAGCCCCTGCTTTTGATGCTCTTCCCAAAACGGACCGGGTCTCTGCTCTTCCTTAGATCGTAGTTCGCAATCGACTGTGCACGGCGCTAAGCGTCCCGTTTCCGTTTCCCTGCATACAATTGAGTTCACTGGTTTCTACCAATCATAACAAACGTGCCCCAATAAAACGGGTGCCGATATCGGTCATCTCTCATCAGTCTGATAGTTGCTTCTTGCAGCGACCGTGCTTTTGTCCCGCCCCGGTTGTTTTGTCTTGATGGGAGCTTGATAAAAGTTCATCATTAGCTGAGAAGTACTGGCCAAGTTGACCTTCCATTGGCTTACTAACATGATCGCGTTCCGGCCACGAAGAACGCCCACGCCCATGATATTCCCATCACGCCTTCCCCCCAGGCTTATTCTGTGGTGTAGTTTGCGCAAGGGGACGGCTCAAGCAAATCAGCATTGAGCTTCATATTTATGATCTCACGCACTTCGAGTAGCCCGTTGTTATCAGGATCATCTCGGTATGACCAATCGGCCAGACTAGACCAATTGAAATAGTCTAGGCGCGCTCGATCCTGAGGCTCATCGCTCGCTCGAAGATAAGGCGCAGAGAGTTGGTGAATGGATTATCTGACACCTCCAGATTTTTGACCGCTGAATTCCGTTCTAAGCACACAAGAGAGTCGTCTGACCGTTTGATGTGCATCTGCCCAACTTATCTGATTGTTCAAGGTCTTCACAACGCAGCGACTACAGCGTCAATAGCCTGTAAGCATTCAACCACCCTTTCTCGATTCACCTGCACGCGGCCGCCGGAAACGTCGTAGTAACCACCAACCATTCCAGAGAGACGCCGTCCTAAATGTGCTGAAACGACTCCAGCAGTATTGAAGTCTCGAAGAGGCTGCGAATAGGCGTCGCGAAACGCCGCAAGGGTGGTCGGTGGTGAGGAACGAGGCGTGAAGTAATCTGCGTGGGACCTGAACGCCGAAAACAAAGTATCTGCCGTCGCGTCGGACAATGCGCTAAACGCCGCTGCCGCGCCGCCATACTGTGTAAGGCGGTTGCCAACTACAAGATGTATCTGAGGTACGTCTACACCGAAGGTAGGTGCCCGGGCGGCGAAGGTCCAAGAGCCATAGATTGGATGCGGAGGAACCTGCCCGTGGAGCAAAATAAACATCGCATTGGTTGCAACGCGTGAGGAGTCGTCTGCGTTAACCGGAGTAATGAGCCGCTGAACTCCTGACACTGCAAGTTCTGTGTAAATTGAAAAACTCGGGTTTGTGTCAACAAATACCATCCAGTCGCTATCTGAGTACTGCGACACCGTGTTTTCGATAAGGCTCCTAAAAAGTAGATGAATCCAACGCCATGGTTGAGATGCCGCTGTCAAAGGCGGGGCTGCCGCAGCTCCGGAAATCGCCGGTGCCATCGGTTCGAGATTTCCATCGCCGCACAGCAAGTACAGATTCTGTGGCAGGTCTTCATTTACCGTAGACACTTGTGTGAGGAATGTCATCGGATCCGGTGCCGGCGCACCTGGACCATTGGAAATGACTTGACTTAGGTAACCAACGACCGTGCGAGGTGTTGGAAGCGTGCAGTTTGCGAAGACTGCATCTTCCCCTCGGTTGCCGCCCCCAAGCAACATCATACTGGCATTCGCTTGCGGACATGCGTCGATAACTAAAACCCTACATTGTGGGTAAGCTTCTGCGTAACGAGATGCAACGTGAAATGTAATCGTACTTTTTCCAACCCCACCTTTGTTGTTCCAAACGGCATAACTCTGAATTAAGCTCATCCGTCGACTCCCTCAGAATAATCGCTGATGCGTCTAAGAATTTTCCTGCAGCCAGATTGTACTTGAAGATGATTAACTCCATCAAAATCGGCTATTTCCCGGTACAAATTATGGCCCAATGAGCGCATTCATAACGGCGTCAGGATCTGTGCGAGGACCGAAGCTAACTCAAACAATCAATGCTTCGGTTTCAGCGAGGACGCACCAGTTGCAGGAGCCGCACGATTCAACTTTACTTGTAAGTTGGGCGGCCATCTATTATTTCAGCCCCTTCTAAAAATTTTGGCGTCTGTGGATCGGGAATAAGCTTTTGCGGAATTCGCAATGCTAGGTGGGACGTGACGCGATTGAGTCACAAGCCGGTGAGAAGTTCGTAAAGGCCTGCCATTGTAGTATTTTTCGACTTGGCTAATACCTGACTTAAGCTCGCGTTTTGATAGTACGCCGGAACCGCTGGTTCAGAGCTGCGGTAAGCAGCTCTTGTTGACCGTTAAGCCGCAGCGAGGAAGGCAGTCAAGGGCGGAGCGAACTGTTTTTGAGTTCGCGGAGTTCATCGGAGCGCAGCGTAGACCCTTGACGGCTGACGCAGCGAAGGCTCGGGTATTCGCTCTTACTTGGACCGGTAAATGGTCCCGGAGCGAAAGTTATTGAATTAGTTGACGCAGCGATTCATTTGGGAATTCAACATTGACTCTGTGAGTCCCCCGTCGACTGGTGTTTGGGAAGTTAATTGCAGTTGGAAACGATCGCGGTGCTCTTGCGGAATTCAGATTGTTAGATCGAGTTCGTCATCAATGATTTGTTCGACGGGAATTTCTGCGAGGCGAGCATAGGCGAGCAGGATAGCGAGTGGCGGTTCGTTCTTGTCGAGTTCGTACTTGGAAATGTTCGTATAGTGGATCAGATCTTGAACACCGAGTCGTTGGACCATCTCTCCTTGAGACATTTCTAAGCTCCGGCGGATTTGCAGGAGCTTCTTTGCAAGATGTTTCGGACGGGGTCGCGAGTGTCCCACGGTTTGGCTTTCTGCTAAAGAGGTTGGGCTGTGAAAATGACTGGCGGCGTACCCGAAGAATTCAAGGCAATTTAGCCGCTTGCCATTACGGGCAATCGAGAATCTGCGGATTGTGTAGCTCGTCTGCAAACTCTGTGATAAAGGCTTCCGCCTGTTCTTTGTTCTTGAATACAAACGCCGTATTGAAGTCACTGGAGAACAGACTCGGAACGCCTGAGATATAACCATGAAATGTCACGATTATTACGCCGGTGTCGGTTTCTCCACCTGCTGCATCAATCCGCCGTAGTCGTTCCATCATTGCCTGATTGATCGCCTCGGCATAGAGCTCGTCCGCATTTGGAATGTGACCGATCTCTAACAAGTGAACGTTGGTGCCAAGAATTGCCAGCAAAGCTAATCCCTCTCCGTCAGTTCCTATTTCTGCATCTTCTGGCACATCCATTAACCAATCGAGCAGTTCATGTTTAGTCGTCGGCATTAGTTGCCTCTTTCTTCTCGCACAGAAAAATCGCGGTCCAACTCGCTTTCGGCTTTCACCTGAATATGGGTGGCTTAGCTGCAAGTTGGTCCGCGGTGTATCTAGACACCTATTTGGTTTTGGCCTTCTCGATTAAATTGATCTCTTTAGTGAGCGCGTCACGAAAGCGCGTGAGAATGGCAATAAGTAAATTGATTTTGGCGAGGGATCGACGACGCTCTCGCTTAGTGCCTAAAAAGAATTCAATCTGGACTCTACGCCGACAATCGGCAATGGTGAGCATGTTGTGTCCCCATCTGTATTCGCCCTCGTTGGAGGATTCAACTTCAGCGAAGATGTGCGACGTATATCCGGTTGAGACAGGCGACAGGAATGAACGCTTGCGAAGAGAGAAAACATTTTTCATGTTAGCAACCTCGGAGGAATCTGATACGTGGAACCTCCGCGTCTGTGGGCAAGACGATTTGTAGTGTCGCGTCTATTGAGAGACAGGAGGCTGGGTACGCC
>JBKPPU010000414.1:0-28520 GCA_046733695.1 Acidobacteriota bacterium
GTACGCAGGGCGTTGGCACGGGAACGATGGTTCCGATGAACAAATAACTACTGTTGGATAGGGTCAGTACCACCTCGCGGTAGCGGGTGGGTGCGCAGCCTTCCAAGCGCATAGACTTCGTACCCACCCGCTACCGCGAGGTGGTTCTGACGTTATCCAACTACGGCTTGAGAAACTGGTCGAGCTCGTGTTTCGTTGGCAATGCGGTGCGGGCGCCGAGGGCGCTGCACTTGATGCCGGCGACGGCGTTTCCGAGCTTTAAGCTCGTTTCGATGTCTGAGCCGGTTAAGAAGCCGTACAGAAAGCCGGCATGAAAGGCATCGCCCGCGCCGGTCGTGTCCTTGCAACCACCGGGGGCTTCGAAGCCCGGCGATTCGATAAAACTTCCCTCGTGATAAATCACCGCGCCTGCCGCACCAATCGTCATCCCAACCAGCGCGCAACCAAATCGATTCTTCAACTCCACGAGCGCAGCGCGTGGATCCCTAACCCCAGTCACGCGTCGCGGAAACTCCTTCGAGCCGATCATGATGTCGATCAGCGGCAGGAGTTCGGGTAAACCTTCATAGACGTTGTCGATGTCGGCGGAAACGATCGTTCCGCTCTGACGCGCAGCGAGCGCCACTTCAACGCATGCAGGCGGATCGTGCGCGTCGAGGTGCAACACCTTTCCGAGAGATCCAAAATGAGCCGGCGCTTCCTCACGCTTGTACGCGAGTCTGTCGTCGCGATCCCAAACAATCGTCCGCTCGCCGCTGCGCGCGTCGATCGTGATGAATGCGATCTGGTTTCTCGCGCCGTCAACGATCTCTGCAAAGTCGACGTTTACGTCGTCATCTTTCAATGTCTGAAACCCGAATAAGCCTGCCTGATCGGAGCCAAAACGTCCGGCATAAGCAGTCTTTAATCCCAGCCGTCGCAAAGCCACCATTGCAGTGGCAGTTTGGCCGCCAGCAGACTGCTTATGGTCAAGGAGCCGCATCTTTGTATCGAAGGCAGGATATTCCGGCACCACGATCAAGTGATCGACGGCATTGAGTCCAAACCCAACGGCATCAAACGGCCTGCCTACCGGTGCCTTAAGTGGAAATTGCATTCTCCTCAGCTAAAATAGCATCTGAGCAAAGTGAATATCGAAGAGAAACTCAAGGAAATTCCGACCTCGCCCGGCGTCTATTTGCACAAAGACACGGCCGGTAAGGTGATCTACGTCGGAAAAGCAAAGAACCTGCGCAGCCGCGTTCGTTCCTATTTTCGCGCCCGGCCGTTCGACCGGAAAACTGATGCCCTCGTCGGGCAGATCGCAGACCTCGAGTTCATTGTTACCGACAACGAAGTTGAAGCATTAATCCTGGAAGCTTCGCTCGTCAAACAGCACAAGCCGCGTTACAACATCAAGCTTCAGGATGATAAGTCGTACCCGCACCTGAAACTCACCATCAACGAGCCGTTTCCAAAAGTGGTGATCACGCGTCGCATTCAACGTGACGGCGCACTCTACTTTGGTCCCTTTCTACCGGCAAGTCTCGCGCGCAGAACGATCGATTTGATCAACCGCACGTTCCAGTTGCGCACGTGCGACATCGAGATTGACGGCAAGGCGCCGCGACCGTGTCTCGAGTATCACATCAAACGATGCCTTGGTCCGTGCGTCAAGGGACTGTGCACGCCGGAACAGTATCAGGAAGCAGTGCGCGACGTACGACTGCTACTCGAAGGACGCAACAAAGAGCTCGCGGATGAACTCGAGTCGCGCATGTTTGAAGCGTCGGAGACGATGCACTACGAGCTCGCGGCGAAGTATCGAGATCTGCGCAAGACTGTCATCAGACTTTCTGAACAACAGAAGATGGCCACCACCTCCGAAAGCGACATCGACATCTTTGGTTACTACCGTGAAGGACAACGACTCGCACTGCAACTCTTCACGATGCGCGAGGGAAACATCGTCGGCCGTCGCGAATTCTTCTGGGAAGACTTGCCTGAAGATGCGTTCGATCCGGCGGAGTTTCTGAGCGACGTGCTCTCGCAGTACTACGCATCCGATTACGTACCGCGCGAGATCTACGTGCCGGTCGATTTCAACGATCGCGAGTTGCTCGAGAAAGCACTGACGAAGCAAAAAGGCCGTCGTGTAAAAATCTTCGATCCACAACGCGGCGAGAAGCGCGACATGATCGATCTCGTCGACAAGAATGCCAAGCTTGCTTTTGAACAGCGCTTCCGAGTGCTGAAACCGGATATGAAGCGTGTGCTCGAAGAGTTACAGGAAACGCTCGAGCTGCCGCACTTTCCCGCGCGAATCGAGTCGTTTGACATCTCGCATATCCAGGGCGCCGAGAATGTCGCCGGCATGGTTGTTTGCGATAACGGCAAGATGAACCGGTCAGAGTATCGCAAGTTCAGAATCAGATCGGTGGAAGGAGCAAACGACGTCGCGTCGATGCATGAAGTGGTGACGCGGCGTTACCGGCGATTGCTCGAAGAAGGAAAGCCGCTGCCGGATCTCATCATGATCGATGGCGGTAAAGCGCAACTGAATGCAGCAGCGAGCGCGATGAGCGAGCTCGGCCTTGAAGCGATTCCGATGGTGGGCATCGTCAAGCCGCCGCAACGACACAACGATGTTGCATATCTCCTGATGAAGGGTCGCGAAGATGAGCCGATTTATCTCGACTCACACTCGCTGATACTTCGTCTGCTGCAAATGGTACGAGACGAAACGCACCGTTTTGCGGTTACCTATCACCGCAAACGCCGCGAGTTGCGCGACTTTACATCTGAGCTGACAGCAATTCCGGGCGTGGGAGATAAGCGCAAAGGAAGATTGTTACGTCACTTTGGTTCGATTCAAAGAATTTCGAAGGCCGGAGTTTCGGAATTGACTCCATTCGTTGGCAAAAAGACGGCAACAGAGATCGCCGAGCACTTCGAAAGGCAAAGACTTTTAGCCGCGGATCACGCGGATAAACGCGGATCTGCGTCTACGTCCCCTGACCCTTCACCCCACTGAACTCATACGTCAAATACAGTTTGAGTGAACCATCGAGAATCTCGGCGCGCACGTCCTTCGCGCGCGCTTTGACGGAACCGTTGCTGGCTTTGACTGGGATCATCAAAGAGAGTTGCGGTTCGCTCACCAAAACAAGTGGATTCACTTTCTGATTGATCGCGCCCTGCACAAACACAGTCACAAAGTTATTCGCGATCGGATTCACACCTTCCAGGTTCACACCGTCAACATTCAGGTAGCCAAAAACGGTTTGCTTCTCCTGATCGAAAGATAACTTGATACTAGTTTGCGCCCAGCCTTTGAACTGCATGCAACTGCCGGCGAGATTGTAGCTGCCCGTAAACGCGAGCGGCGCGTTGATGGTGCCGTTGCGAAACTGCACGCCAGTCTTCGCGCCACTTCCTTCCGGCAAAAGAGTAATCGTGTTTGTACAACCACTCTGGAGTGCGGCGTTCTCGATGCGCTCGACACCATTTTGCGTCTGGCCCAACTGAAACGTCGGCGTGCCGAGCCCATTGAATGTTGTCGCGAGCACGGCGTCGACAAAACTCTGTTCCAGCGCGACGACCACCGTGCCCGGCGGAGTCCCTCCCTCGCCTGGAGCCTTGACCGGTTGTCCAGGCAGCGCTTTCGCCGATGGCGCGCCAAGAAAAAACACCGCGACGCCGGCCCCAAGTAAAATTCCAAGGAGGAGAATGACAACGTATCTCATGTGGTTACCTTCACTGTGTTGGACTCGGACTCGTCGCCGGTGACGCTGTTGGTGATACTGTCGGTGACGGCGGCGGCGTTGTATTCATATTCATCAGCAGTGTTCTAAGCACCGCTGCCACTGTATTCGTTACTGCGTTCACCTGAGCTCTCACCTGTGCTTCCGGAACTTTGTTCATGCCCGCTGGTATTTCAAAAAGACTCGGATCGACGGTCGTAGAAATATTCTGCATTTCGGCAACAACCTTGGCGCCCTTTACTCCCTGAACATTACCACTGGCCTCGCTAAAAAGTTCCGCACGAAGCGGCAATCCGGTGTCTTTGTCGACGTAGACGAACGATTCGGTTTTGACTTCGCCTGCCGACGTCTGCGTTTGCGCAGTCTTCGCGTACCGATACTTCAGAGCTGTCCTGCCTGCTTGTGTTTCTTCGCCGACGAATTCGATGCCTTGAAGTCTATCGAGGTACGCGACCAGTTGGCCCGGTGTCATCAGCTTGTGAATTTGAAAGCCTGTGGCTTCGGGCGTCAACTCGGCATACTGCTTCCGTGCCGGAGCGATTCCGTATTGCACGCCGGCTTTCTCGAGATAGACCAGATCGGATCCGTCCGGCAATTTGAAGGATAGTCGCCTGTCGCTTCCGCTCTTGGCAACTTCAGCAGACAGAGTCGGGATACCGATTGCTTTGTCTCCGCCCTCGGTTTCGGCACTAAAGACAATCGTCGCGCGATACGTTTCGGGTTCTTTTGCAGCAATGGTTGAAGGAGCGGTGCTGGCATTGATGTTTGATACGCCAGTCGCATTAGCGTTTACGTTAACGTTTGTATTCGTGTTTATGTTGGCATTAGCTGCTGGACCACGCGCACAACCACTCGCTGCAATAACGACGATTGAAATAGCTAATACAAGCACAATGACCGGCGGTCTGACGTCGGTATTTTTCATATGGCATCTCCGAAGAGTTAGCGCTTACGCGCGTTAATCGTCAGGGGGTGAATTTTGGAGGGAAGGTAGACAGGATAACACGACGACGGTCTATCCTGTTAATCCTGCAAATCTTGTTAATCCTGTGAAAACTAACTCTCCAAAGGTAGTTTCTACAAAATTAACAAGATTTTCAGAATTAACAAGATCAGGCACTCGATACATTGGCCAAAAGTATTGACTTCCCGTCACGTTTTCGACTAGAAGACTGCGGCATGAAACACATTCTGGTCCTGCTCCTGTTAGGCTTCGCACTTTCCCTCTGTAATCTTTCCGAGAAACTCCACGGCAAAAAGGGTTCATCTTCCGGTTCATCGGGTTCGAGTAGCTCGAGCTCACGATCTGCCGAAAAGGCTCAGCCCACCGCCGCGCAGACTGCAGCGCTCGCCGGTGGTCAACAGGCAAAGTGGGACCGGCAGGGTATGTCGTGGACCGTGCCACCGAATTGGACCCAGACAGAGAACGAGTCGAAGTCCTTCACGTGGCGCTCACCTGGTGGTGGTGACGCGGCGAATTTGATCGTGAGTATCTCCCCGATGGATGAAAGTTTTCCCGTCGAGGCCGCGACCGACGCCGCATACGAGCAGGCCAAGAGCCGCGCGAAAAACGGTGAAGTGGATGAAGTGAAATGGTTAGAGATCGACGGGGTCACAGGCGTGCAGTTTCGTGAGGCCAATCCGGAACACCCGGATGATTCGCGGCGGCTGCAATGGCTCGCGTATCGCAAGTACCTTGGCCAGGTTCAAGGCATCAACCTCATGCTCGCTACCCAGGGCAAGGACTTCGAGCGTCACAAAGACGCGATGTACGGCATCCTCTACTCCACCAAGATCACGCACTAAAACCCATGCACAGATTACGCCGATTCTGCGTAATCTGTGGATAAAAACTCAGGGCTCCCACTCCACCTGATGAATAAGAATTGGTCTCTCTCACAAGAGGATTTCGATGCGTTGCTTGATTGGCTGGATTCCGATCGTGAACAGGCCGGTATCAAGTACGAGCAGATTCGAAGTAGTCTGATCAAGATCTTCACCGGTCGTGGATGCATCGACGCTGAAGAACTTGCCGACGAGACCATCAACCGCGTCACGGGCAAAATCAGAGAGATTCAAAACGACTTCACGGGCGACCCCGCGCGATATTTCTACGGTGTCGCGAAGCTCGTCTACATGGAGTATTGGAGGCGAAAGCCCCCACAGACTCCTCCGCCACCACCTGACTCGGCCCGCGCCGAGCTGGAATATCGCTGCCTCGAACGTTGTATCGAGCGGCTGAGCGAAGAGGATCGAGGCTTGCTGCTAAGGGAGTATGGGGCTAAAGGGCGAACCCAGGCAGAACGACGCAAAGCACTGGCTGATGAGTTGGGGATCTCCTTAAACGCGTTGCGCATCAGAGTTTATCGGATTCGAGTGGGCCTGAAAGAGTGTATCGAGAAATGCCTGCAAGGTTCCCTATAGTGAAATAACCGGTCCTTTTCAGTCATTAAGATTAGAAGCGACCTCGTCGCCCGGAGAGTAAAATTGCAGCCCGAAATCGAAAGACAAGAGATGCGTGCGTTTCTGTTGGGCACTTTAGATGAGGATCAGACCACGCAGTTTGAAGAAAGAATCTTGACCGTGCCGGGCGTCTACGATGAGCTTTTGGTAGTTGAAGAGGAGTTGATTGACCAGTACGTGAGGGGTGACTTGTCCCCGCTCGAGCAACACCAGTTTGTGAGTCACTTCCTGGTCACTGCCGAACGGCAAAAGAATCTCCGGTTTGGCAAGCTCCTCCAAAAGTATGCTAATTCACACATCGACCTCACCGAACAACCTGCAATTCCAGTTCAATCTTTCTCACTTCTACGACCACCTGCTCGCCGCTGGGCGTGGGTGGGGATTTTTGCCGCAGTCGTCGGCTGTGCTGGAATAATCTTTGTCAGAGGTCTCGTGAATAAACGAGAAGCTGCAAGCCTCGAGCAAACCATCCCGCGTGTGGTCGTTACCCTACTGCCAGGTTCCACCGGAACAGAAGGTTCAAAAGCACAGCGAGTGATCGTGTCGCCCAAAGGAGGCGAGGTAAAACTCGAGCTCGAATTAACGAATCCCACTTTTCGAAACTACAAATCGGAACTGTTTCGCGAGAACAAGTCGCTACAGATCGCTGACGAACTAACGATCGAGGCAAAGGGTGAACAGCACGTTGTTCCGTTTACGGTGACAGGAGAAATGCTCAGCCCGGGTGACTATCAGGTGAAACTGAGTGGCGTTTTGGATTCAGGTGCAAACGAGTTCATCGACAATTATTCTTTCCGTGTTATCGAGTAAGTCCTCACTAACTTCCCTCGAAAAAATATTTCGAAATGTTCGGCTGTCTAAAGTCATAAGAATTGTAAGCGTCGCCAAAATAAAACACCCCACGCGCGACCGAATTCTCACGACTGCATGCTGTGTGCATGTCCTCATATGCAAAATGGCGAGCGACTAGTAAACAAGTCGCTCGCCATTGATTTTTTGGAGAGATCAACATGACCAAAAATGCGAATTGGTCATCACTGCTTCTTGATGTAGTTCCGGTGCACCCAACCATCGTTCTGCGAACTGTCTACAGTTTCAAAGAAGATGTTGTTGTCGTCTTCTCGCGTCACCATCTTCACTCGTCGCGTCACTACTTTCGCCGACGCACTCGGCTTTTCTGACTCCGCCAGAAATGTCGCGACCGTCTCGCTTGCAACCGGTTTCACTTCGACGTCTTTGTTCAACTCCGCGATTGCCTCCACGGCGCTGGCTTTGAGTAGCTTGGGCCACAACTTGAGAAACAGCGCTCGCGACGCATATACGTCCGCGCTATTGATGTGACCGTTGATCGCAAAAACATATCCGATCACATCGCTTTTGCTATGCACGGTTCCTGAAAGCGCGTTGATGTACGCCGCGGTCGTCTCTTTTACTTTTGGTGTTTCCACCGTCAATTCAAAACTCGAAGCCGACGCACGATCGGCGGCCTCTGCGTTAATATTGCGGCTCAACTTCTCTTGTGCGAGACTCACGTTCTTCCAAACCGCCTGTTGGGAGTTTTCCCGTTTCGCAGCCAGTTTCAGATCCTTTAACGCCACTGAGTTTTCGGAGCTGCTGAAAGTTCCTGCTTCTTCATTTCCCCGTTTACTCCAGCGACCTGACTCGACACAAAACGCCGCGATCGGCATGCGTCCCGATTTCGGCGGCACGATAAAGTCGAGCGAGATCATCCGATCCTGTTCACCGCCTCGAACGATATCGCCCGCTTGCACGTAGACGTCCTCGTTGGACAAGTTTTGAATCGCGAGCTCGTTCACGTCCTTTGTTTCATAGACTCGCACCTTCTTTTGTGCGAGAGCTTCCTGAAGAGTGAGAAAGGTCTTGTTGGTGAGGTCTTTCCCATGCACCAGAAACACCGTCAAATTTCCATGAGTATATGGTCCGGAGAACCGGTAGTTCGATGCATCAGCTCGCGGCTGCGGCTTTGAGGAAGTCTGCGCCGTGGCGTTGATGAAGAGTCCTAAAGGGAGACCTATTAGAAGAGAGAGAAACGCAATTGCGATTAAGTGTTTTGACTTCATTGTCGTACTCCTTATTGGGCAATGGACCACAGGGAGACCTAAGGAACGTTACTGGTGAAGACTTCTTGCAGCCTAAGACGAGTCTAAACAGCATTCCGTTGCCAGAACTTTTGGGACCAACATGATGGCTTTGGGACCCGTCTGGTTCGTTACCTGTTGAAAGAAACCACAACTGAGGACAAACAAATGCGATTTATTGATGGCCCAAACATTCCCCCCGACAAACTGGCCGAAGCTATCAATGGTCTGCGTCGCGGGAAGCCGCTAAGAGCGATGTTTCCAGTCATACCGAAGGAAAGCCGCTACGGTTTTCTCTTCCAGGACTTTCAAGACAACCCTGCAAAGCTGCTCGACCCGGATCCCCAAACCGCAAAGTACCTTGTTCGGCTGGGTGAGACCATGGTTGACCCGAACCCATTCGATTCGACATCCGATTCGGACATCCCGTCAGCCTACACCTATTTTGGCCAGTTCATCGATCACGACGTGACCAGGCAAGCTCTGGTCAATAAACCAACTTTTGAGGACCCTATTACTCCGATGTCACTGGAGGAGATAGGCAGCGCCTCGAACTCGCGGACATTTGGTTTAGATCTGGATTGTCTTTACGGACCGGCAATCGAACAAAATGCCGCTTTCGAAATTCCGAGAAACCCGGGTAACCAGAATCAACTGCTGACTGAGCTGACAGCGGGTACTCCTTTTGTACCGGAGCTCCCCCGAGAAGCTGACTCTCCGCATTTTGCGCGCATCGGTGATCGCCGGAATGACGAGAATTTGATGGTGTCGCAATTACACCTCGCTTTCATGCTTGCTCACAACAAGCTGGTGGCTCAAGGTGCAAATTTTGAACAGGCACGCCAAATACTTCGCCAGCATTACCAGTGGCTGGTTGTCAACGATTACCTTAACTGGGTAGCTGACCCTGGCGTTGTGACAGCAGTTTTGAACGACGGGCTGAACCTCTTCGATCCGCCGGACGACGACGTATTCATGCCGCTCGAATTTGCGGTAGGTGCGTTTCGCTTCGGTCACTGCATGATCCGGGACAGCTACAACTACAATTCGACATTTGATGGTCCATTCCTGTTCCAGTTACTGCTACCTGGTTTTTTGGTGAACTATCACCACATTCCCGGGGAGTGGACCATTGACTGGAATCGATTTTTTGACGGAACCAACAGGGCTCGGCGAATGGGTACGACACTCGCTCAAGGCCTATCACGAATGGAAGACGGGCAAGGCGGAGTACTGCCATTTGGCCTGGCGACTTTGGACCTGCTTAAAGGCTTCCTGATGCGCCTGCCAACCGGCGAAGCTGTAGCCAATCATTTGGGACAGGAGATATCCCCAAACGCATTGCGAGCTGCCGTAACGGATGAACAAGCGCAAATTCTGAGCGAGGGTGGTTTTGAAAACCGAACTCCACTCTGGTTCTACACGCTCGCGGAAGCAAGAGCCGTCGGCAATGGTCGCCTCGGACCTGTTGGCAGCGCCATTGTTGCTTCAGTGCTCATTGGATTGGCGCGTAAGAGCAAAGACTCTTACCTGCGCTACGAGAACTGGACACCGACGTTGGGTAATAACGGCCAGTTCGAACTGTCAGACCTGCTTCGGTTCGCAGAAGTTTTATAACAACCAAGAAAGGAGAGAGCCATGGCAATTAGCGACAACATAAGCAAGAAAGCTTTAGCTATTCACAACGAGTTTCTCGACTTCCAGGCGAAAAAAATCGAGAACACGCCCATCGCCACAAATGTTCGAGAACTCTCAACGGCGGCAATACTGCAAGGTAACGGGAGCCAGGCGTGGGTTGACTACATGCAACTGTTTGCGACAACGGACCAGGAACTTGATCACTTAGTCCCCAGAGATAAGTCGATTACTGACGACCTCCAAAAGGCGCGCGCTTACCTGGTGGCAAATGGCATGTGTTCCGTAGGCACAACACGCCAGCTTCTCAACAATGTTGGAAATCGACTGAACATTTAGTCGCGTTCGAACTCAAATGACGCAGCGAACCACATACGTGAGGAAGGCTCTGTTGCAGGATGCGAAGTGGAATTCATTATGCACCAGATACCTTCCCATACATGAAGGTGAAACTATCTGGCGGTACAGTCGCTCCGACAACGTGCAGCTTCCGGAACAAGGCTGGAAGCTGCACGTGTCGGCGACTATCTTGTCAGCGAATAAGACTCTCTCGCGAGTTGCGCCGTATTTGAAACGGCACGACATTCTCTTCAAGGCGCCGTGTTCGCTTGAAGAACTCGAGAAACTGAATGCCGGATTGTTTTACGGTTACTCGCAAGTAGGAAAGTTCATCACTGTATATCCGCGGAACGACGCAGAGGCAGTTAACCTGGCGTCGGAATTAGATCGTCTCACCAAAGGTCTGCCGGCGCCGGTCGTTCCATTTGATTCTCGATTTGGACCAAACAGCAATGTCTTCTATCGATATGGATCGTTCAGCCGAAGAATGTCGGATGACTCGAATGATGCTATCTCGGACGTGGACGGAAAGCTGACGGTCGATTGTCGCGAACGGACAACGCCTCCGAGTTGGGTTACCAACCCATTTAACACCATTTCGACCAAAGCATCGAGCAGTTTACGTGACACACCGTTCCGCGTGATTCGTTCTCTTTCCCAAAGAGGAAAAGGCGGAGTTTATGAAGGCGTCGATTTTCGTTTCGATCCGCCGCGTCGTTGCATCATTAAGCAGGGCCGGGTCGTTGGAGAGGTAGGCTGGAACGGCAAAGACGGCGCGTGGATGGTGAAAAAGGAAGCAGAGATTCTGCGCCGGCTGGCACAAGCAGGTATCGAGGTTCCGGAGACGTATTTAACTTTCAAACTCAACAACCATTTTTATCTCGTCATGGAACAGATTGCAGGCGAGACGCTGCAATCGTTTTTAGAGAAGCGAAAAAGGCGACTCCCGGTTTCTCAGGTCGTCGCGCTTGCGAAGCAGATCTGGTTGCTGTTATCACAAATTCACAACGCTGGTTGGATATGGATGGATTGCAAGCCCGCAAATTTGATCGTTACACCGGAGGGAAGACTTCGGCCGATAGATTTCGAGGGGACGTGTGAGCTCAATTCTTCGGAATCCACGTACTGGCAAACACGGAGTTTCATGCGCCCTGCCGGCGACCATCACGGCCCATCGACCGCTGACGACCTATATGCGTTCGGAGTCACCTGCTACTTTCTTCTCACCGGTCGAATGCCTGAAAGCGGAAAGCGCATCACGTCGCGGCGCAGGGGTGTACCAAAGCAATTGCAAAACCTAATCGAACGTTTGTTGAGTTCTGACATCAGCGCAGGCGAAATAACCACCTGCTTGGATACAGTCAGAACCACCACGCGATAGCGGGTGGGTGGGTAGCCTTATTCGATCGGAGCCTGCGGCGTACCCACCCGCTACCGCGTGGTGGTTCTGACTGTATCCAATTATGGCGCCGTGAGTGGCAGGTTATAGCGCTGAATCAGACGGATGAATTGAGGGCTTGCCTGGAGTTCGGGAAATAGTGGATCCGTTGCGAGAAACGGAAAGGGCGCATATCGCTCCTCGGCGCTACGCTGCAGGAGTTCAACCGCTTCGTTTATCTTCCCCAGACCAAGATAAACCAGCGCAACCTCCTGTCCCGAGAGCTGGTTCTGTTTATAAAGATCAAGTAACTCGTTCAAGATAACTTCCGCGTCTTTCGTCCTGCCCATCTCTCCATACGTATACCCTAACGCCGGACCAAACAGTCTCTTGTTCGACGCGTACATGCTTTCAAAGATGCTGAGCGCCTGCGGATACATCCCGTCTCGCAAATACGCAAACCCACGAACATACTTCCCCGCAGCGTAATCGGGATAATCGTTGACGAGCGTGTCAAAGCAAGCTCTGGCATTATCAAACCGGCGCGCAAAATAGAGCGTCCGGCAATAGTTGAGTGCGGTCGGCGGTGAAAACGGATCGAGGTCTTTCGCAATCTGCCCTTCTCGAATTGCCTCCTCATTACGCCCGAGCACAGTCAGCAAAGCCGAATATCCATAGTGTGCGTGGAAATAGTCAGGCTTGAGCTCAATAGCGCGTCGAAACTGCGTTTCCGCCTCGTGCCAGTTCCAATAGTATTTGAGGTTAACCATTCCCAACGAGCTGTGTGCTTCGGCTAAGGTATCGTCGAGAGCAATGGCATCTTTTGCAGAGCTCTCCGCACGAGTCATCGCCTCGCGTGTATCCATGTGGCCGTAAGCCACCGTATTTGCGTAGGCATAGCAATCTGCCAGGCCCGCGTGCGCGCGCCCATAACCAGGCTCGAGTTTTATTGCAGTCGCAAAATGCTCGATCGCAATGTCAAGGAAACCGTTGTTGTCGCGATTACGCAGGTAATAGAGGCCGAGCCAGTATTCTCTTCGCGCTTGTACGTTTTCCGGATCGCGCGATTTCTTAATCCTGTTCTCATCATCAACAGATGGTCGCTGAAAGCTCGCCACCACGTTCTTTGCTACATCCGCTTCGATAGTAAAAACTTTTTCAATCTCGACGCCATATTGACTGCGCCATATCTGTGCGCCGTCAGACATTCTGATGAGTGTCAGGTCAAGCAGTGGCAGATCCTCGTTGCCGGAAATATTGCCGACAAGAATCGCGTCTACTCCGAGGTCCTTACCGATTTTCAAAGGATCTATCTGGGCTTTCCTGATGATATTCGGCGTTTTTAACTGAACCTTCGAGAGCCCTGATAAACGATTGACGAAAGCATCCGTAAATCCTGTAGCCAGGTACTCCAACTTTTCGTTTCCCGTTTCATTCTTGATCGCGATCACGGCCATTCGCGTGGGCCGCTTCCATTGCGAAATTCCATAAAGGAAGACGATTGCGACAAACGCGATCACAGCAAGCAGCGACAGCGATTGAATATTGATAAGTCGTGAGAGCTGGTTTCGTTGTGGCGGCTGGTAAGAGATTGATTGAAGTTTCAGCAGCAACTCGCTGGCTGACTGGAAACGAGCTTCACGGTCTTTCTCCAAGCATTTCTGAATCGTGACGTCGAGTTGATGCGAAACACGATTTGCGCCACGGTTCAGCGAAACCGGCGTTTCACTCAGAATCGCAGAAATAGTTTCAGCATGAGTCGCGCGTACGTGTGGATTCGATCCGCTTATCAATTCGTACAGAACCGTTCCAATGCTAAAGACGTCCGTACGATAGTCGAGTTTTTCACCACGCAGTTGTTCGGGTGACATGTAAGCAACCGTTCCCTGTAACACTCCCGCTTGCGAAAGATTGCTGACGCTTTCTCCGTGACCGTCTGCCTGTTGTTTTCGCTGAATGATCTTAGCCAGACCAAAATCAAGAACCTTTAGTTGGCCGGCCGGAGTAACCATGACGTTACCTGGCTTGATATCGCGATGGATAATGCCGTGATTGTGAGCTTCTGCGATGGCGCCGACGAGTTGTTGAGCCAGGTCCAAAATCTCGACGTTTTCAACGTCCTTGCGATGTATCAACTCATATAGAGTTTCACCCTCAACATACTGCATCACGATAAAGTGGTGATCTCCTTCATGCTCGATTCCGTAAACCGAACATATATTCGGATGATCCAACTGCGCGACTGCTTGACCTTCCTTGATGAGCTGCCGCTTGGCCCAATTGTCGTTTACCAGCTCCTGCGAGAGGAATTTCAAAGCCACTTTGCGATCGAGACGAGTATCGCTCGCAAGGTAAACCTGGCCCATGCCGCCTTTACCAAGTCGCGAGAGAATTTTGTACGAGCCGATCATGCGACCGATCATCGCCTCTTCTTCAGACCTGGTAAGAACCTCAAAACCAAGATTCAGGATCGGTTTATCGATGAAACTGTCGTGAGTGTCAGCCGCGGATACGAGTGAACAAACCTCCGCATACAGGGATTCATTACCGGCACACGCCTGTGCCAGATACGCCGCACGCTCTTCGGCAGGCAGATCCAACGCCGCCTGAAAAACATTTTCGACCTGTTTTATGTTCCTATCCGCCATTTACCATCTCACGTAGCAACCACGCCTTCGCAAACCTCCAGTCGCGCATCACAGTGATCGATGAAACGCCCAGCACCTCGGCGATCTCATCGTTTTCCAACCCGCCGAAATACCTCAGCTCGACCACGCGAGCTTTACGTTCATCCTCAAGGGAGAGACGCGTCAAGGCTTCGTCCAGAGCAATTAGTTCATCAGGCACTCCAAAATGTGCGACCGAAACCTCGGAAAGTGAAATCTGTACTGCCTTACCACCACGTTTGTCGCGATGCTGGTCGCGCGCGTAGTTCAGAAGAATGCGACGCATGATCGTGGCCGCGATGGCAAAGAAGTGCGCGCGGTTTTGCCACCGGGTCTTGTTCTGATCGATGAGTTTCAGGTAGGCCTCGTTTACGAGAGCCGTGGTTTGCAGTGTGTGGTCGCGATTCTCGCGCCGCATGTATCCGTGAGCAAGCCGGTGCAGCTCCTGTTCTACCAACGGCAGAAGCTTGTCGAGGGCCGCCTGATCGCCATTACTCCATTCAACAAGTAAACCCGTGATCTGAGATGAGTGGTCGGTCATGAATCCTCGGGGGAAGGGTTCCAACAACTCGGGAGACGGAAGTGTTCACCACCAACTTCTTTACGCGAATTTTCGCGAAGAGTTCAGGTCTGGTGATAGCTCTTGAGCTGATCCAGTGCGTTATTAGTGGAGACTAAATCGGCTGGGTAAGAACCTCATCCCACGAGTGGTGACCACAAACCCGGCAACTCGCGTCTGAATGCGGCCCATTTATATAGCTCCAGCCGCTTTCTTGCAACCGAAAATTCACGACAGGAGCCTGTTTCGCTGTGACAAAACTCAAGCAATCTTACTTAAGTGAAGGAACCATGTTAGAAGCCGTTCGAGGGTGGGTAATGGCGGCCGTGAGTCTGGGATTTGTTGTTCTTTACGGCCTCGCTCTACTGGGAAAAATCAAGACGATCGCGGATCCGGCAGTACTAACGAGGGTTGAACCGCTCGTCTTCGTCATCATTGGCTATTACTTTGGCCGCATTCCCGGACAACAAAACGAACAATCATTAAAAAGAGAGATCGCACGCCTGTCAGAACGGGCTAATGCCGCTCAGCAAGCGATGGTGTCGGCGCGCGAGTTAAGTGGAACGCTGGACGAGAAAGTTAAGAATGCACGCACCGCCCTCGCTCCCGACGCCATCGCTCTCGTCGCTAAAACCGCCAGAACGCTCGACCACACAAATCGAGAACCCGGGTCCGTTGTAGCCGCTTTCAATATTTTGAGTTCGTAGGATTTACGACCGTGACCATCACACAAGAACAATTCGACTCTTTGCTTTCCTGGCTGAACGGCGATCGCGAGCTCGCCGGGAAGAGCTATGAGGCGATTCGTTTTAGTCTCGTCAAAACGTTTGTGTTGTATGGCTTCAACGACGCTGAAGATCTTGCCGACGAGACGATCAATCGTGTGATGAACCGGTTGCCGGATATCGTGGTTGGTTACACAAGTGAACCTGCGTACTACTTTCACGGCGTTGCCAGGAACATCATTCGTGAAAGACGAAGACGAAGAGAGATTTCCGGCGAAGGTATCGAGGCCGTGGTTGAGCCTCAAGCCGAGCCAAGCGAGAAGTCGGTGTGTCTCGGTCACTGTCTTCGTCGGTTGTCAGCGAGTAAGAGGAATCTGATTCTCGAGTATTACTTGTATGAGGGAATCCGAAAGATCGAGCACCACAAGGACATGGCGGTCGAGATGAAAATAACTACGGGAGCGATTCGCAATCGCGCCCACAAAATCAGATCAAACCTCGCGGACTGCATGCGCGAGTGTGCTCTGATAAAGAAAGGCCAGCCCTGTCCATTGAGATCCCTGCTCCGCGTGCCCCGCGTAGGCTAGCCGTGGACGGTGGGAGCGTCGGCGTGGGGGACGAAGCACATCCGACAGCGTGCTTCATATTTGTCTGAGGCGCCGACTGCGACTCGTTCCTCGGAATCGAAAGTGCGCTGTGAATAATTCGCCGGCTGGCCGCACTTCATGCAGATGGCGTGGGTCTTGGTGATGTATTCGGCGATTGCCAGAAGCTGCGGCATCGGTTCCCACGGTTTGCCGGTGTAATCCTGATCGAGCCCGGCGATGATCACGCGCACGCCGCGCCGCGCGAGAGTGTTCGCAACTGCCACCAGATCGTTGTCGAAAAACTGTCCTTCATCGATCCCCACAACTTCCGTATCCGGATCGACCTTAGCGAGCACTTCCGCCGCCGAGCGACTATTGGCCGAGTCGTGACGCATTTCAGAATGCGAAACAATTTGATTCTCCGAAAAGCGCGAATCGATTTCCGGCTTGAACACCTGAACTTTCTGCCGCGCAATCTTCGCCCGTCGCAAACGCCGGATTAGTTCTTCTGATTTTCCTGAGAACATCGAACCGGCAATTACCTCCACCCAACCAGCATTCTCACGCGAGCGCGGGGGTGGTTCTTCGTGATTCACTTGTGCGACTAGTTCATCCATCTGGGTCTGTTCGTTTGTAAAGTCTGGGATTGTAAAAAGGGGCAAAGGCGGCAATCAATGCCAGCTCAAAACTCATCGATCGGGTGACCAGATCGCGTGACAAAACTCCCCACGCTCCCTGTTTACTGCGGATATCGTGACCGCCGGTTACTTCGTCGATCACATTCCCCAGCTCACGACGTCCCTCGACCACAGTCTTCACGATTTGTGGAGGTACTGAGATGGACGGTGCGGCGCCGAATGAGCCCTGGTCTCCGTCAGTCGCAAAGGCCCAACCGCGCAGAAACGTATGCCATTCACCTTCGATTGAGACCGAATGGAAACCGCCTTCCAGACCAACGTAAATGTCGGCTTCCAGTCTTCGGCTTCGCAATGCATCGCGTGCAGCAAGCGCTCGTTCGCGGGCTCCCTGCATCAGTTGCCAATCGGTAAGCGGCATGGCAGGAACGTTAGTTTCCACGCGCCGGGCGACGACATTTGCGTTAGCCCAATCGGGGTCAATGGTGGCAACACGTGCAACACTGGCACGAACTGCCATGATTTTTGCCGCACGATCAGACCCCAGGGCGATTGTCTTAACTGGCACGTTACTCGATTGGTTCCTGCCGTCGGGAATATATGCAAGCTGAATTGCGTGAGAGGCTATAACACAAAAAAGCGATCCGTCAAAAGCTGACCGAGGACGCGACATGTTTTGCAACTCTCTGACATTAAGAAGTGAGGGTTCAAAGTTGAAGAGAACTTAGGGACACGCTTTTGGAATCGTTGTTTGAGAGTCCAACGGCTTGGGTCAAAGAAATATTGACAGAACGAGAACATAGGCATAGCCTTTCGCACCTCGGATTCGCACTTCTATTGCCCAGAGCACCCTCGGATTTTCTGAACGACTATATCGTTTAGCGCCTTAGGGAAGTACCACTCTTCGGAACCAGAGAGTCTTCCCAGAACAAATTGACTCCCAAACCCCCTTTTAGGAGGATCTAGCGATGACGAGCAAAGAGAAGGTCAAAGAATGGACGCTGATGTTCTACTTTGCCAGCGATAATCCGCTGGCTTCCAGTATTGTTTCGCAACTCAAGGCGGTCAAGGACGCCGGATACCATCCGGAGGCAAATGTGATTTGTCACTTTGACCCTCACGATCCGGATACTCCAACCCACATTTTTGACGTCAACCACGTCAGCAAGTTCTGGTACCCAAACCGATATGAGGTCGGCTTCAAAAAAAACGATCCGTTTGTGAGGAACATGGTCATGGATCGACTCTGGTGCGACGACGCCATTCGACACGCAGTCGTCACCAAAGTCGAAGAATCTTTTCCGCAGGGCGGGGCGTTTGATCCGCCCAAGCCCACCCCTGAAATGGCTGGAGAACAGGATCCTGATACAGCACTCGCAGATTTCCTGGACTTCTGCCGTGAGTCGTATCCAGCTCGACACTACATGCTCTTCATCATGGGACATGGTCAGGTCGTCGGCAACGACAATCTGCTTTACGACGACCACGCTGGCAAAAAGGCGCTGACGCTAACGAGGCTGGGCGAAGTCTTGCGCAGTTTCGCTGGTGATGTTGAGCACGATAGCGAGCCAGGCAAGGTTGAATTGATAACTCTCCATAGCTGCTCGATGAGCGCGATGGAGGTCATCTACGAACTGAAAGGTGCGGCCAACTACTTGTTGGCTTCGCAAGGTCCCACGTATGTCGGGAATCTGCCTTACAAACAGATTCTGATCCGTGTCTTCAATGATCTGACCCCCCAGTCTGCGTCTGCTGGCCGCAACGGGAACAATGGAGACTGCGACGAGCCGAAAGTGGTCACAACGGTAGTCAGGCCGACTGAGGACACTATTGAAACTACGTTGAGCAAGATCTTTTTCTACTGCCTCTACAATAGTTACGACTTTCAATTGGCAGGGTACCCTTATGACTTGTGCCTAACCAATCTGAATAAGGTGCCGGAGACTGAAGAACCACTCAATAAACTGGCCGACTGTCTGATTAAGGCCCTGACTGACTCCCCTCCAAATAACCCAAGTCAGACAGAGGCGAAACCAAATCCGGTCCCCAAGCAACTTATTCTCCTGGCGCACTGGGACGCCCAAAGCTTTTATCAGGAGGATTACGTTGATCTTTACGATTTTTGCTTCTGTCTCAGTAATCGATGCGAGGAGCTCATTGGTCTAACAGCTCTGCCTTCTTTTCCCATTCTGACGGAAATGGTCGACGCTTGTAAGAACATGATGGACGTACTGGAAAGAGGCGACGGAAAGTTGACTCATCTGGCTGCGTTTGCCGGTCCTGCATTCCAATACTCCCACGGCCACTCGATCTATTTCCCGTGGGCCAGACCAGCCGATGGTATGTGGGGAAAACAGTACGAGAAGTACCGGCTCAACGAAAAGACCAGGTGGCGGGTTTTCCTCGACGAATATTTCTCACAAACCATGCGCTCAACCCGGGAAGAGGAACTCAAAAAGAAAGGGAGACTGATAACTGATACAGGCACCAAGCCCGCCAGTTCTAATGTCACCAACGAAGACCTTCTGGCCCTGATGAACCAAATTGGGCCGCGCGTGTTCGCAGCGGATGGAAGCTTGGCGAAACAGGGTCCAGACTCTCCGTTTGGGAGCCGGACACCGGATGATCCATTCGGCGGTGGTACTTGTAGCTGTCCGAGTATTAAGAACTACCCCTCCTCCAGTCGCGAAATGAAAGCTGTAAGCGAAAACTTCATGAAGGGTCGGGCCATGGTCGCTGATGATGAATAACGAATGAGAGTGATCGCAGTATTACTGCTGTTTCTTTTGAGTCTTTCCCTGCTGGAAGTAAAAGCCCCGAGGCCTTCAGCAAGCTTCGGGGCAGTGATGGGGCAGACCTCTCCCAGCCCCAACATCAAACCCACCACAGTGGAAGAGCGTAGACGTGTCTTAAGCGCACTGGAAGAATCAACCCGAATAGCGCTCGACAAGGGAGATACTCTTGAAGCTGCTCGTAGTTTGACTCGCGCCGGCGGTCTGCAATTGCTCTTGAACGATCCGCAGGCCGCCGTTTCTTGTCATCGCAAGGCTCTGGAGTTGCTTCGACAATCACCCGATCCTCAGCTTGTAATTGATAACCTGACTGGTCGCGCAAATGCTTATTGGAATATGCCACCCGGTAATGATCCCAATGCGCCTGACAATCTCGATCTCGCACAGGCAGCAGTCGACGAAGCCATCAAATCAAGCAGAGAGATTCATTACGCAGCGGGCGAGGCAGAGGCGCTGCTGATTCTTAGCGAACTGCAAAATCTAAAGAATCATGCGACTGCAGTGATCACCGCGCAGGAAGCCCTGGCCATCTGGAAGAATCAGAACAATACCGATGGCATGGCACGGTCCTATGACAAACTCGGATCCTACTACCTCGCCCAAAACTCAGTTATCGAGGCAAGTGCGAACTTCGAGTTAGCTCTGACACTCGCGCGACAATTGAATGACAGGACTAAGGAAGCTTCAGCTCTCACTTCGTTGGGTTTTGTCGAATGTCGCAAAGCCGATTGGGAAGCATGTATCAGTTATCTGAGCCGAGCTTACCCGATGCTGGACGAACAGGCTGAGCCATTTGAAATGGCTAGGATTGCTGCAGGTTTAAGCACCTCATTCCTGGAAAATGGATCGCTCGAACTTGCGGTGGTCCAATCTCAAAGAGCGCTGGAACTCAATCGCCGCAGCAAGGATCAAATTTTCGTAGGCCTTTCCCTGCGCACATTGGGACTATTGTCGTTCCTTTCCGGAGATCTCAATCAGGCAATAATTTATTTGGAAGAAGCTCTGGAGACGTTTAAGGGCCGGCCTCCTGGAATTGCGTACGTGCAGGAGGTTCTCGGTCGAGTTCATATCGAGCGCGGTGAATACGACGCAGCGGTAAAGGACTTTGAATCGGCCCTTGCGATTTACACCACAGCCCAAAATCCCAGAGAGGCGGCTCGTGTAGTCGCTTTGTTAGGCCAGGCATACGACCGCCAGGGCGTGTCGAAGCGTGCGAGAGATTTTTATGAGCAAGCCTTAACAGCTTTTACTCAACAACAAGACCGCGTAAACCAATCAGCCGTCTACTATGCCCTGGGCAAGCTCGATTTGAAATTGGGTTATTACGATGCTGCAAGCGAGCGCTTGCGACAAGCGATCGATGTAACGGAAGGCATTAGACGCGGGTCATCCAGCACCGATTTGATGTCTGCCTTCTCGGCAACTGTGCAGGATCGTTATGAAGCCTACGTCGAATGTCTGATGAAGCAGCATGAGCTGCAGCCAACACGCGGATTTGCAGTGAAGGCGTTTGAAACAAGTGAACTCGGTCGCGCTCGCACACTTTCTGAACTGTTACTCGCGATGCAGGGGAACCTCGCACCCGGTGTAGATCCTAAGCTTGCTGCACGACAAAAGTTGTTGACACAAATAATCCGGTTAAGAGAGAACGATCGCATAACCCTTCTCGCAAAAGCAGCCGGACAAGAGAAACTACAAGCCCTTGAAGACGAGATCGCACGTTTGGAGGCCGAGTATAAGAACGTCAACGACACGATCCGAACGCGCTTTCCAGCCTACGACGAAATGAGCAGACCCACTGCCTGGGATTTGCAGCGAATTGAAGAGAATGTGCTGACCACCGACGATGTCTTGCTCGAGTATACTCTTGGCCCGGAAAACAGTTATGCCTGGACCATTACTCAAAACGAGCTCACGAGTTATAAGTTGGGTCCACAAAAGAATATTAACGAAGCAGGACGGCGTGTTTATGAGTTGCTTTCGGATTCTTCCCCGGCCGGTGGCGAAGATGAATTGAAGAAGGCGATCGTCGATCTGAGCCGGTTGGTTATCGCTCCCGTAGCCGCTGCTTTGAATAAGAAACGAATCATCCTCGTCGCTGATGGTTCACTCAACTACATCCCGTTTCAGTTGCTGCTTAATCCCTCAGCCGGCAATGAGCCGTTGATTGCTAACTACGAAATCGTAAACGTGCCTTCCGCATCGATTCTGGGACAGTTGCGCGAGGAAAAGCAGCAACGCCGGCCCGGCAAGAAGGTTCTGGCGGCGTTTGGCGATCCTGTTTTTCCGTCGAACTACGCGCAGTTCAAAGAGTCGAACTCCGGCGAAGTTATAGCGGCAGCAGCCAACAACAAAAGTCGCGATATCGAAGTGCAAGCAGACCGGTTTGATCCAAACAGTATTCAACCGCTGCTATACACGAAACGTGAGTTAAAAAATCTCAACGAGTTAGTTGGCCCGATGTCGCGGGTTGTGAGTGGCTTCCAAGCCTCACGCGAGACTCTGGACACTCTCGATCTGTCTGAGTACTCGATTCTGCATTTCGCGACTCATGGATTCTTCGATCCAAAGAATCCTAAACAGTCAGGGTTTGTTCTTTCGATGGTTGATTTGACGGGTCGTCCGCAGGATGGCTTTATCACCATGCAGGATGTTTATCGTCTGCATGCGCCGGTAGATCTCGTGGTGTTGAGTGCGTGCCAAACGGGATTGGGGAAAAACGTCAGAGGCGAAGGATTGATCGGTCTGACTCGAGGTTTTATGTATGCCGGCGCGTCGAGTGTGGTCGCGAGTTTGTGGAGAGTGGATGACGAGGCGACCGCGGAATTGATGAAGCAGTTTTATACAAACATGCTTCAGATAGGCATGCGACCGGCCGAGGCGTTGCGCTCAGCGCAAAATACTCTGCGACAAAATCCGGAGTGGCAGTCGCCGCACTTCTGGGCCGGTTTTGTACTTCAGGGAGAGTTTAAGGAACCAATCCGGATGCCCGCACCCACCGGCGCTCCACGAGCTGTTCAGAACACCGTCGGCATCGCCTTCCTCCTCCTTCTCCTCACCGGAATCGGCTGGGGCTACGTGCGACGACGCACAACGAGAGCTATTTAGCCACGGATGACACGGATGGATTACGGATCAAATCCGGTTTTCCAATCCGTCTAATCCGCGGCTTATTCGACGTTGAAATAATAGCTGCCCTGGATTCGTGTGAAGGCGCCGTCGGGGGCGAGGCGGAACATCTTGATTGCATATTGTCCGGGACTTAATGACGAGGCGGGAATCTTGATCGTTACGGTTTGTGCGTCGCGTTTCTCAATCGGCAAATCCTGCTCTGCGTCATCACCACTTACCAACTTGACGCGATAATCCTTTGCACCTTTGGCCTGTTCGGGAATAGCGAGGTTCACTTCGACGCCCGGCACCCCTGACTCGAGCTTCACTTTCGCCGGCGCCGGACCCTGGCCACGACTCGCGGTGCTGATCGACAAAGCGAGCGTCGCATAATTCATCGCCGCCGGCCTCAAAGCCAGATACCCGCCAGCGGCCATCATCGCCACAGCAGCGGTTATCGCCGCAAGCCGCAACGACTGAACTTGCCAAAACGCTCCTAACCGCTCAAAAAAACCCGGTTCAGGGATCGGCTTAACAACCGGGGCACCGCGCCCGGCTGCAGCCCGCTCCATCAGTTCTGACGTAAACCTTACCTTGTGCTGCCCCTCAGCCGTAGTCAAATAACCCGTCTCAAAGTTCTTCTGTTCACTGGCCTCAAGCTCGTGTCGGACGTACTGATCCGTCACTTCATCAACTACCGTATCAAACTCCTCCACAAATGCCGGGTCGCTCAGCAATCGAAGCTCGAGTCTTTCTTCGTCCGCTTCCGGCAATTGGCCAAACAAATACCGTCTTATTTCGTTTTCGTGCTCTTTAGTGATGGTGCAACTCCTCCCACTGGCCGCTACTTACTATGACTCTGAACCGCGGTTTTGTTCTTGCCATGATTGTCAATACACCGAAGTACGCATTTTTCAAGGTTTACGCGGAGATGGTGCGCACGGGTTCGCAGCGCGCCCTCAGTGATTGCCAGCTCGTTTGCCATCTCCCGGTGATGCATCACTTTGTCATGTCCGTGGTAAAGATGGTAATCGAGAATAAACTCCTGCTTATCTGGCGGTAGTTGCTGCAGGCATTTCGTCAAACATTCCGACGTATCGCTTTTGGAAGGCGCGGGCTGGAGACCTTGCGGCAACACCTCAGTGGCGGTCGGGACTTCCCTCCGCCGTCCGGCCTCCATGACGATGTTTCGGGCTACACCATGAAAGTAACGCGCCGGATCGCCGATGTAGCTAGCCTGAATTTCCGGCAGCCGCTTGATTACCCGATCGATCGCTTCGTCTGTATAGTACTCAGCGTCACTCACGCCCTTGGACACAAATATCCGTATCAATCCGGCACGAATCACTTCATAGCGTTGACCTGCTTTTTCGCGGTCCGGATCGAGCCATTCAAGCAATTCGTCAAATGGTGCCTTCGGGGGAGTCAACTTTTAACAGTTCCTCGGTTTTGGGGATCAAAAGACGTGTTGTGGAGCCGCTGCATAAAACTAGCTCAGAAGCAGGACGATGGCAAGAACCCTCATCTTGACATTCAATTCTGTGGTTGCTGTAATCCGAGTTAAATAACCCGGAATGGATGCGCGTTTTTGGAGGTAGTTTGAGTGACGATCGATGAGTTAGTTTACGATTGGAATACAGTTGAACCGTCTCTCGCGGCGCCGGGTCGCCATATCAGCATCGACGACGAAACTCTGCGCGACGGTTTGCAGTCGCCTTCGGTTTCCGAACCACCCGTGGAGCAGAAACTCGAACTGCTTCACTTGATGGAAGCACTTCAAATCGATACCGCCGACATCGGTTTACCGGGCGCCGGAGGTACACACGCCGCCGGAGTCGAACGATTAGCGCGCGAAATCGCCGATAAGAAACTCAAGATCAGACCAAACTGCGCGGCGCGCACTCATCGCAACGACATCGTCCCCATCGTCGAGATCTCGCAACGCGCCGGCATCCCGATCGAAGCGTGTACATTCATCGGCTCTTCTTCAGTTCGTTTTTTTGCGGAAGACTGGACCCTCGAAAAGTTGCTGCAAATGACAGAGGAAGCGGTGACGTTTGCCGTTAGCCAGGGACTGCCGGTCATGTACGTGACCGAAGACACGACTCGCGCGAAACCGGAGACAATTCGCGCGCTCTACACAACCGCCATTCGCTGTGGCGCGAAAGCAGTTTGCGTTTGCGATACCGTCGGACATTCAACACCTGACGGCGCGCGTGCGGTCATTCGCTTTGTGAAGAACATCATCGAGGAACAGGGCGGCAACATTCGTCTCGACTGGCACGGCCATCAGGATCGCGGGTTGGGCGTCATTAATTCACTCGCGGCAATCGAGGGTGGCGCAGATCAGGTTCATGGCTCAGCACTCGGAATCGGCGAGCGCGTCGGCAACACGCCGCTCGATCAGTTGCTGGTGAATCTGAAACTGCTGCGCTGGATTGATAACGACCTCTCGCGCCTCGGCGAGTATTGCCAAACTGCCGCGCGTGCGTGCTGTTGGAATGTGCCGGCAAATTATCCTGTGTTTGGACGCGACGCGTTTCGCACTGCGACCGGTGTTCACGCTGCTGCCGTCATCAAGAGCTACAGAAAAGGCGATCAACGCCTGGCTGATATCGTCTACTCGGGCGTTCCGGCGGGAGAGTTTGGACTCGAGCAGGTAATCGAGATTGGTCCGATGAGCGGGAAATCAAACGTCATTTACTGGCTCGAGAAACGTGGCCTTGAACCAAGCGAGGTTCGCGTGAATCGCATCTACGAGAGAGCCAAAGCGGCGAGTGGCGTGCTCGAAGAGAGCGAGATCATGAGTTTGTTGTGACCAGTGTTCATCCGCGTAAATCTGTGGCCCAACTCATTTCGTCGCCTCACGTGACGCGTGCACTCCGTTCATTCGAAACAAATGCTGACGCGATTACCGAGGAACAGATCCGAATCTGCTCGATCCCTGCAAGCCCGTTCGGCGAACAGGCACGAGCGGAGTATCTCAGCCGAAAGTTTTTGGATCTCGGATTAACGGATGTCGAGATCGACGAAGAAGGAAACTGTCTCGGCCTGCTCAAAGGTTCTTCACAAACGCCGCTGCTCGTCGTGAGCGCCCATCTCGACACCGTCTTCTCAAAGGACACTGACTTCACTGTTACGCGCCGTGACGAAAAACTGTTCGCGCCCGGAATTGCAGACGATGGCTGCGGTCTCGCCGCTCTGATTGCCCTCGTCCAGGCAATTCAAACCGAGGAAATACCGACCGAAGGTTCAATCCTGTTCGTGGGAACAGTCGGCGAAGAAGGCGAGGGTAATCTGCGTGGCGTTCGCTATCTTTTTACGAAGGGCCGCTGGGCGACGCGGATTGAAGCGTTTCTGAGTTTTGATGGACCAGGACTCGATCGCATTACCAATCGAGCCCTCGGTTCTCATCGTTACCGCGTGGAGGTCACTGGACCCGGTGGTCATTCCTGGGGCGACTTCGGTTTACCAAATCCGGTTCACGCAATTGGTCGTGCGGTCTCGAGGCTGGCTGCTTATCCCGCGCCGAAGGAACCACGCACGACATTCAATGTCGGACGCATTGAAGGCGGGACGAGCGTTAACTCGATTCCGAGTCAGGCGAGTATGGAGGTAGATCTGCGCTCCGCTGCCGAAAGAGAGTTGCAGCGTCTGGACGCTTTCTTTCGCCGCACGATGAGGGAAGGGGTTGACGAAGAAAACGCGATCAGACGAGTTGGTGATCCGCCGCTCAAACTCAAAGTTGATCTAATCGGTGAAAGGCCGACAGGCGAGACGCGCGCTGATTCGCCTCTGGTGGAAGTCGCACTCGAAGCGACGAGAGCGTTGGGAGTCACCCCACGACTCGATCAATCGTCGACTGATTCTAATCTTCCGATCTCTCTCGGGATACCAGCAATCACACTCGGAGCGGGCGGCAGCTCCGGCGCCTCGCACAGTCTCGACGAATGGTACGACCCACGCGAAAGAGATCTGGGATTAAAACGCGGCCTGCTCGTCGTGCTCGGGATAGTAGGAATAAAAAAATAGGTCCTATAGGACATATAGGACCTATTACTAATTTGATTTCTAAGATCAATTGATCGGAATCGACACCGTCGCTGATCCGGCTTTGCCCGGTGGGAAACGCTTCTGTCGCGCAATTCTCAACGCGTTTGCGTCGCCACCCGATGCCTGTGTCACGCGTCCCGATTCATCATAGGTAACCGTAACCACAACTCTCTTGGCGCCGGGTTTCCCAGCGTCTACTGCGGGTGCCGCAGCCGTCGGATTCTCTGCGGCTTTGGCTGCTGCTTCGCGGGCCTTGCGTTCCTTTTCACGCTGACGCCTTGCTGCTTCCGCCGCTGGATCTTCAGTGGCTGATTTAGCCTCCGTGCTGGGTGGTTGCGGCTGCGCAGGAGTTTCTGTCTGCGTGGCCGGGACCGGCGTCTGGCTCATAGTCGCTACCGGTGCTGCGGCCTTCTTGCTGTACCAACCTGCCGGTACGCCAATCACTGCCACGCTCCCCAGGATGGCCACCACGATTGCTCCCACAAACAGTGGCTTGCGACTCCTTCCAGACTCCTTACTAAAATTAAGAAACGCGGGCGGGAATGATCGTTCAGTTTCTGAACTGATCTCGACGCTGGCGTCACTGCTCTTGCCTGTCAGCTCATCCGGATCGTGAACATAGTCCGGAGGAAATGCGACGCCCGGTGCGATGTTCTCATCCAATCGCCTCAATCCTTCGAGCACCACCTGCGTCCATGGCTGATTGATGGTGCGGCTGCTGGCTTCCACGTCAGCGCTAAATTCAAACTCAGCATTCGGAAGAGTCAGTGCGTAGTAAACGGCGTCGATTCCATGCAGCACGCCGATGCGCGCATCCACAACCGAACCCGCCTGCAAATAAAAATATCCAGCGCCCTGCGGATACAAAACCTTGAGACGGCCGCTCTTTCTTTGATTACAGAAAAACTCAATCAGTTCGGAAAGTGAAAGATCGCTGAGGTGTCCAGTTAATGCCATGAGACAAGTCCCTTCTAGGAGAACAATAGGTTGGAAAAGAGGGAAGAGGATGGCGCGCCGAAAGAATCAGCGCGCCACCGAAGGTAGGTTACGGAACCAGCGCGAACTTGTAGTTGATCACGCCGGATACCTTGACTGGTTGACCGGAAAGCTTAGTGGGGGAGAACTTGGCCCTGAGCGCAGCCTGAACTGCGGCTTCGCGCAGGATCTGTGGACCACTCGAAGCATTCGCCGCAACCACTTTGCCGCTCTCGTCAAGAATCACATCCACTGAAACCACGCCTTGAACTCTCATTCGCTTTGCGGCCTCAGGATAGAGTGGCGGTGGCAGGGTCAACGCCGTGCCGTTCAGTACTCCACCGGAAACAGGCTTGAGAATTGGCTTCGGTCCAGGGCTCGGCGGCGGTTCTGAACCAAGATCCACCATCTGAGCCTGCTGATTTGTATTGACTGCCTGAATCTTCAGATCAACGGGAGCAGACGCGAGCTTCGTGGCCGCGGTTGAAGCCGATGGCAACTCAGGAACAGGAGCCGCTTTTTTATTATCGCCCTTCTTGGGTTTTGGTTCAGGCTTGCTCGCAGGAGGTGCAGCCACGGGAGTGACGGGTTGTGGTGTAGTTGCAGCGCCGGGCGTGACCATTCGCACCATGTTCTCGTCGAGGTAATACATGATCGAGCGATAGGTGATTTCCGTTGGCTCGAATGTTATTCCGCGAGAATCGACGACCGCTACTGAAGTCGTCATCTTGCTCCAATTGCCGGCGAAGTCGAATTCATA
>JBKPPU010000415.1:0-6843 GCA_046733695.1 Acidobacteriota bacterium
CTCGGAGATGTGTATAAGAGACAGGGCCAAGACGTATCGCCCGTATGTGTCTCTACCAGTTCATTGGGATGAATTGTCAGAGGCACTAAAGACTAAGGATCCCGACGCCTTGTTCTTTACACCTGTTGAAGCCATCAAGCGAGCACAAAACTTCGGAGACTTGTTCAAGCCGGTTTTGACGAAGGTGCAAAAATTTCCGGCAGAACTGCGACGTTACTTCGCGCAACAACAACATGTCGAACGACCGAAAACTACTGAGGCCCTCAAACCCTATGCTGCCAAGCGCGACTTTCGGAAGACGGCGGAGCCGAAACCGGCTGTGCCTCGACGCAGCGAACAAGGAAGTCGTCGACGCTTTGTAGTTCAGAAACATGCGGCCAGCCATCTGCATTACGACTTTCGTCTCGAGATGCACGATGTTCTGAAGTCGTGGTCGGTTCCAAAAGGTCCACCATTCAAGAAAGATGAACGACGTCTTGCAATGCCGACCGAGGATCATCCCGTTGACTACCTGGACTTCGAAGGAATTATTCCCAGGGGGCAGTATGGCGGTGGCACCGTGATGGTCTGGGACATCGGCACCTACGAACTGATCGAAGGTAACTACTACAAGGGATTTCTTCGTTTTTATCTGAACGGCAGCAAGCTAAAGGGTGAATGGACACTCAAGCGTTTTGCGGCCGGGCAAGATGAGTCTGACACAAGGGACAAGTGGCATTTGATAAAGACAGACCACAACACCCGCGAGATCTCCAAGGCCCGCGACGATCAATCAGCCTTAACAAAACGAACCATGAGACAGATCGCGACTGCGGCTGACGCTGTGTGGCAGAGTAATCGTGCATGAAAGTCGACTTAACACAACTGCCCAAAGCACGACTCGACTTTATAAAGCCGATGCTCGCGAAGTCGGTGGACGAATTACCTTCAGGAAAGCATTGGTTCTACGAACTCAAGCTCGATGGTTACCGGGCGCTGGTGATGAAGAAGCGGCGCGCGATCAAGATCTTCTCGCGCCGGGGAAACAATCTGAATGGTATGTTCGCTCCGATAGTCAGTGCTTTCTCGTTTCTTCCTGACGACGTAATCATCGACGGCGAAGTAGTTGTCCTGGACGACGAAGGTAAGCCTTCCTTCTCGGCGTTACAGCACTCGCAATTCACACCCGAGTCTCTGCACTTTTATGTCTTCGATCTACTTGCATACGACGGCAGAGATCTGCGCAAGCTACCGCTCGCCGATCGACGGCGATTGCTTGAGGATCATGTGTTACAACGCATGCGCGATCCGGTGCGGTTGTCGGAAGTTTTCGAGGCGACGCCGAAACAGTTGGTTGCAGCAGCCAAGCAGGCAGGACTCGAAGGAGTCATTGGCAAACGAGCGAACAGCACGTACGAAAGTGGCGAGCGCAGCGGCGCGTGGGTAAAGTACAAGACAAACAAAGGTCAGGAACTCGTCGTCGGCGGTTATAAACCTGGAACTAACGGATTCGAATACTTGCTTGTCGGGTACTATGAAGGCAAGGACTTAACCTTCATCGCGAAGATACGGAATGGATTCACACCGGCGTTGCGACGCGACGTTGCGAAACATTTTGCTAATCTAAGAACCTCAGAGTGTCCTTTCGATAATCTTCCCGAGAAGGCCAGCGCGCGACGTGGTGAAGCAATAACCCGTGACGTCATGAAAAAGATCCAGTGGCTCCGCCCGAGGCTCGTGGCCCGGATCGAATTCACGGAATGGACCAAAGGAAACCACCTCCGCCACTCGAGATTCGTTGCGCTGCGCAGCGATAAGACCGCCGCGGAGGTGGTAAAAGAGCTCTGAAATCTGCAGTATTGATTCGTCGCACCGGCCCTGACTTTAAGGCAGAAGATGATGAAACCGCATGAGGCAAATCAAGCCTTCTGGGATGCTTCTACTGAGTGGTGGAGGGAGAAGGAAGATCAGCGTGGCCTTTGGAGGAAAGCACATCAAGACGCGACGCTGGTGCTCAGTCCTGTCGAAATGCCTTTTCTCAATGACGTCAATGCCCAGGACGTGTGCGTCCTTGGCAGCGGCGACAACCAGGTGGCATTTGCACTGGCCGGTCTCGGCGGTCATGTTACTTCCGTGGACATCTCGGAGCGCCGGCTCGCAGTCGCCGCCGATCGCGCCCGAACACTCGGACTGCAATTGGAGTTTCTGCAGGCAGACGTGACGGATCTCTCGGCGCTCGAGGACAACTCTTTCGATCTGGTCTACACGGGCGGGCACATGTCCGTGTGGATCTCAGACATTCACAAGTACTATGCCGAGGCTGTTCGCATCCTGAAACCAGCCAAGCGGTTTGTCGTCAACGAGTATCACCCGGTGCGGCGGATGTGGCTGGATGAGGAGGGACCAGAGCCACGTCATCACTACTGCAACCGTGGTCCTTATAGTTATACGTCTGGAGAGGGACTGCCAACGTTCGAATATCACTGGACCGTTACAGATCATATTCAGGCCGTCATAGATGCGGGCTGTCGCATCGTCAAAGTGGAGGAATATGAGCAGAAGATCCAGGATGAGTTCTGGATGGTCCCCAATCTCGACAAGCTTCCCACGTATCTCCTGATCGTTGGCCAAAAGAATTGACCCGCGTCGTTATGGAATATTCCTCGCGTCCTTTTGTTTATCTTCTTCCGCCCACTGTTTGGCCGAAACGAATGACTGCGAGTCGTAGATCAGCACGATCGTACCGACCGGAAGTTGCCTGCTGATCTCGCTCGCCGCGAACATCGGAATGCGGACGCAACCATGACTGCGAGGTGAATGAGGAACGGAAGGGTTACCGTGTATCGCCAGTCCATCACTGAAGTAGTTTGGGTAATACAGTAAACCCAGCGGCGATTTCCTCCAGCCCGACAACTTGTTATAGATCCTGAACCGGCCTCGCGGTGTGTAAGCGAGACCACTCATCCGTTTTTCTTTGTACCGTTTGCCGCTGCCTGTCGACACTGGCAGGATGGTGTTGATAACGCCTTCGTCATTCGTGAGTAAAAGTACTTGCCGATCGAGATCTACTTCAACGTGCTTGTAGCCTGAATCTTTCGCCTGTGGCGCATTGGCATCGCGGATTGCGTTGAACTCTGAGCGTGTCAGGCGTCCAGTAATCTGGCGGCCTTCCCACTTCTGAAACGTAATCAAGCCCACGCGTCCCTTCAGATAGCCCATTTCGGCCAAGCGACGTTCTGCCTCTTTCATCTCGGCACGGCTGAGCGCGCCTGTATCACGTTTTTTAAGCTTTGCGCCGGCGGCTGCTTGCGTTGCGGTTAGAACGAGCAGGGCCATTGTGAGAAGCACTGCTGGCTGTCTCTTGAAAATGCTCATACGACCTCCTCAGAGTTAACAGGAGGATCAGAGTTGTTGCGCGTAGGAAACCGATGTCGGGTAGGGGTTATTCGGAGCCCTTCTGTTCGTAACACTCTGCGAAAACGATACTCCTACGCGATGCAGAGATCAACCACTTCGTAAGCCAGAACTTTACCTGATTGTGGCGTTCATTGCTGCCTCATGTTAAGTTCGCACTCGCACTTTTGAACCGCAAACGACGGAGAGTCTTGACAATGAAACGGATCGTTATGACGGTTGTTCCGCTGAGCCTTTTGGTCTTGATGGTTTTTACCTCACTCCGTGAAGCACAGGGAGGACCAGGTCCAGCCTCAATATCGCAATGCCCGTTTGACTCGACCGATGAGAACCTTCTCGCTCGCTGTCTGATCCGACCGGTTTTAAGGGGAGGGAATTCCGGGCCGATTCCCGCTGAGTTGCCCCAGACGTTGAAGGGACTGATCGGCCAGCCAATGAACATTACTTTGGTCAAGTTGCGCCAATACCTCGCCGACAATGGAATTAACGATTCCAGTGTTGGCGGTGCGGTCAGTCAGGATGTGACGAAAGTACGATTCTTTGTGATTCATGATACGAGCTCGCCCGAAATTAAGGCGGCGAGCTTTCCCTCAAACATGAACGAAGCCGTGTGGAATGGTAATAAACTTTCCAACTGGGTGCAGAGTGATACACCTACACACGTTTTTGTGAATCGCGTAGGTGAATTAGCAATGAAGGCCAACTTCAAAGATATTGTGGGTGCGACCAGGTACGAAGCAGGAAGAGATTTTTCTGATTCAACTGCTCGTGGCCAGGCGCGCGATCGACGAAGAGGGTTGTTTGTTCACATCGAACTAGTTCAGCCGCGGCGGCGCTCGAACCCCAACTCTACTTATTTCGACATTCCACCCTCGCCTGGATTTACACAAAAACAGCTTGACCGGCTGGCTCTTCTCTATGTCGTAGCAAGTGTGCGTGCCAACCGCTGGCTACTTCCAGCGTTTCACCTTTCGGTCGATGCCACAATAGCGGGCGCCCATGATGATCCGCAAAACTTCGAGATGAACACCTGGCTCAACAGTCTCGATACGTTGCTTGGGAAACTAAGGCAATAGCGATTCGGACATTCTCTCTCTCAAAATCGGGATCGCACTTGGTTTCGTCTGCACGTTTTATGACTCGATGTCTTGTCCGAAGCAGAGGATATAGCCTGAGTTATCTTCAACGTCAAAATCTCGGCAGCCGTATGGAGCATTCTCGATCTCCCGAGTGATCTTCACGCCACGTGAGCGCAGTTCTTCGTATAGCGCGTCCGCGTCCTGGACCCAAATGTATGCATCCCAACAGGCATCCGCATAGACGCGATGGTTGGGACGGACACTGCCCCGGGAACCAATACTCTTGAGCATGATGTGGACCGCATCGCGGTGAACAATGACAAATTGTGGCGGCTCTCCCCAAATACGGTTGAAGTCAAATCCCAGTTTGTCGCGATAGAACTCTGCCGACTCGAAGATGTCATCCACGATAAGGTATGGCGCAACGCCAAAGAGTTTTTGCTCAGTGTTGTTTGAATTGGTCATAGTTTTTCAGCTCTTCTCCATAAGGAATGAGGATCGACGGCAGATCATTGTCGGGATGTGCCCGAAGCAATTGACAAGCAATTCCACAGACCGGGAATTGCGCTAACGATATCAGCTTCGCGAACTCGCTAGCCGCAAATAGCGGACCTGCAGGATTATTCTGATTTCCTTGATCGCGCCATTGCGCAACCAACTCCACGCCATTTGATGTGTCGTTCATATCTCATTGAGGTAACCTCCTGGGTAAGTCTCACGTCACAGCGACTATGAGGTACTGGGACACAAAGGAGGTGTGCGTATTTGCTTAGTCGGGACGACGGCGTGCATTATAACACCAAAGCAAAAAACTCACCGTCGCGTTGCTGTGCACAAATTCCTAAATCCCGCCCACGGTAGTGGGTGGATTCGTTCAAGTCCTTTCTAAATCAACACCCACTTACGAAAATTGAATTCCGCCAACGGAAGTTGGCGGATCGTTCAAGTCCACACTATTCATGGAGCAGAATAAATAGTAAGGACCTGACGTATCCGCCCACTGCCGTGAGCGGGATTAAAATCGGTTTAGGAGATGTGTTTTATAGAAAGGACTTGAACAAATCCGCCCACTGCCGTGGGCGGGATTTCCCAACTCTTTGTGCAAAGCCCGTCGCGGTGCAAATACATCGCGCTCCGCTGGAGCGCGGACCGAGTGGAGCACGGGTTGCTATAAACATGTGGTCCGTGCGGGCCCCAGCAGTACAGAGCAAAGGCGATTCCGACTTTCGACGCAAAGCAATAGTTCACGATCTCAGCGATTTGTTTTAGACTCGCACTCATTTTGTCCACTGAATCGAGAAACCTATGATGCGAATATCGACTACTCTCCTGGTCCTCGCGGTTCTAGTTCTGCAAACACTTGCACAAACGACGAAGACTCCCGAGGGTTCGTGGGAAGGAACACTCGACGCCGGTGGTCAGAAGCTGCGACTTGTATTGACGATCACAAAGAACCCCAACGGCACATACTCCGGAAGCGTCAACAGCATCGATCAGGGAGTAGTCCTTCCCATCGACGTCATCACTGTCAACGGTGATTCTGTCCGAATTGAGTCTGTTCGTTCGGCGTTTGATGGCAAGCTCAATGCGGACGGCTCAGAACTGACGGGACAATTCTCGCAGGGCGGCGCAGTATTTCCCTTAACTCTCAAACGCGCTCAAGCGACCGCTCCCACACCTACGCCGGCAACAAGTCCTACACCGCCGCAGCGACCGATCGATGTTCCAGTCGATGTAAGGATTCCTGCGCAACCCGCGAGTTTCAAAGGCGGTGGCAAGACTCACATTGTTTATGAACTCCACATCACTAACTTCAGCCGCAATCCGTCTGTACTCACGCGACTTGAAGTTCTGGAACCCCGCAGTAAAAAACAGCTCGCGAGTTATGCGGGAGAGGAATTGGCGACCAGAATCGCGCGCCCAGGTGTTGCCGCCACCACAACGGATGAAAAACTGAAGCTTGCGGGAGGGCTGCGCATGGTGGTCTATATGTGGCTGACTTTCGATGTCCCTACCGACGCTCCGATTGCACTTCAACATCGTCTGACCAGCTGAGTGGGTGACTATCCCTATGATCTCTCGGTTGTGGCCTCGATAGAAACAGTTTCGAACGCTGTACTCACGATTAATCCGCCGCTGCGTGGCAGCGAGTGGCTGGCCGGCAACGGACCAGGGAATTCGTCCGGGCATCGACGCGCGTTGATTCCAACTGGTGGTGGCGCCCGGATCGCGCAGAGATTTGCGATCGACTTCCTGCAGCTTTTTCCTGATGGCCGGAGCTTCTCGGGAGATGCTAAGGACAACAAGTCGTATCGCTGTTACGGAGCAGAAGCACTGGCTGTTGCTGACGCGGTTGTGGTCGCTACTAAAG
>JBKPPU010000416.1:0-18894 GCA_046733695.1 Acidobacteriota bacterium
TGAATTGTGAAGGATCGAACACTGCTCCTCGGCACGTAGCGCCATGTTGATGGGAACAGCGATTGCCCCAAGCGAACACGTGGCAATGAACGCTTCAACAAACTCAGGCGAATCATTCAGCAGCAGGGCGACGCGGTCGCCCCGCTCGACACCCAATGAACGAATCACCTGCGCCATCTTCAGAGTCTCGGCGCGCAACTCGCCGTAAGTGATCTTGCGCCGGCCAAAATAGATGGCCGGCGACGACAGGTCGTGCGTGAAAATCGCGTCGAAAAGATTCATTTGGAATTCTGGTGATTATATCTTGTTAATCCTGTAAATCATGTCAATCCTGTGAAACTGACCTCAAGGTCAGTTTGGCGGAGGAGTTATGGACACACTGTTCATACTGTTCATCTTCCTGGCAATCATCACTGTAGTTGGTCACTTGATCTGGTTGGCTATCGCGGCTGTGTACCGGTGGGCCTTCGTCGACCAAAAGGTCAGCCGCATCGAAGTGGTGCCGCGGTTCGATCCTGCCATTTCCAAACTCAACGATCTCAAAACGACTGAACGACAGATCGTCCAGTTTTATCAAGATGGAAAACTAAACGATCAGACTTACGAATCGGTGATGAGTCAGATTCGTGCGGAACGAACCCGACTCGTCAATCCGAATGCGACCAAAGCTCCCGCGCCGGCCGCAGCTCCGCCTCCCAGGCCGTCTCCCATTCCTCAAACGACGCCTGCCTTTGTTTCTGTAGTTGCTGCAGCGAACGATGAGGAAGTTCCGGTTATCAAACCAGTGCCGTCGTTCAAGCACGACGATGAACCGCCGCGAGTCGAACAGCCACCTACACCGCCACGCCAGCCACGCAGATCTTTCTCCGAGGTGCTCAACTCCTTCATGGAAGAGAGCAACATCCGTTGGGGCGAAATCATCGGCGGCCTGCTGATCATCGGTTGTTCGACCGCGCTGGTCGTCAGTCTCTGGGCACAGATCTCGCAGATCCCCGTGCTCAAGTTCTTGATCTTCACGACTGTCACCGCAATTCTTTTTGGCATCGGTTTGTACACCGAACATCGTTGGAAACTCCCAACCACGAGCCGCGGCATTCTGACGATCGCCACGCTGCTCGTGCCGCTGAACTTTCTCGCCATTGCTGCTGTTTCGGCGAGCAACACGTCGGGAAGTTTGGTCATAGGCAGCGAACTGGTCGCGCCTGCGATCTTTCTCTGTTTGGTCTATTTCGCGGGACGCATCATTACACCTGGTTGCGCACACATCCTGTCTGCCGGAGTGCTTGGATCTTCGGTCGGTCAATTACTCGTGCGGCATTTTGCGTCGCTCGACGGTTCGCCGTGGCTGCTGATCTTTCTCGGCGCGTTTCCGGTGTTGTGTTACGTGGTGACAGTCGGACTCGCACTGCGTGTCGTTCTTCACGATCACGAGATCGACGAAAGCGAGACCACGACGGTTTTCACGACGCTCGGCACGATGAGTTTTGCGGCGCTCCTGCCGTTTGGTCTGTTGCTGTACAAGTCAGGACCGATCGGCATGTCGATGATGTACCTCGCTCCACTCGTCACGTTGTGGGGCCTGCCGATGCTCGCAACCGGAACGATCCTTTGGCGAAAGATCTCCAACCGCGAACTCGTCGCGTCGAGAACCACTGGTACCGCGCTCGGAATTTTGGGGTTGATGATCGTACTGGCGGGCATGGTCCTCGCGTGGCCCAATCCCGCGAGTATCGTTCCGGCTGCATTGCTTAACTTTGCAGTCTTCACCGCACTCGCGGTTGCGCTGCGACTGCCAGTGGGCCATCTGATCGCGGCGATCTGTTTCGCGCTCGCTTTCCTTGTGACCGGACATGTGATGGCGGGGAGCATCACGTGGGAAAACCTTCGCGTGATGTCGCTACTGGCCGTAAGTCTTTCCGTCACGAGCGGACAACTGCTGATTGGCGCAGTGGCGCTATTTATCCTCGCTTCAGAATGGTTGTCGCAACAAAAGAGAGCGGGCGACAGCGTGTACTACCTCGTTGGCGCGTGCCTCACGGCAATCGTGAGTCTTGCACTCGCGACTCTCTTCGGCATCGGAGCATTCGAAACCTATTCACTTTGGATCGTGTACGGCCTCTACGCTCTCGGCGCTTTCTGGATTGCGTGGCGACGCCAGCTCGCGCCATTCACGTGGGCTGGGGCGGCACTGCTGCTGTTTTCGCTCGCTCATAATTTCTCGCAAGCCGGTTTTGCTTTCCCGTGGCAGACAGCGCTGTTTGCACACGCGACGATCTGTGCTGTGGCAGCGATCGTCAGCTCTCGTTACGAGCGCGGAAAAGTTCTCTCAAGGGCTCTCAACTATGCGGCGCTAATCTCGATCGTGCTCGGTGTGGTTGGTCTGTTTCAGGCGAACACTTGGGAAGTCACGTGGATGCAAGCGCAGCGAGTTTTCTGGATTGCAGGCATACTCTTGCTGCTTCATTGGTTGAACCGCCGCCTCATCATTCACAACGCTTTTCAGATTGCGACGATCTGCGCGCTCGTGTTGACGGTAAAGGCGGCGCTTCAGGGGTTCGAATGGTATTCCTACCTCCCGGACGCGTTTCTGTGTCCAGCGGCACTACAAATTCAGGGAACTGTTCTCGCGCTATTCTGTTTGACGTGGATCTCTTTGCGGCTCGTGCTGCGTCGTGTACGGGGCGCCTCATTTCTCAACAGCAGATTCACGGTCGACAGATTTCTCATCTGGCTTTTGATTCCGGCGTTTTTGCTGCTCGCGATCTACGGATCGTTTTCTGGTATCGCACGCGAGCTGCTGTCGTGGGGAGAGCAGTATGGCGGCTACAACATCGCAGGATTTCCACATGGGGAAGCCCTCGGGCTCGGCTCGTGGATCGTGTTCGGATTGTTGCTCCTCGCAATGTTGTTGAGTTACTGGGAACGCCGGCACAACGCATTTCTGCTCGGGGCACTGGTGGTGCTTTCGGGAGCCATTCCACTTTTGGCCGGACAATTCGAATATCAGATCGCAACGGCGACCGCGTGGCGCTGGCTAACGGCCATGTTTCTGCTCGGTGGTTCGCTGGTGATCTGGTACCGGCACAAGAGCGAAAGCGAAACGTTTGTAAGTCGAACTCGAAATCTGCTGTTCGCTCTCACGATCGTCCCGCTAATCGTGCTGACGATCTTTCCGGCTTTGCGCGCGATTATGGGCTCAGGCGTTCAGACTCCGATCAGCGGTGTCTTTGCCTTTCTCGGCAATGATTTTTCTTATGGTGTACCGCTTGTTTTGGTGGCGCTGGTGCTGATTGGTTACGCATTGCGTGAGCGCCTGCCTGAGTTCGCGTTCTATGCAGGTGCTTTTCTCAATGCGACAATGACGCTCGCGTACCTGCTCGCAGTCATCGCGGCAAACACGGCGATCTATAGCGTTGACATGGTACGTCTGCTGCAACTGAATGCGATTACGTCTGCAGTCTATGTGCTTCCATGGCTGGGCATGCGCGGGCGTTGGCAATCAGAGCTCACCGATGCGGATCAGCGATTTGCTGACTTCCTGTTGAAGTTTCAGTTGTTGATTGCCGTTGGGCTCAACGGTGTTCTGCTGGCGTGCGCGCTGATTACTGTAGTGCCTGGCGATGTCGGAACCGGCACACTCGCAATCGCGAGTCCATTAGGCTGGTTGAGTTTGCTCGTCGCCCTCGTAGCTGCAGGCTGGTTGAGTTTTAGCCGAATAATACGACTCTCTCCTTATGCGTTAGGCGGTTTGCTGTTAAGTATCAGTTGCCTAATCGCCGTTCGTATGTCGAGCATGGGCGGCGACGCCGGTTTGCATGCATTGACTATCGGCCTCCTGATCACTGCCTCTTTGTTGTTTGCCGCCGCGGAACTGACTTCGGAAAACAGCAAGTCAACTCCATTCCCAATTAAGTTGGCGCCACACGTTTTTGAATTCAACAGCAAGTGGCAAAGAAGGTCGTGGACGCTGGCTACGATTGCCGGTGTCTTCGCTGTACTTCCGAGTTTCCGTTCTTTGAGTTATCCGGAAGCGATCGTCTGGTGGGCCATCGGACCTCTGCTGGCGATGACGGTATTTGCGGCGACATTCAGTTGGCGCACGAAAGCGCGGGCCTACATCTTTGCAGCAGGCATGTTGTTTTTCCATTCAGTGTCGCTGTGGTGCCTGCGTGAGACAGAGTATGAGTTCAACTTGTTCTTTTTCCTGTTGGTCCACTTGATAGCGAATCCGCTTGCAGGTCTCGTTTGGCTTTGGCTTGATTTGCGCGCGCGAAAGACCGAAAAATCAGCCGGATACTACTTTTCCTTCCACCACCTCACCGCTGTGTTCCAGCTCTTTGTCTTGATCGTACTAATAGTTTTCAACCTTGCTGTTGATCTGCAACAGTATGCACTGAAGACTACGCCTGGCTTGACGTGGCTCGGCTTCGTTTCAGTCGCGACACTCATGACGGCGTGTCTCTTCGATCGCTACGCCAAATACGCAGTTGCCGGTCTATACACGCTTGGCCTTCTCGCATGTGGGATGGTCTTGCATCAACTGGAGCTGTCGCCAACCCGATTCGCGTGGTCCGCAACCATTATTCTGTCCGCCTATAGTCTCTGCGCGGCGCTTGTATGGCATTGGCGTCGACACCTTATTGACTTCGCCACGCGGCATCATGTGCCTGAACGCATGAGAGCTGACGCCACTCAACTGCGATGGCTGAGTGCCGTTACGGGTGTTGCTTTGGTAACAACCGGCATTCTTGCCTATTACATAAACCTAAATTTCGTTCACTTTAATCTGCGCATCACGGCCGCGCTCGCATTCCTGGCGCAATTTCTGACGGTTGGTTTGTTAGCCGAAGGTGTCGAGGCGAAAGATTCACGACGCGCGGCGATCCTCGTCGGGGTGATAGGCGCGATCTTCATTGGCTGGTCGTGGCTGACGCCGGGTGTTAACAGCACATGGCTGAATCGCAGCGTCATCCTGATGGTTGTTGTATTTGCATTGACTGCGCTCTACGGTTTGGTTCTCGACAAACTGAGCGCACGCTATTCTGAATGGACCAGTGCGGCACGCACGTGCGTGCCATGGGTGCTGGGAGCAGGCGTTATCGCACTGTTCTTCTGTTTAGGTACAGAAGTGCGCTATCAACTCGACTTCGGTAGTGTTCTTATTCATCCCCTCGCGCTGATCACGATTGCTCTTACGCTCGTAGCGGCGATCGTTATTTCGGTGCTCTTCGCCTTGTCGCCGAATCACGATCCGTTGAGTCTCTCCGAGCGCGGGCGTATGAAGTACGTCTACGCCGGCGAAGTGATGCTGGCGTTGCTGTTCCTGCATATTCGTCTGACGATGCCGTGGTTGTTCACCGGCTTTCTCGAACGTTACTGGCCTTTGGTCGTGATGGTGATCGCATACTTCGGTGTAACAACGAGCGAAGCGCTGCGACGAAGGAAGTTGCTCGTGCTCTCGGAACCACTCGAACGCACTGGTGCGTTCATTCCGTTGTTGCCGGTGTTCGGGTTCTGGATCGTCTCGTCGGAAGTCGATTTTTCAGTGCTGCTGTTTATTGTCGGTGGGCTTTACGGGTTGTTGTCGATCCTGCGTCGTTCGTTCGGGTTTGGAATCGTTGCGGCGCTGGCAGGGAATGCAGGGCTCTGGTATGCGTTCCAGCGCACTGAGGATTATCAATTTCTGCAGCATCCTCAGTTGTGGCTGGTTCCGGTTGCGCTCTCGATGCTGATCGCCGCATATCTGAATGAAGAGAAGCTCAGTGAAGACCAGATGACGGGCATCCGGTATTTTTCGCTCGTCACGATCTATGTTTCTTCAACGGCCGACATCTTTATCAACGGGGTCGCAAACTCACCATGGTTGCCGTTGATTCTCGGATCGTTCTCACTGGCGGGCGTGTTTGCCGGAATTCTGTTTCGGATTCGCGGTCTGCTGTTCCTGGGCTCGATCTTTCTCTTGTTGTCGATCGTCACGATGATCTGGTACGCGTCTGCAAACTTCGGGTGGACGTGGCTGTGGTACGTGGCCGGAATCGTCACCGGAGCCACGATCATCTTCATGTTTGCGGTGTTTGAGAAGAAACGGGGCGAGGTGTTGCGCGTGGTCGACGGCCTCAAAGAGTGGGATCGTTAAGAAGAAGTAGCCACAAAAAGGCACAAAAAGCACATAACGATTAATTAGTTAAGACGCCAAAATTTTCTCACGGGAGATTTTGGCGCCCTTAACTCTGAAAATTCCCTTTGTGCTTTTTGTGCCTTTTTGTGGCTAACTTCTTCTTTGTGCCTTTTGTGGCTACTTGTCGTCCAGCTTGCGGCCGGCGTTGAGGTTGTCCCAGTTCAGGATCGCGTTGAAGATCAGGAAATAGCTGCCCTTCGTTTGGCCGCGCCAGAATGGATTGGTTGAGAAGAGCACCACGTGGCCGTTACCTGAAGGCACGTCAATGATCGCAGCGCGTTGCGCGATCTCGTCGCCACCATCCAGCAAACCGGAAACAAACAGATCGCGACTGTCCGCATAACGCAGCACCACGCGTGGACGCTGGTTGGGTGGAATCAGCCCAATCGCATTCCGAAGCTGTTCGTCTGTTACCTTTGGCGCTTCCCATGCCTCAACACGCGGCGGCGGATCGGGTATCTCTGCCGGCGGACGGCCCTGTGGCACGTCGGGATCGTCGGGAGTTCCTCGACCAGTCGCCCGTGGTGCTGGACGCCCACCACGACCCCCAACCCCGTTATTGATACTGAAGATTGGACCATTTGAACAATACATCGCGAGTGAATCGCCGAAGCCATAAGCCAGCGGACTCGCAGCGTCGGCCATCTTGGTTCGCAGTATCACTCCGACTGCCCGCAGACGTTGTGAGCGACTAACATTTACGCCCGCAGTAAATCCATAGTTGACGGCGAAGTCGGACGTGTCGTCGACGGTAATGAACAGCCCGCCGTCTTTCACAAACTTCTGCAGGTTCTGCAAACCGTTCCAACCAAGGCCCGGCCGCATGTCGTCGGTTTCGTCAATGCCGCCGAGATTCGGCGTGAGCTGAGTCTTCTTCCACGGAAGCGCATTCCCATACATCGGCAAGCCGTTGATGATTTGCTGTGCACCACGACCCACCGGCGCGAACAGAATCACGTCATACTTGTTCTTGAGATTCGGCTCGCGTGAAACGTCCTGCGTGCTGATGTAAGCAAACGGCACCTGCAACTGATCGAGTCCGATCCGATACCAGCCTTCATCCTGAGTGCTCAGCCAGGTGTGCATCATCGCGATCCGTGGGGCTCTGATCGGATGCGTCTTTACTGACGGCGTATCCGCCACCGCGTAGACCTGGATACCGAGCTCGTTTGCGACTCGTCTCAAATCGTCGCCATTGCCTTTGCGAATGATGAACGAACCGCGATTGAACTTGCGTCCAGCAGCCTCGAAAGGCTCTTCGGCCGCGTCCATCTCGAAATCCTTCAGACGATAGCGCAAGGTGACGAGTGCATTATCAGCGTTGTGATTGATCACGAAGACGGAGCCCGCATTTACGACTCCGCCCGGCGATCTTACTTCGCCCGTGACTCGCTCCATTCCTGCCTGCAGCACCTTCGTGTCGACTACGCGCACGACTTCCACATTCGCGAGCTCACCCATCGTCCATGCTGTATCGTCGTAAATGTCAGTTTGCGGATCGTTTGGCGCCCAGTATTGATAATCGAGCAGTGCATCGGCGATGCGACTGTATGGTTGGTCCATGCGAACGATGTAGCTGCCCGCCGGGAACGTCCGATCCTCTGTCTTGGACGCCGGAGCTAACGATGACGTGGAAGGTCTCGCCGGGGTGCTACCAGATTTCTTTCTCACTGCGACGGTGAACGGCGCTGTCGCTTTGCTAATCTCAACACCCTGAGCCTGCAGCGTGCGCAGCAGTTCAGCCTGATTACCCGGTCGCACATCGTCGCCAGGAAAGACGTAAGCTGCCGGACCTTCGTTCTTTGGTTTATCGATCGAGCGTTTACTCTTCAGGTAGAAGTTCTTCAGAAACAGTTTGCTGTTGTTACCGAAGTAATAGAGCGACGTGAGCAGCGCTGTTTGCTCGTAGTTGTTGTTATTACGCTGCGACCACTTTGCTTTTGGAAGCGGTGGGTTCTGGCGATACCACGTCCGTTGATACTCGCTTGGCGACAAGGTTCGCTCGAGTGTGTCGGCGCCGCCGTTACCGAAAGTTTCGTACAGGCGGCTGATGCCGTTGTGAGTCGCGGCGATGAACATGAGATAGCCGGGCGACCAGGTGTCGAAGTTCCCATGCGCAAACACGCCGGGCATACCAAACTTCGTCATCTCCGACACGTTGTTCCAGCCAATCATCTGCCATTCGTCAGTCAGAATCGGATCAACCCACGCGTTGTACGGACCATCGCCGATCGTGTTGTCATAAAGATATGGGACTGACTCGTGGAGGTCGTGAATCACCTGCGGTTTCCACGAGAGATAGGTATTCAACACGTTGCGCGTTAGCTTGAGCGAGAGCCCGATGGCGTCGCGATTGTTGTCGTGAGCAACGTAGTGACCCCAGTAGACCAGACCCGGCCAGTTTTGATTTGGATGAGCGAGGTGCCAGTTGTAGACGTCGACCATGCGATTGCGGCCGTCTACTTCGACAACCGGTGTAATTAGAGTCACGACGTTGTCGCGAATGAATTTGACATACGGGCTGTTGTCGACCGCGAGTCGATATGTCAACTCCATCAGCGCCGTTGGTGCGCCGGTTTCGGTAGAGTGAATCGTGCCCGTGATGTAGTAGATTGGAAACGAGGCGGCGACGAGGCGATCGGCCTCCGCTTCGTCCATGTTGATCGAGCGAGGATCCGCGAGCTTTGTGAGTCGCGCGCGATTCTCGTCCAGTTTTGAAATCAATTGCTCGGAGCCGACCGCCACCGCGATCATCTCGCGCCCTTCTTCGGTAGTGCCGATTGAAAACACTTTCACACGCGGGCTGGCACGCTCGAGCATGCGCATGTATTTGTAAACATCCTCGGCGTAGGGCAACTTGCCTGGTGCGCCCGCAACGTCGCCGAGCACCGCTTTGGGGGTGGGCACATCGGATGAAGCCGGAAGATAGTCGGTCAGGGGCGAGTTGAAATAAGGCGCAGTTGTATACTCGCGAATCTTGTTCGTGTAGTCCTGATCGACGGGCTGATTCGGATCGCGGGCCGGTTTGATTTGGGCTTGCGCAATTATTAAAAAAGTTGAAAGACAGAGAACGGCGAGAAGGAGAAACCTAAGGGGGCGCGACAGGGTCATATGTTTTTTCCTCGTAGGGGCTTTTAACATAGATTCGTGTAATCTGTCGAAACGGAGATAATCCTCTGTGCAACCTCTGTGTTCTCTGTGACTCTGTGGTTATGGGAATTCACCTTACAACAACCACAGAGACACAGAGAACACAGAGGTTGCACAGAGCAAAAACTGATGTCGGACGAAGTAAACAAAGCAAAGGCGGCGGGTGGCGTGCCGGCGATCATTGCCACGGTGAAGACGATTTCGCGCGAGATGGGACTCGTGCGTGGAGCGCGTACGCTCTTGCAGATCAACCAAGTGGGTGGAGTTGATTGTCCCGGCTGCGCGTGGCCGGAGCCCGATCAGAAGCGCTCACATTTTGAGTTTTGTGAAAACGGCGCGAAACACGTTGCTGATGAAGCAACCACGAAGCGCGTTACTCCTGAGTTTTTTCAAAAGTGGAGTGTTGCCGAACTCGCCGAACAATCGGATCAATGGCTCAACGCACAGGGCCGGCTCACTCATCCGATGCTGCTGAATCGCGGTGCGAGTCACTACGAACAGGTGAGCTGGGAGGACGCGTTCGAACTACTCGCAGGCGAGTTGAACTCGCTCAACTATCCTGACCAGGCGATCTTCTACACGTCGGGTCGAACCAGCAACGAAGCCGCATTTCTATATCAACTCTTTGTCCGCCAGTTTGGCACGAACAATCTGCCTGATTGCTCGAACATGTGTCACGAGTCGAGCGGCACTGCGTTGAACGAAACGATCGGAGTCGGGAAGGGAACTGTGACGCTCGAAGACTTTGACAAAGCCGACGCGATCTTCGTCATCGGTCAGAATCCCGGCACGAATCACCCGCGCATGCTTAGTTCACTCGAACGAGCGAAGCAAAACGGATGCAAGCTGGTTCATATCAATCCGCTTCCTGAAGTCGGTATGACGCGGTTCAAACATCCGCAGCATGTGCTCGGATTATTTGGCTCGGGAACCGAGCTCGCGGATCTGTTTCTGCAGGTAAGGATCAACGGTGACGTGGCGTTACTCAAGGGAATCTCGAAAGCTGTCCTCGCGCACGAAGGCGCGCTCGATCGTGATTTCATAACTCAGTACACGTGCCGGTTCGAGGAGTTCGTCTCAGCTTTACAAAACGTTTCGTGGAGCGAGATCGTCGAGCAGACTGGCGTCGCAAGAGAGCTGATCGAACAAGCCGCGCAGATCTTTGTCGAATCGGAGCGCACGATCTTCTGTTGGGCCATGGGGCTTACTCAGCATCGAAATGCAGTCGCAAACATCCAGGAGATCGTCAACCTGATGCTGCTGCGTGGCCAGGTCGGGAAACCCGGCGCGGGTTTGTGTCCGGTGCGTGGCCACAGCAACGTGCAAGGCGATCGTACGGTTGGGATTTGGGAACGACCCACCGAAGTTTTTCTCGACCGCCTCGGGGAAGCCTTTGATTTCGAGCCGCCGCGAAATCACGGTTACGACACCGTGCGCGCAATTCACGCAATGCATGAGGGCACGGCGAAAGTGTTCTTCGCACTCGGTGGCAACTTTCTCTCGGCCACGCCAGACACGGATTTCACTGCTGCCGCGCTGCGAAGTTGTCGTCTGACTGCGCACGTTTCCACAAAACTGAACCGGTCACACTTAGTAACGGGCGATCGTGCCCTCATTCTTCCATGTCTTGGCCGAACGGAAAGGGATGTGCAGTTCACCGGACCGCAATTTGTTACTACAGAAAACTCGATGGGTGTGGTACAGATTTCGCAGGGCTCGCTCGACCCCGCGTCGTCACAGCTTCTGAGTGAGCCGGACATCGTGGCGCGTCTTGCGCGAGCGACGCTCGAGCATCGCACGACGGTTAAGTGGGAGGAGCTTGCAGGTAACTACGACGAGATACGCATCGCGATCGAGCGAGTGATACCGGGCTTTGACGATTACAATGCGCGCGTGCGCGAGCCCGGTGGGTTTCATCTTCCCAACGCCGCACGCACCCGAGTCTTTAACACCAAAAGCGGTAAGGCTGAGTTTACTGTCCACGAGTTACCCAAACACGATCTCGGCCCGGATCAGTTTTTGATGATGACAATTCGCAGTCACGATCAGTTTAATACTTCGGTTTACACTGCGAATGATCGCTACCGTGGGATCTACGACGACCGGCGCGTGGTATTTCTCAACAGCGAGGACATCGCGGCGGCGGGCTTCAAAGCCCGACAAGTTGTAGACTTGGTGAGCCATTTCGAAGGCGAAGAGCGCGTCGCGCAACGATTCCTCGTTGTGCCTTACGATATTCCGAGTCGTTGTGCGGCGACTTACTTTCCTGAAGCGAATGTTTTGGTGCCGGTGCGATACGTCGCCCTGAAGAGCAATACCCCCGTCTCGAAATCAGTGGTGATTAGCATCCGGCCTGCAACGGAGGAATCTGAGCAAACATGACCCCTCGAACCGCGAAGAAAAGACCTGCCACGAAAAAACAAGCAACGAAGAAGGCCACAAAGAAGCGCGTGTCAGTATCGACAAACAATGTGAAGCCGAAGCTTTACGCGAGTCTGGTGGTGCAGTTGCTGAGCCTGCTCAAAGGTGAGCACGACTTTGTCGCGAACGCGGCGAATTTCAGTGCTCTGCTTTTCAATTCGTTGCCGAATGTGAACTGGGCGGGGTTCTATTTCCTGAAAGGTGATGAGCTGGTGCTTGGTCCATTTCAGGGAAATCCCGCGTGCGTGCGCCTGCCGATGGGACAGGGCGTCTGCGGCGTGGCAGCGCAGCAATTGGAGACGATCATCGTGCCGAACGTGCATGAGTTTCCGGGTCACATCGCGTGCGACGTTGCGTCAAATTCGGAGATCGTCGTGCCGATGTTTGATGGAGAACGTTTGTTGGGTGTCCTAGATCTCGATAGTCCGATGATCGGCAGGTTTGACGACCAGGACGCGGAAGGATTGAATGAGTTAGTTACCGTGTTCGTGGCCCATGAGGAAGGCCTAGGACTTTAGTCTTAGTGAGACAGGATTACAGGATTGACATGATTGACAAGATTAATCATGTCAATCCTGTAATCATGAAAATCCTGTCTAAATATGACCGCTCCATCTCCACGTCGCTGGCACGCGTTAACTCTTCTCTCAATCGCGGAATTGCTCGGCATGTCGCTGTGGTTCAGCGGGTCCGCGGTTGTGCCAAAACTTTCTTCCGAGTGGAATTTATCTGCCTCACAGATTAGTTGGATCGCGATTGCCGTCCAACTCGGCTTCGTCGCCGGCACGCTCATCAGCGCCACGCTTAATCTGCCTGACATCATCAGCTCCAGACATCTGTTTGCTGTTTCATCATCCCTCGGCGCGGCACTGAATGCCGTCTTCGGACTTTACGCTCACGATCCGTCAACCGCGATCGTTCTTCGTTTCGCCACCGGTGTTTGTCTTGCCGGTGTCTATCCACCGGGAATGAAGATCATGGCGACGTGGTTTCGCGAACGGCGCGGCATGGCGCTCGGCGTTTTGGTGGGCGCCCTCACGTTGGGAAAAGCCACGCCTTATCTCGTCAATGCGCTGGGCAGTGCGAACTGGAGATCCAATGTGCTCTTTGTTTCGTTGCTCGCAGCGATCGGCGGTCTCGTCGTGCTTTTCTTTGTGGAGGATGGTCCACACGCACTGCCGCCCGCGAAGTTCGACGTGTCGCAGATTGTTCGTGTGTTCGGTAATCGTGGCGTGAGACTGGCGAGCTTTGGCTACTTCGGTCACATGTGGGAGCTGTACGCCATGTGGATCTGGGTCCCCGTGATGATTCGCGCGAGTGTGGCTAGTCACGATGGAGATCCGCGTTTGGCGGAACTGGGATCGTTTCTCGTGATCGGCGCCGGCACGATCGGATGTGTCGTTGCTGGTCTGATAGCTGATCGCGTAGGCCGAACCTTGGTTACGTCTGTGGCGATGGCGATCAGCGGCACGTGTTGTCTGGTGATTGGTTTTTTATACGGCGGCAACCCGTTGGTGCTGTTGCTGGTTGCGGCGATCTGGGGTGCGACGGTTGTGGCTGACTCGGCGCAGTTCTCGTCGTGTGTGACTGAGCTCGGCGATCCGCAGTACATCGGCACCGCGTTGACGATTCAGATGTGCATTGGGTTTTTATTGACGACTGTTTCGATCGAGTTGGTCCCGAAGGTTGGTGACTGGCGATACGCATTCATGATTCTTGCGCCGGGGCCGGTATTCGGAGTCATCTCGATGTTGAGATTGCGTGGGCTGCCAGAGGCGGTGAAGATCGCTAACGGACACAGATGAAACGGATTCGATCCGGATTTGTTTGCGTATTTCTGTGAGTGTGTATTATGCTCTGCCCCATAGGTGAAGTGATGAAAGTAATCTTCCACAAACTCATTCGGCTGGACCTCGCCTGACCTCTGCGCGGTATATCCGCGCGGCTGAAATCGGGTTGTCACGCTCGCATCGTTAACTGCGAGTGCGTGTGGACGCGCTCAGCCGCATCTCCATTCTTCAAACAAAATCAAAGTTTTTTCCGAGTGGACCCTCTTTTGGGTGATCCGCTTTTGAGGTTTGATCATGCAACAACCAGCTATTCAGGTGCGCAACCTGCGCAAGAGTTTCAGCAAGCGAAGCGGTTTTCGAAAGAAATCGGAACTGTGGGCCGTTGACAATGTCTCGTTCAGCGTGGCTCAGGGTGAGACGTACGGGTTGCTGGGACCAAACGGTTCCGGCAAGTCGAGTTTGATCCGGATTCTGTCGACTTTGCTGATCGCTGACAGCGGCTACGTCGAAATGCTCGGCTTCACATTGCCGGAGCAGGCGGACGAAGTGCGTCGCATCATCGGTCGCGTCAGTGTCGATGCCGCGTTCTACAAGAAGCTCTCGGCGCGCGAGAACCTGCTTTACACGGCGCTGCTTTACGGTCAGAACGCACGGCAGGCTGAGCGACGCGTGATGCGGATCCTTGAACAGTTGGGAATGGAAGACGCGAAGTTCTCGACGCCGCTCGAGGAGATGAGTCGCGGTATGCAGCAGAAGATCAGTATCGCACGCGCTCTGATGATCAACCCGCCGCTCTTGTTGCTGGACGAGCCGACAACCGGTCTCGACCCGAAGAGCCGTCGTGACGTGCAGTCGTTCCTCGAGGAGCTGCAGAGCCGTGAAGGAACCACGATTCTGTTGACGACGCACGACATGGCAGAAGCCGAAAGATTATGCGCGCGCATCGGTTTTCTGGCACACGGCAAACTCGTTGCTGAGGGAACAGCCGCGCAGTTGATGCAACATGCCGGCACCGCGACGCTCGACGACGCCTTTATCCGTTTAACCGGTGAAGAACTCGTCGACGATGAAGTATCCACAGATTACGCAGATTGTTCTGTGTGATCTGTGGATGGATTTAGGAGACAGCAATGGAAGCTACTTTAAGACAAACGTGGGCCTTCCTGTTTCGTGGGTATCACCTTACTCGTCGTTACATTGGTTGGGTCGTCGTCTTCAATTTCTATGCACTCGTGACATCAGCGACTGTGGCGATGATCGGAGTCGCGCAGAATGACCCGCAACTCACCCTAACGCTCGTGATTGGAGCGTTGTTGTGGAACTATCTTTCTCGTTTGTACGAAGAAATCTCGATGTCGATTGCTTACGAGCGTTGGGAAGGAACGCTTGAGTACACGTTCATGGCGCCAGTCTCGCGAGCGGTGCATTTGTTGGGTGTCAGCCTGTATTCGTTAATTAACAGCATCGTGACGAGCGTGATTGTGCTTGTCGGCTTGATGTTATTTACGGATCTGAACCTGCGTGGCGCAAATCTCTTCGGTGTGCTGGTGGTTTTGGGCGTGAGCACGGTTGCGTTCGTGGGCCTGGGACTGTTTGCAGCGGTCTTTCCGGTGATGAGCGCCGAGAGAGGCGCAGAAGCGACGCACATCTTTCAGGGCTCGCTTCTGCTCGTTTCCGGAGTTTATTATCCCATCGAAGTCCTGCCAGCATGGTTGCAGCCGCTGTCGAAGATCTCACCGGCGACTTACACTTTGTCTGCTTGCCGGAAGTTGTTCGGAGTGGGAGACGCCAATTCGACGGCCGAACACCTTGCGGGTGCGCCGCTGTCGGCCGTCTCACACGAGCTGCTGGTGCTGGCGTTGATGGGAGCGATACTGCTGCCGTTGGGCCTGCTGGTCTTTGTTCGTATCGAGGCCTGGGCCAAGAAAACAGGGAAGTTGAAACGAACGGGATAGACTTGCGAACAGGATAGAGTTAATGGCCAAACGCGAGCAGCTTGAAGAACTGAAGGAACGTACGCGCTGGATCATCCGGCGACTCAAGCGAGCTTATCCGGGTGCGAAGTGTTCGTTGAATCATTCAAACCCGTTTGAGTTGTTGGTGGCGACGATTCTCTCGGCGCAGTGCACTGACGAACGAGTCAACATCGTGACTGCCGACCTGTTTCGGAAGTACAAGAAGCCGGAGGACTATCTGAAGGTCGCGCCACGAGAGTTGGAAAAGGACATTCAGTCGACCGGGTTCTTTCGGAATAAAACGAGGTCGATTCAGGGCACGTCGAGAATGTTGACCGAGCAATACCACGGGGAAGTTCCGCACACGATGGAGGAGTTACTCGAGCTGCCGGGTGTGGCACGCAAGACTGCGAACGTCGTTCTGGGAAATGCTTTTGACATAAAGGCGGGCGTGGTCGTCGACACGCACGTCACACGGCTTTCGCATCGACTCGACTTTACCCAGCAGAAGACTGCGGAGAAGATCGAGCTGGATCTGATTCCGATCGTGCCGAAGAAGGATTGGGTGATCTTTCCGCACCTGATGATTTATCACGGCCGCAAGATCTGCAAAGCACGCAACCCTCTCTGCGCCGAGTGCACGATCGAAAAAGAATGCCCGTCGTCATCTCTGAAAACAGGCCACCATCCACCCAGCTAGCCACCAATTTTTAGCCACAAAAAAGCACAAGAAGCACATAAACAGAAATCAGATTCAGTTTCTGTTTTGTGCTTTTTGTGCCTTTTTGTGGCTATTCTTATTTTGCGGCTGCGATCACGGCCTGGGCGGCTTGCTGAACCAGAGGGGTGATGATGTCCTCGCCGGCAGACTTGGCTTTGCCTTTGTATTGCTGCGTGAATGTCGAAGTTGTGGCGCCGGGACGCTCGAGGCGAACGTCGAGTGTCATCTCGTCCTTCGCTTTGATGTTCTCTGCGACTGTTGCCGCGACAATCGTATTACTTGCCACGACCGCAGCTGTGCTTGAGCCATAGCCCACGTTGCTCGCAACTTTCCCGGCCGCACTATTCATGAAACTACCAAAGCCTCCGCCACCCTTCTTGTGCGACACGTTCGCGAAGACGAGGTAGTCACATTCTTTCTGCTGTGCTTCCGCCTGGATACCACCGCTGCCTTCAATCGGAATGGCTTCAATGTTGGTCGCTTTCAAGTTCTCCATCAACGTATTTTGAACTGCGATAGCGAGCTGTTGCGGATTCATTCCCTCCGCGACGTTGCCGGGCTTGACGGCTACGACGCCGATGCGAATGACTCCAGCGCGTTTCGGACCCACAGCGGCAGTTGCTGGCGTCGCAGTGCCGCCAGGTTGACTCGCGGTCGGGTTGACGTTAGCGGCCGTATCCGAATTCGCAGTTGACGCTTGCGGATTTGCGGACATGGCACTGAACGCACTTGCGAAGTCGTCTACCTGGCGATAATCCGCCGGCACTTCAAACAGGCTCTGATCCAAGGTCGCCTGTGAAATCTCAACTACTTCGTTAGTCGTTGAAAAGCTCTGCGCGCCGTTTCCAGCGAGCATCGTCATCTTCTCGTAAACGGCGAATCCTTTTTTGGCCGTGCCGATAGTTTTTGTTTCGTAGCGATCGCGACAGCCGCCCGCTTTAACCGGTGGTCTGTAGGTGTACTGGCGGTTGATGTCGCAGTCGAGCGCGAAGGTCGCGTCGATGTACCAGCCGTCTATCTCCATTCGCATGTTGCTCTGTGAGCATGCGTCGGGTGACGACTCCATCACCATCGTCGTGATGATGTGACGAGCCGTGTAGCCAAACATCTGCTTGCGTTCGCCCGTGTCTTTTAACGTGACGGTGGACGTAATGAGGCCACCTTTCGTCACCGCGCTGGGTTGCGGATGCGTCGTGTGGCCGGTGGTAGTGTTGCTGCTGGGGCTCGCTTCATCGTACGGCTGCACCGTGTACACTTTGGCCGCAGGCATGAGCTGCAGGTTGCGTCGCAGGTCACACTGCTCGATGGTAATCATCTGGCCGCCGCTGTTTTCGGTACGTTGGCGTTTGCCTTTGATGTAGCTCGTGTTTTCGTAAGTTTGACCGCCGCTGTTTTGCCGCGACTTGATCTTGGTGTCGGCGCCGGCAATCCCGGTAGCCGCCAACAAGCAGGCAATTGAGAGAGCAGTTCTGAGAATTGTCTGTTTAAGCATAGCCCCTGTGATCTTCTCCTAAAGTTGTGGTGTGTTTGATTGGGGAGACGCTGCCAAATTGAGCCCTCATAATACCGCAAACCATCCGCAGATTACACAGATTCCTTGAACACATCTGCGTAATCTGTGGATGGTTTGCTAGAATCAGCTTTACCGTGAGCTACAGATTCCCCTGGCATCGTCTCAGCGACGAACAGTTGCTTGACCTGCGCATCTGCGACCTTCCCATCAAAATCAAGGGGTCGTTTCTGGAGCCTCACATAAAACGTCTCTACAGCGAGCTCAATACCCGTGGAATTCGCTTCAAACCCCATGTTTGGCTGTCTGAAGAGTGGTTTTCGCCCGACGGCGTGCCGGGAATCGCGATTCCGTTTTACCTCGCACACCCGCGGCTGATGAAGCTCGAACGCAAGCAGATGCTGGAAGTCGAAGGCGGCACTGATACCGAGTGCATGCGCATTCTGCGACATGAAGCCGGCCACGCTCTCGACACCGCATTCCGGCTCCACTTCAAACGCCGGCATCGCGAGCTCTTCGGGTCGTTTGCACAGCCGTATCCGGATTTCTACAAACCAAAGCCGGGGAGCCGGAAGTATGTGCTGCACCTGCCGGCGTGGTACGCACAGGCACATCCCGCGGAAGACTTCGCGGAGACGTTTGCCGTCTGGCTCACACCACGCTCGCAATGGCGGCGGCGTTATCGCGGCTGGCCTGCGTTCCTCAAGCTCGAGTACATCGACAACTTGATGAGTGATCTCGACGGCACCAAACCGAGAAACCGAACGCGTACGAAGATCGAACCGCTTTCCGCGTTGCGAGGAACACTGCGCGATCACTATCGCCGCAAACGTGAGCGATACGACTTCGAGTGGCCCGCAGTTTACGATCGAGAACTACACAGAATCTTCTCTGACGATCCGCGACACAAACACAAACCGAGCGCCGCACTCTTCCTTCGCAAGGTGCGTCGCGAAGTGCGACAGATCGTTGCCGAAGGCACCGGCGTGCATCAATACACGATCGATCACGTGCTGCAAAATATGATTGATCGTTGTAAAGAATTGAAACTTCGTGTAGCAACCCCCTTCCGCGAAACGCGCCGACGTGTCATGATAGTGCTGACTGTGCAAGTAATGAACGTGCTCCATTCAGGTTATCATCGCATAGCCGTATGACCTTTGAGCCGC
>JBKPPU010000417.1:0-4201 GCA_046733695.1 Acidobacteriota bacterium
AACGCAGACAGAGCAATGAACTTAAAGACATTCTTCATTTTCTGCTTTCCTTTCTTGATACTGGACAAAGATGCTGCCCCCTCCTGTGAAAAATCTCCCTTTTTTATTGGCAGCATCGAAAGAATTCCAAAACGAGCGGCTTAGAAGAGGCCATCGTCGGGGCCGTTTTTTGGCAAATGTCATGCCCCCATGCCATTTTGGACAATTCTCTAAGTATTCGTAGACTTTGCACACGGCTGATCCGGGGTTTGACCTGCCCTGCTATCCAAAAAAATGGGAAAATCCAGAAATTTCAACCGTTTTCGTATCCAGGAGGGATAGATTGGGACGGGATCAACATGATTAGGCAGGATTAACACGTAAATCCTGCTCCCCTCCTATAAATCCTGTCCAAGTCTTCTGTTAAGATTCGCGCAATGGCCGAACGCATCTACCGCGATCCAGTTCACAACATCATTCGTCTGCAAACCGACTCTGATGAAGGTGAGCTGATGATGCGCCTGATCGATGCCACCGAGTTCCAACGCCTGCGACGAATCAAACAGCTCGGTCTTGGTCTATACACGTATCAAGGTGCGGAACACTCACGCTTCACTCACTCACTCGGCGCTTTTCATCTCATGACACGCGTGCTCGATCGATTGAGTGAAACCTATTCCATCGATCCAGGTGATCGCATCGCTGCGCGTGCTGCTGCGTTACTCCACGATGTGGGCCATGGTTCTTTTTCACATGTGATGGAGAAGGTGCTCAACTTCCATCACGAACTATGGACCGTTCAGGTGATCCTTGACGAACATTCCGAGATCGGACAACTGCTGCGGTCGCATTCAAGCGACTTGCCATTTAAGGTCGCGTCGATCATCGAAGGTAAATTTCAACCCGCCGCATTGGCCCAACTCGTTTCGTCGCAACTCGATGTCGACAGAATGGATTACCTGTTGCGCGACTCGCTCATGACCGGCGCCAAGTACGGCATCTACGATCTCGAGTGGATCATCAACGCGCTCGCAATCGACGAAGCTGCCGATCGCGTTTACGTTCAGGCGCGGGGCATCTACGCTGTCGAAGAATATCTGCAAGCCCGCTACTACATGTTTCGGCAGGTCTACTTTCATCGCACCTTGAGATCGGCAGAGGCTGTCCTGCGGTCGATCATTCGCCGTGCGTTGACATTACTCGATGAAGGCAAAGACATCTGGTATGCGGGCGGCACGGCGTTCGAAAAGATACTGCGGCGTGAAACGCTGACGAGCAGTGAACACATGCAGGTGGACGATTCGGATTTTGTTTTTCATATCAAGCAATGGCAAAACTCGAGCGATGCGATCTTGAGTGATCTCAGCCGTAGATTCATCGCGCGTCGTTTGTTCAAAGCGATCGATCTCGATATGCCCGCCGCAAGGAAGATTGACTTTCTCACGACGGCACGACAAACAGTCGCTCGCGCGGGGTTCGATCCGGATTACTACTTTATCGAAGATCGCGCCAGTGATGTTCCTTACTACGGTTACTACGAGACCGAGAAATCGGAACCCAAGAGTCACATCTACGTGGAGAGCGGTTATGCGTCACCGCAGATTCGAGAGATCAGCGAGGTAAGTAATGTGGTGCGAGGTTTACAGCACGCGTATGAACTTCATCGAGTCTGCTTCCCGGCAGAGATAAAGAACGAAGTCTACGAGCTCTATCACAGTGCCGATGACAAAGTCAGCCACGAAGAAGCACAAAAAGCACAAGTTTAGTCGGGCGTTTTGCGTTGTCGCATTGCTGGCGTTAGCTGCGAGTAGTTCACGGGCGCAGAGCAGTCCGGTTGTCAGTGTGCTGGACTTCGGATCCACGCCGATCGCAAAACAAGCGACGGATACACTTCGCAGTTGTCTTCGTGCCACGAAGGAGGTCGTCGTTGCGGACGCTGACATGAGTCGTGCGGCTGCAAAAGGAATCGGCTACACCGGCTCACTCAATCTCCCGGTCAACGATGCCCGCGATTTAGGCGCGGCACTGGCAACTGAGTTTTATTTCGTCGGAGACGCGCAAACCGTGCGACGCTCGTCCTTTGAAAAGCCGGTCTACTACGAAGCATACTGCTCTATATTTCTCGTCAGCACGAGAACCGGTCAGTTGCTTTTTTGGGAACGCCCAACTTTCGAGAATGCCGAGGCAACCAGAGCGGAGCTTCAGTTGTCACAATACCTCTCGGACGATTCTTTGACTCAGCGTCTCGTTGGCGTCATCAAGAAAAGCCACGAAGACGAGCGAATTCAACGCAGTGTTATGACTGCTGCCCCGGAAGCATTAATAGAGGAAGCGCCGGAAGACGAAAAAGCCGCCGCAGTGCAGGGCATTCGACCGCCGCGTCCGTACCGCCGCCTGCGGCCGGAATACCCACAGACTGCGGCTCGCGCTGATGCTGAAGCAACCGTGGACGTGGCTGTCGACGTCGGCGCCGATGGTGAGGTAAGTGAGGTCCAGATTGTTCGTTGGGCCGGATTTGGACTCGATGAAGTAACGGTTGCGACTGTTCGTCAATTGCACTTCTTCCCGGCAATGAAGAACGGAGCGCCAATACCAATGCGCGTGTTACTGCGCTACAACTTTCGTAAGCCACCGAGGTAACAATGGGAAGAAATACCAAGTCAGGCGTACAGCATCACAGAGGATTATTTCGCGTTTTGTACTTTGTGCTTTGTACGCTGCTGGTTTCTCAGCTCGCAACTGCCTCGCTCGTTCGTGCAGTTCGCGACGATTCATCGCCCGTTTCCACCACCACTGTAGAAGGCCGGCTCGCTGTTTTTGACGACGCATGGGAAACGATTCAGGAACGTTATTACGATCCGAAGTTTCACGGCATTGATTGGCAGGCACAAAGAGCAACGTTTCGACCGGCAGCGGCGCGCGCTGGGAAACCGCACGAGTTCTATGATGTGCTGCGTCAGATGATCGGCTCACTTAAGGACGCTCACACCAGAGTTTATTCGCCGGATGAGAAGTTTGACTGGTGGAACCCGCGTTTTATTACAGTCGGGTTAACGGTTCGCGAAGTTGAAGGCGTGCCCACCGTCATACAAGTCGAGGCTGGTTCAGCAGCGGCGCGAACTGAAGTTAAACCGGGAGACGTGATCGTCAGTATTGACGATCAACCGGTGGCTGAAGCGATTAAACAGCGACTGCGCTACTCGGGTCTGTCAGACGAATCCAACGCTCGCTATCGCGCCGTCGGCGCTCTCTTCGAAGGACCTGCAGGCACTGACGTGAAGGTTACGTGGTCTAATCGAAAGGGAAAACAAAAATCCGCCGTCCTGCAACGTTACTGGAACCAGCGGGAGTTGGGATTCAATAACCAGCGCAAAGGCAACCTCGCGGTTCTCAGGATTGATGCGTTCACGCAAACTGTCGCCGCGGACTTCACGAAGATGCTGCCCGCGGCGCTCGAAGGCGCTGAAGGTATCGTTTTGGATCTGCGTGGAAATGGAGGCGGCGATGCTGAAGCGATGGCGGATGTGGCGTCGTTGTTTCTGGACGACGGAACAAATCTTGGACGCTTTGCCGATCGATCCGGCGCGTCTTTTGAGCTGGAAACATTTTCGAAACGACTCTGGCGCTCTACCTCACCGCTTCAAATAAAACTTCCACTCGTTGTACTCACCAGTGAAAATACTTCAAGCGCGGCAGAGATCATGGTTGCCGCGTTGCAAGCAAAACATCGCGCACAAGTCATCGGTACCGGGACGTGCGGTTGCGTGCTGGCTATTCGCAGCAGACATGCGTTGCCGGATGGCGGCGTATTGGATGTCAGCGAGTTTGATTACCGAACTGCCACAGGCCGGCGACTCGAAGGCGTGGGCATCAAGCCAGACAGGCAAATCCTCACGACCCGAGCAGACATCTACTCACGCTACGACCGCGCCTTCGAACTCGCCAAAAAGCTCCTGGACGCAGATTAATGTTTGGACAGGATTTCAGGATTAGCAATCCTGTGAATCCTGTTATGATGCTCCTCACATCATGCTGTACTTGTCGCAAGTTTTAGGTCGTCCAATTCGGGACCTTGAAGGAGAACGTGTCGCCACCGTCAAGGACATCATCGTGCGTCTCGGCGCCGACGATCATCCTCCCGTGACGGGCCTCGTCGCGCGTTATCGACGCCGCGACTTCTTTCTCCCGCGTTGGCGCATTACCGAGTTGAATCGACAAGGCG
>JBKPPU010000418.1:0-7773 GCA_046733695.1 Acidobacteriota bacterium
TGACAATCCGTTGCTCCCGACTAGAATTGGTCTTCGCCTGATTGGCACGGAGATGTGGCCGAGTGGCTGAAGGCGGCGGTTTGCTAAACCGTTAAGGGTCAAAAGCCCTTCACAGGTTCGAATCCTGTCATCTCCGCCAGAATCTTAGCCACAAAAAAGCACAAGAAGCACAAATGAATTCAGCTAAACCTTTTGTGCCTTTTGTGCCTTTTTGTGGCCAAACTTTTTTGTGGCTAAACTTTTGTAGCTTATGTCGGTTCGAGTTCGCTTTGCACCATCTCCAACTGGTTACCTGCATATAGGCGCCGCCCGCTCTGCTCTCTTCAACTGGCTTTACGCGCGCAAGACTGGCGGCAAGTTCCTGCTCCGCATCGAAGACACCGACCTGCAGCGTTCAACTGACGAATCCACGCGCTCGATCATCGAAGGTCTCGAGTGGCTCGGACTCGATTACGACGAAGACCTCGTCTTCCAGTCAGCCAATGCACCCGCACACCGCGCTGCCGCCAAGCGCCTGCTCGAAGAGGGCAAGGCGTATCGCGACTTCACGCCGAAAGAACAGCGCGACGACAAGAACGTAAAGGAAGACATCAAGGAGCGTGCACGCGCACAGGAAGCTGAAGGGGCGGACCAGCGCAGCAATCCGTTTCGCGACTTACCTAAAGACGAGTCCGATCGACGAGCTGCAGCGGGCGAGCCGTTCGCGGTGCGTTTGAAAGTTCCGGCCGAAGGCCAGACAAAATTTGACGACATCGTCTATGGGCCGCAGGAGCGCAGTCACGCCGAGATCGAAGATCTGGTGCTGCTTCGTTCGGATGGTCATCCGCTTTATAACCTGTCCGTCGTTATCGACGACATTTCGATGGGCATCACTCATGTGATTCGCGGCCAGGATCACCTCACGAACACACACAAGCAGATCCTCTTGTATGAGGCGCTGGGAGCGACTGTGCCGCAGTTTGCGCACCTGCCGCTGATACTTGCGCCGAACAAAGGCAAACTCTCGAAACGTAAACACGGCGAAGTTGTTTCACTCACCACTTATCGCGATCGCGGCTTTGTGCCGGCCGCTTTTCGCAACTTTCTCGCGCTCCTTGGATGGGCGCCGCCGGAAGGGAAGGAAGTGTTGAGCAAACAGGAGCTCGTCGAATACTTCTCTCTCGAAAACATCAATCGTGCCAACGCGATCTTTAATTTCCAGGAGAACGATCCGCGACGGTGGACTGACGATAAAGCGATCTGGATGAATGCCGAGTACATTCGCACGATGCCACTCGACGAGTTGTTGCCGATGGTCAGAACCGAACTGCGAGCCAATAAACTCTGGCGCGAGGAGTATGCGGACGATGAGCACGACTGGCTGGTCAAGGCAATCGATTTAATTCGGCAGCGCTACTTCACGTTGAAAGATTTTTCTGGTCAGGGCCGCGCCTACTTCTCGGACGACTTCGATTTCGACGAAGCTGCCGTCAACAAGAACCTGCGCAAAGAGCCACGTTTGCGAGAGCTGCTCAATGGTCTGGCCGACAAGTTGGAACATGTCGAGCCGTTCAACGTAGAGACTTCAGAAGCAGCGTTGCGTGAGTTTGCGGATGAGGTAGGCGTGAAGCCGGGATTGCTAATTAACGGCGCGCGCACGATGCTCACCGGACAGGCGGTTGGGCCATCAATGTTTGAGATTTTCGATTTGCTTGGGCGGGATCGATCTGTGAATCGACTACGTAGCGGTGTGCCGTGGTAAAAGTTAGCCACGATGAAACGGATTTGGTACAGATGAGGAGTGAATGATGGTTAAAGGAATCAGTTTGCTTGTCGGTGTTTTTTTGATGTGCGGAAGTGTTGTTGCTCAGAATTCAAACTCCTCGACTACTACTGAGCGACCACGCACTAATACAAATCGCGCGAAGCCAACGCCTCCACCTCAGACGGAGACGGCAGCTCCGAAACAGGCGGCTCCCAAGAAACTGCCCGCAACGGAAGAGGCGCCCGGCGCGGACGCCGTAAACCATGCATTCAACGATTTACTGAATGGAATCCGTCACGCGGACGTTGCTGGCGTGATGGGAGTTTACTGGAACGACCGGCGTCTTAGTCTGTTCAACTACAACGGCACAGTCACAAAGGGTTGGGAACAGGTAAAGAAGAATCGCGAGAGCTCGTATCCGGAAATCAAGGACGTAAAACTCGATGTGCGCGAAGTTACGATAACGATGCTGGGAACAACCGGAGCTGTTGTGACTTGCCTGTGGGAACAATCACAAAATTACAAAGGCGCTCCCGAAACTGTATCGGGCCGCATGACCCTCGTGTTCAAACGTATCGGCACCGCGTGGAAAGCGATTCACCTGCATTCGTCGCCTGACAATCCGAATCCGGCAGTTATTCCGCCATCGGAGCGTCCGGCATCGTCTCCTTCGCCGACGCCCTGAATGTACTGATCCCTGCGCCGGCGAGAATACACAGGAACGGAAAGAACTCGACCGTGTAACGCGGCTCCGGATTTTCGAGCGTCGCGAAAAAGCCGAGACGCAGGAAGATCAGGAGTGCCGCCAGCAACAACCATCGTCGTGCGTTCGGATCGCGCGAACGCCAGAGCAGCCACCCGCCGATCACACCTAACAAGGTGTAAATCCACGTCAACGCGGTGAAGAGCGGTAACCAGTACTGCTGGTGAATGTCGTAATCGAGATCGTCGAGCGGCAGTAATTCGCCGTTGAATGGGTAGTACTGCGAGTGAGTGTCGAACCAGAGCGTTGCGGCTCGCTTGAGCGGCAAAAGTACGTAGTAACGAAGTCGTGAGCGTGCCACTCTCTCTTGTCCGATTTGCGCAAAGCCGGCATCGATCTCGGGCGTCAGCTCGACATTCACTTCTTCCGGCTGTTCCGGTTGTTCAGGTTGCTCTACTTCGTTCGAGCCCTCTTCCTCGTCCTCGTTCTGATCGTCATCGTCAGCGGAAGACTCTTCCTCCGGGTTTTCTTCGTCAGGATGATTGTACTTATTGAGCAATGCGGCCACGCGGTCTCGCTCTTCGTCCGAGTCGAATGCACTGTCAGGAAAATCATCGACACTCATTCGTTTTGTATCCATCGCCCACAGCGCCGGGCCCACGTAGCGTTCGTCGTCGAGCCATGTTCGCACCCAAAGTAAATATCCACGCGGAACAAACTCGCCGGGCATCTCAGCATGCGCGGGTGCGAGGGGTTGGAAGACGTGAAACACTCGTCGATTGCGAATCGTCCACGGAACGAGCACGATGCAAAAGGCTAATGAGAAGACGGCAGCGCAAAGAATCGCCTCACGAATCCGGCGTAAGCTCGGCAGCGCTGAAAGAATCAACGTACTGCCGATCGCTGCAGCAAAGAGACCTGCGTCTGGCCGGAACAACACGACGAGCCCCGCCAATAAACCAGTCACGATCCACCAGACCAGTGTTCGTTTCCGCGTGATTGCTTTAAAAGCGAAAGTTACTGACAGCACCATCGCCGCCGCCAGAAAATTTGTGAACACTTCGGTGAGGATCGTTGCAACGTAAATCGCTGTGAATGGACAAACAGCAGCGAGACCGAGCGCAATCAAGGCTGCGCGACGTTTACGCTCCTCCGCAACGGCCCATTGGAAGGCTATCAACGCAACCAAGAGGCAAGTAGCCGTGTCGATCACCGCCTGGACCACGCGCACCGCGGTGTTATTGCCTGCGCCGAAGACCTTGTAAACGCCGACAAGAAAGAGCGGATAACCGGGCAGACGAATTAATGAAGGTGTGTAAGGTGGCTGGCTGTCGTGAGAATAAACATGCTGCTCGATCACATTGCGCGCGATTAACGAATAAACGCGGCCATCATCAGGCTCGTCGTTCGGTAGGCGAAGTGCAATGAAGAGGCGGAAGCTAAGCGCGAGGAGAATGAAGAAAACGTAAAGGATCCAGCGTCGCTTCATTTGTAACGGTTAGTTTTAGACAGGATTAACAAGATGATTTCAGGATTGACAAGATTTATTCTGTAAATCCTGTCTATAGCTCATGGCCCAGCCTCAGCAGTCGCTTTCCGTTCGAGCTTGCCCCAGCCCACGACTGGCCCGCGAATCGCCATCGCCACCGACTTGATCATCACGTAGTACATCACCTGCCGGTAACAGAATCTCTGCAGGAACAACCACCACAACAAACTCCATCGCTCCCGCTTCTCCAACAGAAACGCAAAGCACGCTGTGGCCCAATCGATCGCCAGGAACAACGCGTAGTAGAGCAGCACCTGTTGTAGATTTGTGGATGTGTAGCCGCTCGATTGCCAACGCTCCCACGCATCCGACACCAGCACGTAGATCAACATCAGATCCATTACCGGCGAAATCAGTGGAAACAGAATCTGGAAGATCCACACATTCGGCATCGCGATAAATCCGAGCGTTCCATAGCGCGGACGGAACAGTGCGTCACGGTGCTTCCACATGCATTGCAGCGTGCCGTACGCCCAGCGAAATCGCTGCTTCGCGAGCGACCGTAGATCGTGCGGCGCCTCGGTCCATGCGATGGCCGACTCTTCATAGCCAATCGTGTAACCGAGCCGCCTGATCCCCAACGTCAGATCCTGATCCTCCGCTAACGTATCAGACGGAAAACCACCCAGTTTATCAAGCAGATCTTTTCGCCATGCGCCCACCGCGCCCGGAACCACCGTGATGCAGTTGAGACTCGCAAACGCGCGCCGGTCCATATTCTGCGACGTGATGTATTCGAGTGCCTGCCAGCGCGTAACCAGATTCACTCGATTGCCAACCTTCGCATTACCCGCAATCGCGCCGAGCTTCGTGTCGTAAAAGCGGTGCGCGAGCGCGCCGACTGTTTGCGGATCAAACAGTGTGTCGGCGTCGAGCGCGATGATGATCTCGCCGCGCGCATGCCGCAATCCTGAATTCAGTGCCGATGCTTTTCCCGCATTTGGAAGCGTGAAGAGTCTGACGCGCTTTTCATTCGCAAATTGCTCGGCAACAACTTTGCTGGTGGCGTCCTCCGATCCGTCGTCGATGACGAGGATCTCATATTTGGAGTAGTTGGAATTGAGCAGACTGCGGATCGTATTCGCAATGACGAGCTGTTCGTTGTATGCAGGAACTATGATCGAAACGAATGGCGTGTGATCGATTCCGGCGTGAGTCAGTCGCCTGCGTTGCGACCGCAACCACTGTCCACGCGCCAGCGAACCGATAAACAACAACCGCAACACGCCTAGGAGGATTCCGATCAGAAAAGTCCACTGTAACGCCCAACCGCCGGTTGATAAAAAGAAGAACGCGACCGCATCCGCGCGAGTAAAGACGCGTTGATTCGGAGGAATGACCGGCATCGCCTGGTCTCTCGAAAGTCCGGCGAGATCAGACACATTGACGAATTTAAACCCGCGGGCTTTTAGTTCGTGAATCAACCGCGGCAACGCCTCGACTGTGGCGGCACGATCGCCGCCTGAATCGTGCAGGAGTATTACCTGGCCGCGCGTTTCCGGATTCGTATCCAGGGCGCGATCCATTGTGCGCTGAACGATCTGATCCGCCGTGACTGGAAGTTGCCAGTCGTCGGGATCGATGCGAACACCGACCATGATGTAGCCGAGACGCTGTGCCACGAGGGCTGGTTCGACTTCCTGTGGCTTGTCGGCTTCAGCGTCGCCGAAATACGGAGGACGAAACAAGACTGTTGAGCGTCCGACTACAGATTCGATCAACCGCTGTGTTGCGTTCAGTTCAAGCTCAGTCAACGACAACGGAATTTCACCGAGGTTCGGATGCGTAAACGAATGATTGCCGATCTCGTGACCATCATCGACGATGCGACGCACCAGATCCGGATAGGCCTGGCCGTTCTTTCCGATGATGAAGAACGTCCCCGGTACGTTTTCTTTTTTTAGAATGTCGAGAATTGCAGGCGTCCACTTTGGATCCGGACCATCGTCAAAAGTCAGCGCGAGCAAACCGGGCCGGTCGCCTGTTCGTTGCACCACGTATGACGACGGCAGCGCTGTGAAGTTTTCCGACTTGATGTAACCGCTCGCCGGATCCAACTGCATGTCGCGCGCACCTCGCTGCGGTCGGGACATCACTTTCAACAGCTCGCCATTGCCTTCGAAGTCGACTTCGTAACCATAGTCGATGCTTCGCAATAAATCCGGCGAACTGTTTTGTGTGCCGAGGATGGACCAAACTGAAGGATCCTCTGATCCGAGACGCCAGATGCCGTAACCCGCCGGTCTGAATCCACTGGCTGCGCGCATCTCGTTGTAAGCAGTCACCGCATCGAGAAACCACACTTTATGGGTTGATCCGTCTTCTTCGTCATATTCGAAGTACGGATTGCGAGAGGCAGAATCGAACGCGGGAGAAGTGCTCGATTCGCGCGCGCTAATCAGCGCTTCCTGGAACGTTACTTCGTCAGCAGTATTGTTCGCATCGCTCCAGTTATAACCGTAATTGCCAAGCGCGATGATGGTCTTGTTTGGATCCAGCTCGCGCATGCGCTTGATGATGTTTTGTTCGAACCAATCCTGCGCGGCGACTGGTCCAGCGTCGCTGCCGGTCCAGTGCTGGTCGTAAGCCATGATGATCAGGTAATCGCTCGCAGCCGAGTAGGCTTTGTAGTTCCAATCCGGATCATCGAAAGGCACCGCTTGAACAACGAGCAAACCTCGCGCAGCGAAGGTGGAGTGGAGCTCCTGCATGAAAGTGAGGAGGTTGGCTTGCGACGATGCCGGCGGTTCTTCGAAGTCAACACAGATGCCGGCGAACTTGTTGTCCTGGACGAACGACGTCAACGCCTTGATGAGAGTCTGGCGGTGTGGCTCGTCGGCGATGGTGCGCGCGAGTAAATCGCCCTGCCATTTTTCGTCGATGACGTTTTGGACCATGGGGATGATCCGCACTTCAGGGCGCGTAACGCGAATCCAGTTCAGCGCGGGAATGTGCACGTCCGTAACGAGTGGATTTGATCCGTCAGTTGTGTTTTGCAGGTGCGACCACTCGGTCACCACCCAATCGAGATGACTCAGATTGCGCTTGAGAGATTCGTAGCTCGACTCGTCCCAGTTGATAAAAAACCCTACTGAGAGTGGGCGCGTCGCCGGGACGATCGGGGCAGGAACGGTTGGGGGAGGTGGAACAACTGGAAGAATCGAGCGGCGGCGACCGGGTACGACGTAGCGAGTCGTTGCGAGAGCATGTTGTAGTTCAATCTGGGCGTTTTTAGCTTTTTTCTCGGACGGATTCGCCGGAAGATTCGGAGGTTTCGGCTTTAGATCCGCGGAGTGTGGCAGGCTCGGAATCTGTCTGAGATTAAACTTGGGAAGAACCGGATTCGCGAGCACGCTGGCGATGAAAACAGCCGCCAGTGCCGTTATTACAATCGACAGTCCGAGCCATATACGGCGAACGCGCCGCCAACGCCGGCCATGTGGATCGTGAAAAACGGGGGAATCGGAGGTGGACAAGTCGGACCTCTCAGGAGGAGCTTGCCACAAAAGTTCGTGAGCCACAAAGGAAGAAAACCATAGTTGCCTGGGTTAATCTTTTATCTTTTTGCTTTTTTGGAGTGCTCCAAAGTAAAAGCCGTCCACGACTCGCGCCATGGACGGCTTCGGTGAACTGTTGGGATTGGCCTAAGGCTGACTGTGTGCCTTCCAGAAAGGAGGAGCACTATGCAGTGAGACTACCGAACCAGAATCCTAACGAGTTAGCTGGTTCAGAGGTCAGGCCGCAGCCACCTCACTGTGATAAGAACTCATATATTTT
>JBKPPU010000419.1:0-9383 GCA_046733695.1 Acidobacteriota bacterium
CTTCTCATTCCGGGAAGTGACTCCTGGATGGACTTCTTCAACCCGCAGGCCCGAGCAACCTTCTGGTCCGAGCTCAAGAATGGAATTTTCCAGAAGGGAATCGACGGGTGGTGGATGGACGCTTCCGAGCCGGAGTATGACGCGCTCAACGGAAGGCAGACTTTCGCCGGTGACGGAAATTCTGTAAGGTGAGCGTCGTGACTGTAAGTTCGTCGGTCTGCTGTTTCGGAGGATTACAACGTTTTCAGTCCAGGTTCTCGAGTACCCAGATCCCTCCTGAGGCTTCCATCATCGGAAGAATGATCCGATCTGATGTCAACGCCATTTCCAATTGAACAATACTCGGAATGAGCATCTGAGTTGTGCTTTGGAAGTCTGTGACACGTGTTGGTTGGTCCAATGGCTTGCCGCCTGCCGGATCAAAACGCACTTTCCAGACATTGAAGAATCCCGTGCGGTTGGAAACGAAATAGATGACCTTGCCGTCGGGTGACCAACGCGGCTTATCGTCCCAGTACTTCCCTTCAGTGAGGCTGATCCATGACCCTCCAGACGCCGAGACTACATAGACCCTGGAGGAGGATGTATCTGTAGCGTTGAAGGCGTTGAAACTAATCCATCGTCCATCGGGAGAGAACTGGCCCTGCCAAAGATTGTAATCCGGGTGCGACGCGATCAGACGCATTTGCGTCTCCGCATGGGGCGCAGCATCGAGTGGAAGTAAGCAGAGCGCCACCCTGCCGGGTGTTTGGAAATCGGAACTGATCAGGATCCATTTGCTATCGGTTGTCCAATCAGTGAGTGAAAGTCGGCCCTGAAACGCAGACGTCAAGATTTGTTCTTCGCTGCCGCTCAAAGTTCGTAATGCCAGTGTACGATCCATTTGCGGGTCGATCTCTGGTTGGCCGGGGTATTTCGGATTGGAACGTACATAGATCAGCTGGGTACCGTCCTTCGACAGGATCGGGTTTACCCGTCTGAAGTCATCGCCGCCGATTAACAGTGTCTCGCGCCCATCCGCAAGCGACTTGGCCCAGAGTTCTTCTTTATCAGCCCGTCGTTTTCGAAACACCAACATCTTTCGGTCTTGTGATAAACGCGGCTGCAGCGCATCGATGCCCGCTCCCGTGAGTGGCTGCGATGTTCCTGTAGTTCGGCCGGCGACTGGATCGAACGGCAAAGTCCAGAGCCGACTTCTTTCACTGCGAACGCTGAAGGCCAGTTTCCGTCCATCCGAAGACACTGCGATGTCAATATCCTTGCCGGCGCCGGTAGTTAAGCGTACTAGTCCATCGATCCAACGGAGCGTTTGCGGATCAACGTTTACTTTCCAAAGATTTCTTACCCCTTGCGACTCGCCTTCAAAGATCAAACCCTTCGCAGATGGCAACCACAGGAAATTAGCAAACCTCACTCCGGCCTCTTTGAGTTGCGATTGCACGGTAGAATCGATTTGGGATTGCAATGGCTGTCCGCCATTTATCGGCACGGTCCAAAAGCTCCAACCGAGTTGTCGATGATTGCCCCAAAGGGACAACCGGTTACCATCGGGATGCCAGGCAACAAGAAGAGGAGAAACAAATTCCGGAACGAAGTCACTTAGCAACTCACGAGGTGATCCTCCATTCGAGCTAACGACATAGATCTTTGACTTAACCACTCCCGGAAACGGTGAACTATAAAAGAGGACTTGCGAACCATCGGGAGACCATCGTGGGCGGTAGCCGAAACTGCACAGCTTCCGTTCGCCGCCACCCAACGCCGGGACTACGAAGAGTCCGCCGTCTTCGCGCTCGGAACGAAAGACCAGTGAAAGTCCATCCGGTGACCAGTTCGGTTGCCAGTCGTGCGATTGAGAGCTAGTCACCTGAATCGAGTTTCCCTCACCCACCGACCGGACCCAGATGTCGAAATTCCCACTTTGATCGGAACTGTATGCAACGAAGCGTCCGTCTGGAGACCACGTAGGATCAGTCTCGAGTCCGGACTCGAACGTCAACTGCCAGAGTTTACGTTGTGGCGGCGTTGGCTGACTTGAGCGCGACAATCGCTGAAACAGAAAGTAAGCACCGATAACCAGTGCCAGTACGAAGCAAGCGCACACGACCACTAACGGGCTGATCCGGCGAGGTCCGGTTCTAGCGGGCTCGAGGCTCACGACCTCTTCCGTTAGAGTGGTCGCTGGCTCAGGTTTAGTTGATTCAGCTGGAACACTCTCGATTAGCGAGCTATTCGGTGAACCGTTTGGAGAGTTCAGTTCTCTGACCTCTGCTACAAAGCGGTAGCCTTGGCCCGGAAGAGTGACAATATATTTATGCTCTGCCGGTCCCTCTCCCAATGCCTTTCGAAGAGAAGAGATATTACGCGGCAAGTTGTTCTCGTCGACGTAAGCATCAGGCCAGACTTCCTCCAGCAGCTCTTCCTTCTTCAAGACGCGACCATGATTCCGCACTAACACGAGAAGGATTTCAAAGGCCTTTGGCGTGAGCGGCACTGACTGGCCGTCCCGCAACAAAACACTTTTGCCTGCATCGACAACAAAGGAGTCGAAGGCATAGAACTGTGTTGTTGGAAGCTCAGCCTTGTAAGCTTTCATAAATCTTCAGGGATTATCAACCGCGTCGGGTCTCGTGCCGGAATCGTGGATCCGCCTGACATTTGCGCAGACCTGCTCAAACATTCAGGAATTTTCAAGCAAACCCAAAAAGACTTTCGAACGGCCGATCGAGCTTAATTGTGCAGTTTGTAAAAACCGCTCTTTTCTATCGGTGGAGGTTTATTTAGACTTAATTACAGTCGGTTTAGCCGCCTCTTTGGGTGAGCGGATTCTACTTTAACTACTTGAAGGGGTAAAGCAAGTCTGATCGTCGAGGGGAGGCAAAATGAAGCTCTATCGCGTTAAAGAAGGAGTTATTTTTGAAGCCGATGCTGCTTACTCGTTAGAGGTCGACTGGGACGAGCTAATCAACCGTGACGATCTGTTGTCTTACCTGCGTACTCTCCTCGACACTCGCCACCTGCCTTCGGCTGATGTTGATTTCCGCGAACAGATTTTGCCACCCATTGTGAGCCAGGAAGTTTGGGCAGCCGGTGTCACTTATTATCGAAGTCGGACTGCACGCATCGAAGAGTCGCAAGATGCTGGAGGCGGCGACTTCTACGACCGCGTCTACAGCGCCGAGCGGCCGGAACTCTTCTTCAAAGCAACTCCGCACCGCGTTGCAGGCCCCGGAGGCACAGTGCGCGTTCGCAAAGATTCACGTTGGAACGTGCCCGAGCCGGAACTTGCGCTCGTCGTAACGCCCGACGCGAAGATTGTCGGATACACGATCGGAAACGATATGAGTTCGCGCGACATCGAGGGCGAGAACCCGCTGTACCTGCCACAGGCCAAGGTCTATGACAAGAGTTGCGCAGTTGGCCCATGCGTTTACGTATCTGAAGAAATGCTCCCTGTTACGACCGAAATCAAGATGTACATCAGGCGTGACGGTAAGACAGTATTTGATGGCGAAACGGTGCTCGCACAGTTGAAGCGTACGCCTGAGTCGCTAGTCGAATTCCTTTACCGCGACAATTCGTTTCCGTTCGGCAGTGTCTTACTGACAGGGACGGGGATAGTCCCGCCGGATGATTTCACTTTGCAGCATGGAGATGAGATCGGAATCAATATCGAACCCATCGGCACGCTGGTCAACGTCGTCGAATAGGTGACTAATCAACAAAGAACATCAACGAGGAGCTTTGCTTGTGCGCAAACGTCTTTCTCGACGTGACTTCATGAAACTCACTGCTGTCGCGGCCGGTGCACCATTGTGCCGAATGCGTTCTGTGACGGCAGTGCAACCGTCGCACGCCGTCGCGGGTGGTCCATTCAAGCCCACGTGGGAATCGCTCGCGCAAACCTACCGAGTACCCGAATGGTTCCGCGACGCGAAGTTTGGGATCTGGGCGCACTGGTCCGCCCAGTGTGTGCCGGAACAAGGAGATTGGTACGCGCGGAGAATGTACCTACAGGGCGACTCAGCGTACGACTACCACGTTAAGACTTATGGACATCCGTCGAAGTTTGGATTCATGGAGATTGACAACCTGTGGAAGGCGGAGCAGTGGGAACCTGAGAAGTTGATGGCCCTTTATAAGCGCGCCGGCGCGAAATACTTTTTTGCCCTCGCAAACCATCACGACAATTTTGACGCATACGATTCGAAGCATCACGCCTGGAACTCAGTCAATGTTGGCCCGAAAAAAGATATAGTTGGCACTTGGGCTAAAGTCGCGCGCGCGAATGGTCTGCGCTTCGGCGTCAGCAACCACTCGGCTCACTCGTGGCACTGGTTTCAAGTGGCATACGGATACGATGCCGAAGGCCCGAATGCAGGCGTGCGATATGACGCTGCACAGTTGACCAGGGCTGATGGCAAGGGCAAGTGGTGGGAGGGCCTCAATCCGCAGGAACTCTATACGGGACGCAACATGGTGATACCCGACGGCATTACGAGTATCAAGAACATGAACGATTGGCATAACCAAAACGACCTTGTGTGGAACGAGAACCCGCCGCCAATGAATCCCGCCTTCGCTGAGAAGTGGTTTCTTCGTTGTCAGGACCTGGTTGATAAATATCATCCAGATGTTCTCTACTTCGACAATACCGAACTCCCGTTGGGCCAGGTGGGACTCGATATCGTGGCGCACTATTACAACTCCAATCTCAGGCGGAACAAGGGCAAGCTTGAAGCCGTTGTCAACGCTAAGCACATGAAGCCCGAACACACGAGGGCCCTGGTTGAAGACATTGAGCGAGGAGTCGCTACCGGCATTCGCCCGAACGCCTGGCAAACTGATACTTGCATCGGCTCGTGGCACTACAGCCGTGCCATCGCCGAGGAGAACAAGTACAAAACGGTCGGGCAAGTCGTCGACATGCTGATCGACATTGTGAGTAAGAACGGTAACCTGATGTTGAGTGTTCCGGTTCGTGGCGATGGTACGATCGACGAACACGAAGTCGCGTTCCTCGAAAGCATGTCAATTTGGATGAAGAGCAATGACGAAGGCATCTTCGGCAGTCGCCCCTGGAAGGTTTATGGTGAAGGACCCTCGACAGTCGAAGTGCCTGAAAAGGGTGAGTTCGGTGGCGCGCGAGACGTACGCAGTAAGCCGTATACGGTTGAAGACATCCGCTTTACAACCAAGGCCGCAGCCCTTTACGCGTATCTCCTTGCGCCGCAGCCAACTGAGGAAGTTGTCATCAGGAGTCTTGCGACCACGTCACCGCACATTCGCGGGAGGAGAGTTAAAGACGTAACCCTCCTCGGTGGAACTAAGTTGGAATGGTCGCAGGGGGAACAAGGCTTGAGGGTTAAGCTACCCGAGAAGTTGGTAAGTGCGGAGGCAATCGGATTGCGCATCGCAGGCGTCCTCTGAAACCGAATCGAAACTGGAGTTGCACAATGCGAAAACGGTGGTTCGCAATTTGGGTCGTCCTAGTGAGTTCTTTGATCATGCTTATCGGGTTGGCGGATAAGCAAAAGGCTCAGTCAAATGATTGGACCGAGCCGTTTCCGCCGTTTAAGATCGCAGGGAACCTTTACTATGTCGGCAGCAAAGGCCTCGCGAACTACCTGATCACCACTCCGAAAGGTCACATCCTAATTAACAGCGATATGGAAGAGAACGTGCCGCTCATTCGTGCGAGCGTCGAAAAGCTTGGGTTCAAATTCACTGATGTCAAGATCCTTCTTATCAGCCATGCGCACTGGGACCACGACGCGGCCAGCGACACGATCAAGAAACTGACAGGCGCGAAGTACATGGTGATGGACGCTGACGTTTCGGCGGTTGAATCGGGCGGTAAGACGGACTTTCAATATGGTAACGACCCGGAGACACTCTACAAACCGACGAAGGTTGACCGCGTGCTGTACGATCGCGACGAGGTCAGGTTAGGAGGATCTGTACTTGTAGCACATCTCACTCCTGGTCATACTAAGGGTTGCACCACATGGACCTTGAAGGTTGCGGAGGGTGGCAAGACGTACGATGTCGTCATCATCGGCAGTCCGAACGTCAATCCGGGTTACCGGCTCGTAAAAAATGTGGCGTACCCACGAATCGCCGAGGACTATGAGACGACATTTAAGCTCTTGAAATCGTTGAAGTGCGACATCTTTTTAGGCGCACACGGCAATTATTTCGGTCTGGAAAACAAGTATCCTCGATTCAAGGATGAAGGACTCTCGGTCTTCGTCGATCCTGCCGGTTACAAGAAGTATGTGGAGGACAAAGAGCAGGAGTTTAAGAATGAACTCGCAAAACAAACAGCTGTCCAGCACTAAGGAGGAGTAGACAGGAGCACGACACAACCTGCTCCTGTCTACTGCTCCTGCTACTGTTTTGCTCGTTCCTTTAGCGACATCGGGACTCGAAACAGAGATGCTGGCTAAAGAACTTCAACACGTGATTTTGAAAACGATCAGCAACCTTGCTCGTGTGCGTTCCCTGGTACTGTTCAAAGGTGTTAGAGATTCCGTATTTATCAAGCACGTCATGCAGTTTGACTGTGTCGCCTCTTAGACCATCCTGGTCACCAACATCGAGAGCGATTCCCCGATACTGACGAAGACTTGGTATGTACTGGTCCACGAAAGCCAGCGGCGCATTGGCTGCCCACCTTCCCAGAACGTTCGTTTGCACCTCACCGTCTTTGGTTGGTAAGTCCAGATACAACGGAGGATTCTTAGGATTAGGTGACCACGCTGCAGCGCTGGCGAGCGTAGCGCGAGCACCAAAAGATAGCTTTGCCGAATCCTCAGGCGTCTTCACGGCCTCAAGAGTCCTGGCGATGTCAGAGTTCGGAGGCAGCGAAATTCTCGGTGACAAACAGCACGGACTCATAATATACAGGCTGCCAAAAACATCCGAGTGCTTCATCCCAATGCGTGTCGCACCGTAACCTCCCATGGAGTGACCAACCAAACCACGGCTCATTCGATTGGGAATTGTCCGATAATGCTGATCGATGTAAGCCACGACATCGCGTGCAATGAAGTTTTCAAAATCTCCAACTGTCGCCGAACTCGAATACATCGATCCGTTGTGTAGTGTCTTCGAATCAGGAACGACAACGATCATCTCTTTAGCTCCCAGCGCAAACGCACCTTCGATCGTTTGGGGAACATGGATCTCTTTGGTCCATTGTTCGGCGCCGATCGAGTAGCCGTGTAGCGCGTAGACGACTGGGTATCGTCGACGTTTGTCTTTGGCGTAGCTTGGCGGAAGAAAGACGAATACATCGCGATCAACGGCGTTCTTTTCCAGGTTTCCCTCGAGCGACGCGCCGTGAATTTTGATTCGTTCGACTGTCACAGGCTTTGCGTTAGGAACGACGGTAGGTACGTCGGTTTGAACTTGTGCAAAGACTTGGGACGCGAGTGTGGCGCTGACAGTTAGTACGACTAGGCGCAGGAAGGTTTTAGTCATTTTGCATTTTCGAGAGAGACGACCGTTACGGACTTGGGATCAAGTTTGATAGTCAGCTTGCCGTCTTGGATCTTTGCGGTAATTGATTTTGGGGTAACTGTGTTTGGCGCATCAAAGGTGTTTACACTATCGACTTTGGGCGCGGTTAGCGTATCACCAGATGCTGTGTTGGCGTTGATCCCCGAGATGTTCACTTCGATCTCGACAAATTCGTTTGGATCTACATTCGTGAGAGCGAGCCAGAGTTTGCCAGACGCATCTTTAGCAGCGATGGCGTCAACACGTGGGAGTGTGATTCCGGAGTTTGTGTAAGTTCCTGAATTGAATGTCACGGGAATAAACGTCGCATCCTGGAACGGAACGTACATCTTGAAAACATGATAGGTGGGGGTCAGGACCATCTTTTCTTTATCGGTCATGATCATAGCTTGCAGCACATTGATCATCTGGGCGATGTTCGCCCCGCGTACACGGTCCGCATGACGGGCAAAGATGTTGAGGTTCAAAGCGGCGAGCACGGCGTCGCGAATGCTGTTCTGTTGTACTAAAAACCCCGGATTGCTTCCCGGCGACGGTGCGTACCAACCGCCCCATTCATCGACGACAAGAGCGATCTTCTTCTGCGGATCATACTTATCCATGATCGCGGAGTGCGTTGTAATAAGGTCCTCCATCTTGAGCGTTTCTTTAAGAATCTGAGCGTATTCCTTCTCACCAAAACCCACCGAAGCAAACTTGTTCGCCCAATTTATGACGGTGTAGTTGTGCAGGGAAAGACCTTGCATGTCCCAGCTCCACTGTCGTTTCTCCCACGCCTTCATGATCGTGTCGGTCCACTCAGTCCAACGTGCTTCACCGCCCCCTGGGCCAACAGCAATCTTCATCATCTGTTGGTTACCTTGTTGCGCAGGATTGAAGTTTCTAACAAAGCGACTGTAGATGGTGAGCTGGCGCAGATAATACTCAGGTGTCATGTTGCCGCCACAGTCCCAACTCTCATTGCCAATACCAAGCATGGGAATCTTGTACGGAGCGGGATGACCGTTGACAGCACGTTCTTTTTGAAGTGTGGTTGGGAGTGGCGTTGTTAAATACTCGAGCCATTCAGCTGCCTCTTGCGGTGTACCGGAACCGACGTTGATCGAAAGATAAGCTTGAGAACCGATTTGATCGACGAAGTCCATGAACTCATGTGTGCCGAACGTATTTGGTTCAACGACTCCACCCCAGTTCGGATTGAGCGTTACTGCGCGCGGGCCGATGCCTTTGCGCCAATGATACTCATCGGCGAAACAACCACCGGGCCAACGTACGTTTGGAACCTTGAGTGCTTTGAGTGCGGTAACAACGTCGTTTCGAATGCCGCGCGTGTTTGGAATCTTCGAGTCAGGACCAACCCAGATGCCTTCGTATACACCGTAGCCGAGATGTTCGGCGAATTGACCGAAGATGTTGCGATCGATCTTTGCGCCGGGTTTAGCGACCTCAATCGAAAGTTGAACTTTCTCCTGGGAAAAAACCGATGAGTCGGGAGACAGAATAATAAACGCAAGAAATACTATAGACGCAAATTTCGTGAATCCAGGCGCTGACACAAAGATCATGTGATTCTCCAGATTAAGACTCGCAGCACAGCCTTGCCTCAAAAGTCGGACGTCGAGCTTGGATACAGTCAGAACCACCTCGCGGTAGCGTGTGGGTGGCCGCAGGCACTTCCGAAACATTAACAAATCGCCCGAGTCTACGACGTACCCACCCGCAACCGCGAGGTGGTTCTGACTATATCCAAGTCAGGTTCTGGACTTTTGAGGCAAGGCCTCGCAGCACATTAATATTAGACCCACACCAATTTCGCCGAGACCCCCGGGACATTTCGCGGCGTACTTTTATCAGTGATG
>JBKPPU010000420.1:0-11005 GCA_046733695.1 Acidobacteriota bacterium
CCATGAGTCATGATGGAAATGAACAAGTCAGGAAGAGGGGCTTGCCCCCGCTTCTACGTGAATTAGGTTCCGCAGCGGGAGCAAGCTCCTCTTCCTGACTTGTTCTAATCAATCATCATTAATTTCCCGACAGACTCTGAAAGGGTTCCTCGCGAATACATCAACTCCAGAAGACTCACCCGCTGCTTGTTGCGCGTTTTTCTATCTTGGCCCAGGTGTCGCGAAGGCCGATGGTTCGATTGAACACCAACTTATCGCCAGAATCACGATCGACACAGTAATACCCAAGACGCTCAAACTGATACTTGTCGCCAGGCTCGGCGTCTCGCAGACTCGGTTCGATCTTGCAATCTCGCAGCACCTGCAACGACTCCGGATTCAGATTGGCCGTGAAGTCCTGTCCCTCTTCAACGTCGTTCGGATCCTCTTTGCTGAATAGGTTCTCGTAGAGACGAATCTCTGCTGGTAGAGCGTGATCCGCTGACACCCAGTGAATAGTCGACTTTACTTTGCGACCATCAGGCGTGTTGCCGCCGCGTGTCGCCGGATCGTAAGTGCAACGGAGTTCCACAATCGCGCCGCTGCTGTCTTTAATGACTTCCGTACACGTCACCAGGTAAGCATACCGGAGCCGCACTTCACGACCCGGAGCGAGCCGGTAAAACTGCTTCGGCGGATCTTCACGAAAATCGTCTTCTTCAATATAGAGCGTCTTTGAAAAAGGAATCTTTCTGGTTCCGGCGGTGCTATCTTCCGGGTTGTTGATAGCATCCATTTCTTCCACCTGATCGTCGGGATAGTTTTCGATTACCACGCGTAATGGTTTCTGCACACACATCACCCGCGGAACCATCTTGTTCAAGTCCTGGCGGAGAAAATATTCGAGTTGCTGTAGTTGCGTAATGCCGTTCGTCTTCGACACGCCAACACTCGCAATGAAGTTTCGGATTGCTGTGGGCGTATAACCGCGCCGCCGCATGCCCGAGAGCGTTGGCATACGCGGATCGTCCCACCCCTCGACATGTCCTTCTTCAACCAACTTCAGGAGCTTCCGTTTGCTAAGCAGCGTATGAGTGAGCGCCAGACGATCGAACTCGTACTGCCGCGAAGGAAATATTCCGAGCTGCTCGATGAACCAGTTATATAAAGGACGATTATTGTCGAACTCGAGGGTACACATGGAGTGCGTTACGCGCTCGATCGAATCCGACTGCCCATGCGCGTAATCGTACATCGGGTAAATACACCACTGACTTCCCGTACGATGGTGATCCATGTGCAGAATGCGATACATCACCGGATCGCGCAGATTGAGATTCGGAGAGCTCATGTCGATCCTGGCGCGGAGGGTTCGCGTACCATCCGGAAACTCTCCCTTCTTCATCCGCTCAAACAGATCGAGATTCTCTTCCACGGAGCGGTCGCGGTAGGGGCTGTTCCTGCCCGGCTCGGTTAGAGTGCCGCGATACTCGCGGATCTCGTCAGCGCTGAGATCGCATACGTAAGCCTTTCCGTCTTTAATCAACTGAAGAGCCCATTCATAGAGTTGTTGGAAGTAATCCGAAGCATAGAAGAGGCCGTCCCATTGGAAGCCCAGCCACTTCACGTCCTCCATGATCGCGTCAACATACTCTGTTTCCTCTTTTGAAGGATTCGTATCGTCGAAACGCAAATTGGTTTTGCCGCCAAACTCCGCTGCCAGGCCGAAATCGAGGCAGATGGCTTTGGCGTGTCCGATATGTAAATAGCCGTTTGGCTCGGGAGGAAATCGGGTCTGTACTCGCCCTTCATGTTTACCGCTCTGAATGTCCTCGATAATGATGTCTCTAATAAAATTTGAGGGTCCACCAGTATTCTGGCGCGATTCTGGCGAACCCTCAGCAAATTCAGTCTCAATACTCACGTTCCTGCGTTCTCCGTCCTTATTAATTAGGCTTCAACTATAGCCGGTTCAGTTTACAAAAGATGCCGGGCATGGTCATCCCGTGGGAGTCGTCGAGGTAAGTGAAACGTTTTTGTGGGTTTGCTCATTAGGGGTTGGAGGTCACATCAACCAGGAGAATCAACCATATGCCTACTTCCCTTCCCGCCAAAATTCTTGCGCTCCTTCTTATTCACTGTTTCGTTCTTACGGGTCTCGCAGCCCCGCGAAGCCGGCCGCGTTCGGCTGGCAGTCGCGTTGCGAAAATAGTTTTCGAACCCAGCGATCCGGTTGTTATACGTCCGGGTAAGTCAACGACTATCAAAGCCAGCGCCGTCGATCTGAAGAACAACCCGGTCAAGGGTGCGAAGATCGACTGGACGGTGCCGAAAGAAGCCGAGGGGCTGATCAGTATCAGCAAATCCCTGAATGCGCCCGACGACACAATCGTCATAGTGGGCTTGAGTGGCACTCCCAGCGCGACTCTAACAACTGACGTGAAAGTCAGTGCCAAGTCAGGACGCGCCAGCGGCGAACTTGTGCTTCATTATGCAACCGAACCGGTCGACATTAGTTTTGATCACGACTCGGTTGAGCTTTCACCGGGTACGAAGCAGACGATTGTAGCGAAGGTCACCGATGCTGCCGGCAACGAAATACACGGGCTGAATGTGTCGTGGAAACTGGCAGACAAGAAGTTTGCTGACCTCGTGTTTCTAGGATCGCCCACGAATAACGCGACGACAAATTCAATAGACATTGTTTGGTTAAAATCCGCTCAGAAGGAAACGGACATACCAATCATTGCAAGTGTTGGTCCGGCTTCGGGCGTGGCAACGATCAAGTATGAGCCGGAAGCAAAAAGCAATGGCCATGAATTGGTGTTCTTAGAAGCGAACAAAGAAACGATTGAAGTCTCTATCTCTCCAACCGAGAATAAGAAAATAACGGCACGAGTAACAGCCGACAACGGTGCAGTGTTGCCAAAGGCGGAGATCAAGTGCGAGTTGTCAGATGACGATAGGGACTTCGTCACGATTGGTACAAAAACGAAAGGCGAAATCGCTATAGCTGGTTTGGGTGGCGACTTGGACACCATTAACCGAACGATTCTTTTGCCTTGCACTGCCGACGGCGCCCACGCCGTGCTCGTCGTTCGTTATGAAGCAGGAAGTCTTGATATCGATTGGACAGTGTTGCCATCAGGCATCACCGGCGACAACTACGGCCGCACAATACGCAACGACTACTATTGCATTGATGTCACACTACACAACAAATCGGGAGCTGATTTGACTGTTTCCCGGCTGAGATTTGTTAACGCTAAGCTGGACGTCTCCATACCAATAGCGAATTTCAAAACGGTTCACGGCAGTATTTCGAGGCGCAAGCTCACGCATCCTCGTTCTATGACTCTGGCGATAGTTGATGGCCTTGGAACTTTGATGACCGGATTCAACCCATTCTTCCATGACGCCGCTCATGCCAAGAACTATTCTCAGTTCATCGATATCCTGAGCAACCCGCTAAAGAATGGTTTGGAGAAGGCGTGGAAAGATCCAGTTCCGGACGAGTTGGCGCGCTTTGAAGACAATGTGCTGCGTGACGAAAAAATCCTGACGGAGGGCGGCGATCTCCACACCACGGTGTTTATTCCCAAACGGTCTGTACCTATTACAGCGGCCGAAATGAAGGAACGCGACGACCCTGTGTTTGTGAAGCGAAAGCTTGGCTCTCTCGAGGTGCTCGGATATCAGTTTAAGCGAGTAGGCGAACGTAGGTTTCGCAGCAAAAGCTAAGCGTCGGCCGCGGTATGGACCATTGTTCATACCGCGGTTGCGTCATTTACTAGTGGCTTACCGCCACTCGGAACACGGCTTGGACTGATCCGAGGAGGCCACCGGAACGAAAGCACGCTTGCGGATTTCGGCTTTCCGCGATTCGGCCGTCGCTCGCGCCAGACGAGCGGATTCGAGTGCTGCTGATGAGGATGCGCCATTGATTACTCCCATCGTTGCCGCATGCACCATGCGCTCCTCGTCGGACTTCTGGACGAATTCTCTTTGCGCTCTTTGGATTAGGAGTAGCTGCTGACGCCAGTACAAAACTCCGGCCGAACGAGTCGGTCGCGTTGGCAGTTGGGCTTGCGGGATGTCGGTCTCCTGCTGGTCGACGCGGTTGATATTGTCAGTGATCATCATGCGTGCGTCATGTTCCGCATGCTCAACCTCAGACTTCAACCAGACCAGTTCACGAAAGTCGCTTTCGGTGATCTTCATTCCTGCCAACGCCTGGGTCGTTTTCGGGTTTCTCAGAATCTTCGCCAGGCGTTTGCTCGTGCGTGGGGTTAGGCAGTCGTCGAAGCCGAGTTGCACGGCGTTATTGAGTGCGGCGATCGCGTTCTCAGTCTCGTTCAACTCGGCGTAGAGTTCCGCGATCTCATACTCGGCTCCCGCTTTGAGCCAGTCCGGCGCTCCGGACTCGAGTTTTTTGTAACCGTTGATCGCCTCGCGATACTGTTGATTGTCAGTCAGCTCGGTCACCCTCATTAATTGATCGACGTAGTCCTGTTGTGCCTGTACCGCCACGCCCGCCAGAAGCAAAAACAGAAAGATCGAAAGCAGTAAAATATGACGCATTGAATCCTCTTTTGTACGATTTCAAAATACTCTCGGCTATGGAATGCGGGTACAAGCAACTCGGCTGCCACGTTGATGCTTGGACACAGTCAGAACCACCACGCGGTAGCGGGTGGGTACGCCGTAGGCACGCTCAGATACAAAGGCTGCGCCAGCCCGTTACCGCGTGGTGGTTCTGACTGTGTCCAACTTGGGGATTAAGGCTTTGCAGCTATGAGGTACAACCGCCTTGCGGTGGCGAGATAGAGGGCGTCGCCAACTGCTGTGGGACGCGCGTAGAGTGGGTCGTCCATTTGCATTTCTCCGAGCAATTCCTTACGACGTCCGGCACGAAGAACGGTCATGAGTCCTCCTTCATTCCCAACGTAAAGCCGATCGCCAGCCAACAAGAGACACCCCCAGATGGCGTCGTTCGTTTCGTGCTTCCACAGTTGAACGCCGGTTGTGGCGTCGAGACAATGAATGGTTCCACCAACGTCGCCAACGTACAGCAAACCATCCTTCACGATAGGCGTTCCCACCACCCGACTGACGTCGCGCGAAGTCCACAACAACCCGCTCTCAGTGACGTCTCCCTCGCCGTTGGGACTGATCGCATAAACAAACGAGGGCGCGTTGCCGTGACCAACAGACTGCCCCATAGCGATGAAGACGCGGCCGCTGTCGAACACCGGTGAAGCAAGAATATAGTTGCGCGAAAGGACACCGGCGCGCGGTAACCACGGGGCATTTTTCGGGTTGCCATCAAATCGCCAAACCTCTTGGCCTGACGCTGCGTCGTACGCGCGCAACCAGCCATCTCCTCCACCGAACAGCACCAGCATGCGCCCGTCGACGTTCGCCGCAACCGGACTGGACCAGGCGCCGTGCAGCACCCGATCTCCTGCTCCGATCGCGCGCCACACCAATTCCCCCGTATGCTTGTTCACTGCGATCAAACTCGGAGCGCGCGGTGATGGCACGCGCGTATGACCTTCGTTCTGACCGTTAGAGGTACTGACCAGCAGCAGATCACCGAGTGACAACACTTCGCTGTTGCAGGCTTCATGTGGAAAGACCCCGAGGGCGGGCATGTCCAACTCCCAAACAATGTCCGCTGCCGCGTTGTCTTTGAAGATCTCTTTACGATATGGACCATTGTTCTCGCCGTCGGTGAAACCTTTCGTGTCGAGAGCACGGAGCTGACATTCAGCAGTGACGTAGTACAAACGATCACCTTCGACATAAGGCACACTTGTCGTCGAAGGTAACAGGAACTCGCGCAACCCACGCTCCACTCGCGGCGCCACGTCTTGCCAAAGGAACGCGCCATCGGTCGCCCGAAAGGCCATGAGCACGCCCGCGTCTTCTTTAAAAGCGGGGTTCATCTGCCGCGTATTGTCACTACCGACATAAACCACACCTCCGTTAACCACGGGACTACCGTACACTTCGTTTCCCAACTCGACCTTCCAGACGATGTTCCGCCCACTGACAATATCCCAATCAACCGGAGGATTGGCTGTTTTAACCAGATCCATTGGCGACTGAGATACGACCAATGGCGCTGAGACATGAGATGAGACAACAGCCTTTTCAGACTCGACACCGGCGATTCGATTCAATGCCCACTCAGCCTGGTAACGCACTGCGGGATCTTTTGCCGACGCTCTCAACGCCTCCTGGGCCCTGTGCGCTTTTGGCCCGATGCTGCCAAGTGCTTCCGCAGCGCAGATACGAACATAAAGGAACTCATCTTTCAGAGCTTCAATCAACTGAGGCACAGCAGAGTGCGCAGCCGGACCGATGCCTGCGAGTGCCTCTCCGGCGGCCCATCGAACACCGGGAATCGGATCGTCCAACGCTCTGGTGAGGCTCTTAGTCGCCGCGGCTGCTTTCGGACCAATGGACGCCAGGGCCTCCGCGGCGTAAATGCGGACGTGTGGTTCTTCGTGCGAAAGAGTCTTGACTAGCGCGAGTACCGAAGGACTGGCCGTCTCGTGCAGAGCGCCCAGCGCACGTGCGGCATCGGCGGCAACCATCGAATCATCGTCTCTCAGTGCCTGTCTCAAAGCCGGTTGAATCCATACCGTATCGGGTGCAAGGTCAATGCAGGCATCAGCGGCAAAACGCCGGTAGTCGACCTGTTCGTGCCGCAGCAGTTCGACGAGGAGCGGAATGGCAGGCGGACCGATCCAACGAATGATCTCGAACGTTTGTCGGTGCAGTTCGCTGTTGTCAGTGTTGAGGAATCGTCTGAGCAAAGGCAGCGAACGCGCGCCATCATGGACGAGTGCAGCTTCTGCGGTTGCGCGGATCTTCGCGTCGCTGGACGTCACGCGATCTGCCCAGTCACGGACAGTACCTCTGGACAGGTTCGACCTGGCTTGCCGCGGCTGAGCAAGTACCGTTACCGGCAGAGTAAAGAGCAGTGTGCAGAGGAACAAGTGTCGCATGATCGCAATAAGCGTTAAGACCAGGCGCAATAGCGAATAACTGAGATGAAGTTTCGCGATAAAGGGTTAGCGCCTGATATCGCTGGAATGAGGATTGTCAGAAAAGTCAATCCACCCCTTGTAACGTTTAAGTGAGTTTCAGCATTCATTTGCGGAAGATAGTAAAAGGCTACTTTACTCGTCATTTACAGCAGAAATGCTGTCGTTTGCGGACACGATCACCACCTTGAAAGGAGCAACGTCATGAACTCGCGTTTTAAGAAAGTTTTGGCAATTAACCTGACACTGCTGATTCTGCTATTACCGCTACTCACGGCCGCCCAGACTCCTATACCACGAATAGGGAAAGTCTTCACCGGCTATGGAGTGGAGCGTCGGATCCAAATCCCAAACAGAATTCGACCGCTACCGACGATTCCGCCGCGCCCGTCCGTGCTGGAAATTCGTAGAAGCCCGGAGATCTTCCGGCGGGCCGGAGGAATTATGTTCGACGCAGTGGGCCAACCCTGCGACGCCTTTGCTAATGCTGAACTTCGGTTGAGCTATAACTCCCAACGCCCCGACGGCAACCGGCTAACTTTGCACATCGGAAATCGTGCGTATCCCATTCCGGGGATCACTGACAACTATCTGCAGCCCACCGCTAAGTTCGTAGATAGCAAGAATCCCATTCTTGCAAACCTTCAGTATCCAGACGAAGGCGTCCGTGATGCGTGTGAATTGCCCTCCGATCGGCTTCGCCTCGTGTCTCTCCACCCAGCCTTTCTCAACAAAGATTTGGGCTGGAGCGCTATCCGTATGGATTCGATCCCGTGGAGTTTCAGTCAAGGTTTGCGGTGGGACACAAATGAGCCGGTGCCTGAAGCAACTCGCGAACTGGCCAGGTTACTGGGAGATGCATTGAATGTTGATAATGTCGAACAGTCATACAAGACACTTAAGGCAATGACACCTGGTCAAAAAACAGTGTACGCCGCATGGGCCAAATCAATCGATGCAAAGCGCTTTAATTGGAAGACGCTCGAGACTGAAGTACTGGGAAATGTTGCTGAAACTATCTCCTGGCAAAAGCTGACCGTCGAGGATCAACACATCCTGCTACTCATCATGGCGTCCAAGGAACGCGTCAGCAACCTCAACGACGCAGAAGCACCTCCGACGTTCTGCACTCAGGGTTCCACTGTACAATTCGACGGTTTGCCACACCTCGAGTTCATCGCAGCTCAGCCTCCGGAAACCTTTATCTTACCAACGTCCTCAAAACTGATGACGGAGAACCTACCCGAATTGCGGTTAATCGATCAGGAGGCTTATGACTCCATGATTACCGTCTACCGCCTTGGCGGACTCTTCAGGTACGTGAAGCAACAGTCACCTCTTCACTGGAATCAGTTTGTCAGAACACTTCCTCTGGCTGCCAAACATGAAACGTACGCGATCCTCTGTCCGTCGTGTCCAGCGAAAAAGTTGACGGAGTGGGTAGCCTGCGTTGATAAGAAGTTTCCCGCACAGGCAAACCAGCAGTAGTTGCGGGAGGACCGTAGCGGACCTGAATCCACATGACTTTACCCCTGCCAATCGTCAGTATCTTCGTCAGCTCAACCTGGGAAGATTTGCAGCCGGAGCGGAGAGCCGTAATCGAGGCTCTCAACCGGCTGCGCCAGTTGAAGTTCGTAGGAATGGAATACTCGGGTGCGTGGAGCGAGCCGCCGATTGTCCCTTCGCTGAAGGAAGCGCGCGAGTGCAATGCCTATGTTGGAATCTTTGGCGGGCGCTACGGTTCGGGCATTACTGAACAGGAATATCGTACGGCTCGGGCTGAAAGAAAACAGTGCTTCATCTATTTCAAGGACAACTCGTTTCTGCCCGCGGCAGTTGACCTTGAACCAAAGCTGCGAGCCCTCAAACAGGAGCTTCTGGACCATCACACCTGCGAGCCCTTCACGTCTCCTGACGATTTAGCCAGCAAAGTAACGGCCGACCTCTCCAATTGGTACGCGCGGGACTATTTTCGACAGTGGGCTGAAGACGTTGCTAAGCGCGTACGTGGATACGCGCCCTTTCAACTAGTGCAACCGCCGGGTGACTTTGTTGGAAGACAACAGGAGATCGCGGCGATAAAGAAAGCTTTGGCTCCTTCAGCGAAAGCGAAGCTCGTTGGGGTGAGCGGCATGGGCGGCGTGGGTAAGACAGCTCTCGCGCTACTCGTGGCAGAGGAACTGCGCGCTGATTATCCACACGCCCAGCTTTATGTCCAACTCAAGAGCATGACGGACGAGCCGCTCGATCTCGCAGACGCGCTTATGCGTTGTCTCGAGTCGTTGGGCGAGGAGATACCGAAGCGAGCTGACAATATAGACCAACTATCGATTCGGTATCGTAGCTGTCTGAGTGGAAAACGTGCTCTCGTTGTCCTTGATGATGCTGCAACTGAGGCTCAGGTGCGAGCTTTTCTGCCACCGCCTGAATGCGCGTTAATAGTTACGTCACACAAAAGGCTCGCGGTGCCCGGCATCACACAGATCCCGCTAAAACCGCTGGATGCTCCTGAAGCCTCCAAACTACTCACCGAAGTTGCAAAGCGCAAAGAATTGAACGAAGCAAAAGAAATCGCAGATCTGTGCGGAGGTCTGCCCCTCGCCCTACGCGCAGCCGGAAGCCTGCTCGAAGTCGCAACGGACGTCGAACCAAAATACTATGTCAATCAACTGCGAGAAGAGCGAGCTCGACTTAAGGAATTGGATCGTGCGGGAGCCCTCGAACTCGGAGTGGAAGCGACCTTCAATATTAGTTACAAACGTTTGAGCGATGAGGCCCAACGCATCTTTCGCCACTTATCGATCTTCCCTGCCACATTTGACGGTAAAGCGCACCAAGTTGTCTGCACAGACGATTCGGGCACACAACTGAGCGATTTAACGCGCCTCAGTCTAGTTATGTATGAAGAGAAGAGATCGCGCTATCATCTGCATGACCTCGTTCGCATCTACGCCGCGCAGTTACTTCAGAAAGATGAACGCGACGGCGGTCTGAGACGCCACGCCTTTCATTACCTCGACGTCGCCCAAAAAATCGCAGATCTTTACGAACTGGAAGGCCATCCCGGCCTTGAGTTGTTCGATATGGAGTGGATGAATTTGCGAGCTGCCCGCATGTGGACCACGGAACATTCCGCTGCGGACGCAGAGGTACCGCTCGTCTGCATGCGATACGTCGATTCGCTGAAAGAATTGCTCCACCTGCGAAAAAGCCCCCAGGAGCAGATCCAGTGGATGAAGTTGGCCGTTGCAGCGAGTCGCCAGTTGCAGCAGCGCGTGAACGAGGGCCGGTATCTGTGCGATCTGGGAACTGCCCACTCACTGATCCAACCACAGAAGGCAATTTCAAGTTACCGGCAGGCAGTGAAGATCGCTGTCGAGAGCAAAGATCTTTTCGGCAAAGGTAATGCACTTGGCGGGCTCGGCAATGCATACGCAAGCATCGGCCAGGATGCGATGGCGATCGAATGTTACAACCAATGCCTGCTTCTGCTTTCCGAACTGAGCGATCAGCGCGGGACTGCGCGTACTCTGACTCACTTAGGAAACATTTACGCTGGACGCGGAGAATCGCGCGTTGCGATTGAATTCTATGAGCAGGCGCTGGAGATCGCGAAAGTCATTGATGATCGACGAGGTGAAGCCGCCGCCCTTTGCAATCTGGGGAATGAGAAGGTCAATTTCCAGGAAAACTTACCCGCGATTGATGCCTATCAAAAAGCACTGGTGCTCATGAAGGAGACCGATGACTTACGCGGCCAGGCTGCGGCGTTGACTGGCATTGGCAATGCTTACTCAGGATTAAAAAATCACGTAGAGGCCCTCGAGCGTTACCAAAAGGCGCTGGAGATTAGTCGTGAAGTCGGCGATTCGCGAGGAGAAGGAATGGCGTTGGGAAGCATCGGAAATGAATATGCGACCCTGGGCCAACTCGATGAAGCGTTCCGCCATCATCAACAAGCACTGTCGATC
>JBKPPU010000421.1:0-11909 GCA_046733695.1 Acidobacteriota bacterium
TTAGCTGGAGGAGAGCTTGGCAGGGGCAGCATTCTACGATCTCGAGGGAACTTTAGTAAGCACCAACCTCGTGCACACGCTCTCATTTTATGCAAAACGCCAGCAAGGGCTAATGGCGAGTTTTACGAAGAGCGCGACGACGTTTCTGAGCCTTCCCGTCTTCGCAGTGACGGACCAGTATAGCCGAAAAGTCTTTAATGACCTCTACTTCAAGCGCTACAAGGGGCAATCCGAGGACCGGCTGCGCTACTTTGCGCAGGATCTGTTTGAAGACGTTATTAAGCCGGCAGTCTTTCCCGGCGCGTATGAGCTGATTGAGAAATCGAGGAAATTGGGTCTGCGGCAGGTAGTGATCACTGGTGCCCTGGATTTGTCGGTGAAGCCGCTCATGCAGCACTTCGGGATCACGGAATTCGTCACTAACCGGCTGGAGTTTGTGAATGGAGTGGCGACGGGCCGTTTATTGCCGCCGGTGATGGCCGCGGCCACGAAGGCTTCGTGGATCCGAACTTATACCGAACGCGAAGGAATCAGCCTGAGTGATTCATATGCTTATACCGACAGCATGAGTGATCTACCGATGCTCTCGATCGTCGGTCACCCGGCAGTGGTGAATCCCGACATGCGTTTGCGACAAACGGCACTTCACCATGACTGGCCCATACTAAATCTGAAATGAGCCACAAAAAGGCACAAAAAGCACAAAAGAAGAAATGGCACTTCAATTAAGACGAAAGACACACGAATCAGTAGTTTACATCGATCGGGACAGCGCGCCGCGCATCATGCCGTCGGGCGAAGACTTCATCCTCGAAGACCTGCCGATTGGAACGCGTGTGCTCTATCCGAATCCGTCGATCAAGGGTCTTCCGAATCGCGAAGCCGCCATTCGTTATGCTTTGAATCATCCGCTTGGATGCGATCCGCTGTTTGCCCAACTCGAACCGGGCATGCGTGTCACGGTTGCCGTCGACGACATCAGTTTGCCTCTGCCGCCGATGGCCACGCCTGACATTCGCCAGACAATCCTGGAGATCGTTCTGGACATGCTCGCCGGACACGGCGTCGACGACGTCCACATCATCATCGCCAACTCGCTACACCGGAAGATGACCGAGTGGGAAATGAAGCGGATGGTTGGACCAAGAATTTTCTCCGACTACTATCCCGATCGTTACTACAACCACGACGCCGAATGGGCCGAGGGTCTCGTCAAGATCGGCGAGACCAGGCATAAAGAGCCACTCACACTCAATCGCCGCTGCGCGGAAAGTGATCTGCTGATATACGTCAACATCAATTTTGTGCCGATGGACGGTGGTCACAAGTCGGTCGCGGTCGGACTCTGCGACTACGAGTCGCTGCGCGCGCATCACGATCCGCAGACGATTCGCGACTCGGACAGTTACATGGATCCGGCGGCCTCAGCGTTGAATCACAAGGTGATACGGCTCGGGAAGATCGTCGACGAGACACTGAACGTTTTTCACATCGAAACTGCCATCAACAATCGCATGTACGGCGCGGACATGGACTTCCTGCTGCGTAACGAAGACGACTTCAGCGCCTTCGATCGCATGAAGTTCGAAGCTATGCGTTACACGATGAGCAAGTTGCCGCGTCCGGCGCGTCGCAAGCTGCTGCATTCACGACCGGCGGCTTACGAAATGACTGCGTGCTTTGCAGGCAAGACGGATCTTGTTCACGAGAAGATTATTGCCAAAGGAATGGAGCAGTATTTGATCCCAATCCGAGGCCAGGCTGACATTCTGATCACCGGCATTCCAGATATTTCGCCCTATAACGTCTATTCGATTCTAAATCCGTTGCTCGTCCAGGTGATGGCGCTTGGTTATCACTTCAACTTCTATCGCAACAAGCCGCTGCTGAAGAAAGGCGGCACGCTGATCCTGCATCACCCCTGCTACGACGATTTCGATCACGACTTTCACCCGAGTTACATCGAGTTCTTCCATCGCCTGTTACCGGAAACGCGCGATGCGTTCACGTTGCGTGAGAAGTACGAGCGCGAGTTTGCAAATAATCCGAGCTACATCGAGATGTACCGTCGGGGCAATGCGTATCACGGCGCGCACCCGTTCTTTATGTGGTACTGGGGCGAGAATGGTCGCCAGCACGTCGGGCATGTAATCGCCGCGGGGGCAGAAAATGCGCACGTGCCCGGCATTCTCGGATGGGAACGCGCAGACAATTTGACTGAAGCTATTGCGATGGCGCGCAGCTACATGGGCAACTCTGCAGAGATCACGATGCTGCATCAGCCGATGATCGGCATCGCGGACATGGAATAGGGCGGAAGGTTGTAAATGAAATTATCGCCGACTGAAATTTATAAGGATCGAAAGATCTTCCTCATCGGAAGCACGGGTTTTCTCGGGAAAGTGACGCTGAGCATGTTGCTCTATCGCTTCCCGAACATCGGCAAGATCTATCTCACCGTGCGCGCGCGTTCGCAGGAGGAGTCGGAGAATCGATTTTGGAACAACATCATCACTGCGCCTCCATTCGATCCACTGCGCGAACGTTACGGCAGCGCGCTCGAAGGTTTCGTCAACGACAAGGTAATCGTTAAAGGCGGCGACATTGCCGAGACAAACTTCGGCTATTCCGAAGAAGAAGCACAGGCAATCGCCGGCGATGTCGACGTCATCATCAACTCAGCCGGCAATGTAACTTTCAATCCGACACTCGAGAGCGGACTGCGCACAAACGTAGTCGGAACACAGAATGTCATCGCCTTCGCGCGCCGGATGAAACGTCCCGCGCTGGTCCACGTCTCCACCTGTTTCGTTGCGGGCAATCGCTCGGGCGCTGTGTGGGAAAGCGATCCGGTCCTTGGCTACTTCCCTCGCCGCCGTGAACCGGAAATGGAAGGCGTGAAATTCTCGGTCGATCAGGAGATCGCCGACTGCGCCAAACTCGCCGATCGCGTCAGAGATGAAGCGCGGGACGCAATGATGGCGGCACGCTTTCGTGAGCTCGCGCGCAAACGACTCGCCGAGGAAGGTCGCGACGTTGATGATCCTGACGCTCTCGGACTCGCCGTCGCACGCGAACGCAAAGTCTGGACGCGCACTCGCCTCACGGATCTCGGCGTCGAGCGCGCCGCGTACTGGGGTTGGCCCAACATTTACACCTATACAAAATCACTCGGCGAACAACTCGTCGCTGCAGAAACCAACATGGTTCGCAGCATTGTCCGACCGAGCATTGTTGAGTCGGCAATGTCGTATCCGTTTCCGGGATGGAATGAGGGCTTCACCACCACGGCGCCGATCATTTTCCTGATTCGCAAAGGCCAGACTCAGATTCCCGCCGATCCGAAACTGATCCTCGACATCACCCCCGTGGACCAGGTCGCGTCAGTGATGCTCGCCGTGTCGGCACAGGCGTGCGTCGAAACGCCGGAGCTTGTCTTTCAGGCAGCCACCGGCGACGCCAACGCCAACAACATGGAAAGGATCGTCGGGCTCTGTGGACTCGATAAGCGCAGGCACTTCGAAGAGAAGGATAGCGGCGTCAAGATTCTGAACCACATCGCGGCGCGCATGGAGCCACGAACGGTTACAGTCTCGAAATTCGAAAACACGTCTATGCCGATGTTCAACTCGGCTGCGAAGAAAGCGTCGTCCTTATTGGACCGTGTGCGTCCGCGTTGGGGCGGCGGCCGTGTCGGCGAGGTGATCGACAAGGTCAAGTCGAGTGTCGAACGCGTCGAAGAGTTCACCCGCGAAACCAGCGAAGCTTTCGACATGTTTCGCCCGTTCACAGTCGAGAATGCGTACGTGTTTCGGTCTGACAACGTCCGGGCACTCTTCAATCGCATCAGTGAAGACGAACGAAACCTGATCACGTGGAATCCGGAAATGTTTGACTGGTACGACTACTGGCTCAACATTCACCTGCCCGGACTCACCAAGTGGGTATTTCCCACGCTCGAAGACGAGATGCGCGCGCAGCCGAAGCCGAAGCGAGTCTACACGTACCGCGATCTACTCGAGTTGTTTGAAACTGCGACCAAGCGCCATGCGACCAGAGTAGCAATGCGTATCGAGCGAGACGGGCGCAAGGAGCAGTACACGTATGCGGATCTGCGGGAGCTTGCGACGCGCGTCGCCGGGTTTCTCGCGAGTCAGGGTATCAAGCACGGCGATCGCGTCATGCTGGTCAGCAGCAACGCACCCGAGTGGGGCATGAGCTATTTCGGCGTACTCAAAACCGGCGCTACCTGCATTCCGTGTGATCCGGAGAGTTCGACCAGTGAGATTCTCAACTTCGCGCGCGCGGGAAATGCTGCCGGCGTGATTTGCAGCGAAGCCGTTCTCAACGAGCATCCCGATTTACAAGAGCTTTTGACTCAACAGGGACTGACACGCGTCTGGACTTACGACGACGTCTTTGCGTTACCGGACGAACAAACCGAAGACGAACGCATCGCGCTGTTGCCGCAAAAAGTTCAGGCGCAGAGCGTCGCGTCGTTGATCTTTACTTCGGGAACGACGGGCCAGCCAAAAGGCGTGATGCTTTCGCATCGCAACCTGACGAGCATGGTGTCAATGTTGTCTTCTGTCTTCGATATGACGACGCACGACGGTGTTTTGTCTGTGTTGCCGTTGCATCACACCTTCGAATTCTCAACCGGATTTTTGACACCGCTGAGTCGCGGCGCGCAGATCACGTACTTGCCCGAGCTCACGAGTGATGCGCTCGCGAAGGCAATCAAGAATGGCCACGTAACAGGAATGGTTGGTGTTCCCGCACTCTGGGAACTGCTGCACCGTCGCATCAAGAACCGTCTCTACGAGCGCAGCGACTGGATCGGAAAGACTGCCGATAATCTGATTTACGCAAACGCCTGGCTGCGCGATAAGACACCGCTGAACCTCGGACAGGTTTTGTTCTATCCGATTCACGAAGGACTCGGCGGGCGCATTCGCTACTTCATCAGTGGCGGCTCCGCATTGAGCGAAAAGATTCAGCGTGACTTTCACGGTCTCGGATTCACGATTCTCGAAGGGTATGGCCTGACTGAAGCCTCGCCGGTTTTGACTGTCACCAGACCCGAAAATCGCATGCTCACCGGAACGGTGGGTAAACCACTGCCCGGTGTGGAAGTGCGCATCGCCGAACCAGACGCGAGTGGAGTGGGCGAGGTCATTGCTCGTGGTCCAAACGTGATGCTTGGCTACTACGAGGACGAAGCTTCGACGCGCAAGACGCTCGTGGATCGCTGGCTCTACACGGGCGATCTCGGTCGTGTCGACGACGACGGGAATCTCTATCTCGTTGGACGTTCGAAAGAGATCATCGTCGATACAAACGGTAAGAATGTTTATCCGGACGAACTGGAAGAGGCCTATGGCGACTCGCCTTATGTCAAAGAGCTGAGCATTGTCGGCTTGCCTGACGGGATCGGCGAGAAGGTCGCTTGTCTCGTCGTCGCTGACGATGAGTTCGATATTTCGCTGTCACGAGCAGCGTTGCATCGACTGGTCGAAGAGCACTTCCGCGAAGTCTCCGCTTCTCTGCCGTACTACAAGCGGGTGAAGGTTTTGCATTTCACGGATATCGAACTGCCTCGCACGGCCACCCGAAAAGTGAAGCGACGCGAAGTGGTCCAGATCATGGAATCGCTCGAGGAGAGTCAGAGGTCCGGACGTCGCGGTAAAGCTCCGGAAAGTGCGAATGCCGATTCGATGTGGCTGATGGGAGTGGTGGCCAGTGTCGCGAATCGTCCGCGCTCCGAAGTTGCAATTGATACCCGATTGAGTGATTTGGGATTTGACAGTCTGATGTTTGTAGAGCTCGCAACCGCAATCGAAGGAGCGGGCGGTTCTATCTCGGCGCCGGAGCGATTTAATGAAGTCCAGGATGTGAAAGAGTTGTTGACGGTAGTTGCACGTCAACCTGGCGTGTCGACGAAACAGGAGACGCGCATCGAGGATCGAAGCAAAGACGACGAGATTCACATTCCTTCCTTCGTGCGCACGGCGGGCAATAAGGCCGCCGACTTCCTGCAGAGCTTCCTCTATGAACAGTTTCTGAGCACACATTACGAGGGGCGCTCGAACATTCCGCCGCACACGAATTTCCTTGTCGCAGCAAATCATAGTTCGCACCTCGACATGGGTCTGACGAAAATGGCCCTCGGCGAATTCGGGAAAGATTTGGTCGCACTCGCAGCGGCTGATTATTTCTTCGACACGAAGTACAAGCGTGCGGTGATGGAGAACTTCACCAATCTGGTGCCGATGGAGCGCACTGGCTCGTTGCGACAGTCGCTGCGTCACGCGAAATCATTTCTCGATCGCGGTTACAACGCGCTCATCTTTCCGGAAGGCACGCGGTCGATGACGGGCATCATGGCTGACTTCAAGCCGGTCGTCGGCTACCTCGCGCTACACGCACGTGTCGGAATCCTGCCGATGTATCTCGACGGCACTTACGCAGCGATGCCCAAGGGAACGACTTTCATCAAGAACCGCGATGTCAGCGCGCGTATCGGACGTTTTCTCGAGATCGAGGAACTGGAAGAGATGACGAAGGGCCTGCCGCGCACCGAGGCATACCGGCTGATCGCTGCACGCGTGAGACACGAAGTTGTGAACCTGCGCGATCGCACGCGCAGTGAATTCGACGCGAAAGGATTGCGTAAGCTCTGGAAGAGTGAGCGGAAGAAAGAGCTCGCGATTGAGGAGGTTGCTGTATAGGACCGATTAATCGCCAATTGCCGATTTCCAATTGCGTTAAATCGGCAATCGACAATTGGCAATCGGCAATGAAGAAAATGCCCTCGAAGACCTCCGGCAAACGTACCGCTCGCATGACGCCCGTCACCACGGGCAGCAAACGACGCGCGGCGATCGAAAAGCGACAGCGCGCCGTGACGCTCATTACCGGCGGCACTGGCTTCCTCGGCTCACATCTCGTTCGCCAACTGACTGAAGACGGCGCCAAAGACATTCGCGTGATGGCGACTTCGATTCCCGACTGGCTTGTCGATCTCGGAGTTGAAACATTCGCCGGTTCGATTACCAATGCCGACGATAATAAACGCGCCGTCGAAGGCATCAGCGAGATCTATCACCTCGCGGGAAAAGTCTCCCGCGAACGGGAAGACGCTCGTGCGATGTACGACATTCACGTCGAAGGTACGCGCCTTTTGTGCGATGCCGCAAAATCTGCTGGCGTCAAAACGATCGTGCTTGCGTCAACCAGCGGCACGATTGCAGTGACTAAAGACGGCGACGTTGTTCCCGACGAAACTTATCCCGTTCCACTTGACGTCATTTCGCGCTGGCCGTATTACGCGAGCAAGGCTTACCAGGAGATGGCGGCGCTCGAACGTTTCCAGGGCAAAGGGCTGCGCCTGGTGATCATGAACCCGAGTCTGCTGCTCGGGCCTGGGGACGATCGTCTCAGTTCAACCAAAGTCATTCTCGACTTCATGGCGCGCAAGATCGGCGCAGTGCCGGCAGGTGGAGTGAGTTTTGTCGACGCACGCGATGCTGCTCACACGTTTCGAGTCGCGATGAAGAAGGGACGCCACGGCGAGCGCTATTTGTTGGGAGCCGCAAATTGGACCTTCTCAAAATTCTTTGGACGGCTCGAGCGTCTCACGAAGATTTCTGCGCCGTGGCTGGCGCTCCCGTCACGATTCGCGATTACGGGCGCAAGTCTGCTGGATTCACTCTTCAAACAATGGGACATGGCCTCGCCGGTCGAACCCGGTGCGATCGAGATGGCCCAGTATTTCTGGTATCTCAACTGCTCCAAAGCTGCCCGCGAACTGTCCTTCAAGCCACGCGACCCCGGCGAAACCCTCCAGGACACCGTCTCCTACGTCCGTGCGAACTTCCTCGGGAGCAACGCCTTCGGGAAATAGCCACGAAAAGGCACAGAAGCACAAAATTAAATCCAGTTAGGGAACTCGTTGTGCCTTTAGAGCGTCTTAGCACAAGCTCTTAGCTTCCGACAATCAGGAGATACTCCCATGGGCAGACTTCGGGTGCTGTTTCTTCTTCCCCTCCTTGTTTGTGCCTCGCTGACCATACACGCTCAGGGTCCGCCGGCGACGCTGCAAATGGGCACGCCTGTTGACCGGACGCTCGGGGCGGGCCAGACACACCAGTTCACTGTCACACTTGAAGAAAATTCCCATATTCAGCTGGTCGTCGAGCAGCGGGGTATAGACGTGGTCGTCAAAGTCTTCTCCCCCGAGGGCAGGGCTATGGGAGAGTTTGACTCACCAAATGGCAATGACGGTCCGGAGAATGTTTCCTTTAGCGGTACGGCTGCGGGTGTTTACCGCATCACGGTGAGTCCGCTCGATCCCGCTAATTCACCATCGGGTAATTACCAGATCAAAATCCTCGAACTGCGACCGGCAACCGACCAGGAAATTACAGCCAGCCGGAATCTGGAGGACGTTAGAGCAAAAGGAGTCGCTTTACTCCTGGATCTCGAAGAAACGATTTCACAGATCCAGTCGCCGCTAACGCGCATCAATGCTCAGCTCCTCGCTTCCCAACTCCTTTGGGAACCAGAGCAAAAGCGTGCGTCGAAGTATTTCACTGATGCAGCTAACGGAGTGAAAGAACTCATCGCCTCGATCGACGCGAGCAATCCGAATTACTCGCAGCAGTTTGGATTGATCTCGCAGTTGCGTTTCGAGGTAACGCGCCTGCTCGCACAACGCGATCCCGAGGCGGCTCTTAGTTTCCTTTACTCGACCGTGCCGCCGCCCAATCCATACAGCAATCGACGCGAACAGGCATCGCAGGAAGGTATGATGGAGCTCGCGCTCGCGAACCAGATCATGCAAAAGGATCCGAACCGGGCGCTGCAGATTGCGCGCAAGAACCTCAAGACAAGACTCTCGGCCAATCTGCTGAACACCGTTTCCGTTCTGAGACAACAGAATCCCGAGATGGCCGCCGAGTTTGCAAATGAAATCGCGAGTAAACTTCTGCAGGAGAAACTTCTTAAGAGCGGAGATGCCGCCAACCTTGCGATTGGCTTGATCCGTTCAGGATTCCGGCCAGAACGACGGACCGTAGGGCCCGATCAATATAGCTGGGCGCAAACCAGGGTACCGGCGTTGATATCGGAAGCACAGTATCGCGAGCTACTTCAGAAAGCACTGAGCGAAGCGTTGTCATTCTCGTCGCCCTCACCTCAAGTCTACACTCCGGAACGTGAAGCCGCATGGAATCTCGTGATGGGATTGCGGCAGCTCGGTTCGGAACTCAATGCGGTGACACCTGGGAGCCTCGCAGCAGTGGAAAAAAAGTTTAACGAACTACAAGGTCGAACTTCGGATCCGAACCAGTATCAATACGCAATCGGCAACAACCCTGCAGATGCGGCACTCGAGACAATTGCAAAAGCACCACAGGAACAACGAGAACAACTCTATATCCAGCTTGCGAACCGTGAAGCTACCAGCGGCGACATCTCACGAGCCAGACAGATCGTCAACGAACGCGTCTCCAATCCATCTCAGCGACTCAATTCGATGATGTACATCGATCAGTTGGAAATCAATCGCGCGCTGGAGAAAGGTAAGGCTGATGAGGCGCTAAGAGTGATCAGCGGCCTTCGCACAACCAAAGAGCGGGCATCTTACCTTGCACTGATTGCCAACCAGATCGGACCGGGTCAGAAACGTGCGAACGCGATCAGTCTTCTCGAACAAGCGAAAGCGCTGCTGGGACCTTCGGTACAGGCCCCGAATCAAGAGCACATGAATGCATTATTGGAGATTGGTCGTGCGTTTGCTCGTTACGATGCAAAGCGATCTTTTGAAATCGTGGATCCGTTGATCGATCAGGTAAACGACATCTGCGCCGCCGCGCGGACGATGGAAGGTTTTGGCACTAACAACTTCAATGATGACGAACTGGATCTACAGAACGGCAGCGGGATCGCACAGGCTATAAATAAAATGTCCAACACCCTTGGCACATTGGCGGTGACAAACTTCGAGCGAGCAAAAGCAGACGCAGATCGACTTCGCTTACCGGAGGTCAGACTCAAGGCCTACCTGGACATCGCGCAACAATCGATCTCCGGACCGTCGAGATAGGTCGTCCTATAGGACTTATCGGACCTATGATTCGCCAAGTGCCACGTACTTGAAGACCCTAAACCTGTACTTTTGCTGAGCTCGGATGTTCGCGGCGATCACGCCGTGCAGGTTCTCGTCCCACTTCGTGTACTGATCGATATACCGATCCGATGCTGCCTTATCGCCTTCGAACTGCACCGCGAGTGTCTTCTCGAGCATCTTACCGATCACGTCGTGATACTTGTCGTAGTGGACCTGCAACGTCTTCGTAGCCGGATCGAAAGTCAATAATCCATTCTCGAGATAGAAGTTCCACTGCATCAACTGCATCGTGTTGTAGGGCTGATCGCGTCGTGGCCGATTGTTCTGCAGCACGCGCAAAATCCCGCCCGCATAAACGCTGCGCAGCTGCGCATCGGTGTAGTAACCCTGCTTGTGAAGAGCTTCGGCAACAAACAGCGATACGAGGTCGGCTTTCATCTCTTCCATCGCGTTCGCATTGTCCTGCAACGCCTCGTCGAGCTCACGTCCGTCTTTGGTGCGATCCACGCCGAGGTAATGGCCAACTTCGTGCCACAGAGTGCGATAGAAATTTCCGTCAGGCGTGAGTTCCCTTGCCTGCTGTTCGCCAAGCGCGGCGGCAAGCGTTTTCGATGTCCCTTCGAAAATGTTCGGATCGCGCATGATGTTAGCGCGCAACAGAATCGTCCGTCCGTAGCGACGCGCGACATAACTCTCGTTCGGCAGAATCGTAGCGGTATTACCGCCACGCGATTGTCCGAAGTCTGCAACGACGTCGTAAACGCCGACCGGAATGTCTTCGCGTATCTTCTTATGGTTCTTGTAAGGCAGCGAGTCTTCGAGTGCTTGAAGTCCCTTCATCGCCTCGCGTAGCGCAGCAGTTTCCTGTTGCCTCGTTTGAAAAAGGCAGAACGAGAAGAACGTTTTGACGCCATACAACTCGTCGTCGTAGGTTTCGTACGAACCAATCTGTGCGTTGAGATTCTTAAAGCGTCCGGTAACCCAGCTCGCGTCGCCCGACTCGTAGTCGTTTGAGAGCAAGTCACGCGCGCGATTGCGCAAGTATCTGGCAAACTCTTCGTCGTCTTTTGCAACCGCATCGGCCGCTTCGTTCAAAAGGCCGTAGGCTTTCATCAGCTCATCGGCATATGCAATTGCGTAAGGTACGGCGTAAACATCATTGCGTCGTGGCCCTGAGAGTCGTTGCAGCTCCGCAAGCAGTCCCGGATGCAAAGTCTGCAACGCTGGATACTTGTTTAGTGTCGCAATATCGCTTTGTAGATTTTTTGTATTCACGAGACGAACTACGCTACGCAAGTCCAACACTTTCTCGCGTTTGTTCGGCTGTCCACCGGGCGACGCGAGTGCCTGCTCGATTTCTTCCTTGGTTATGCCCCACGGATAAACATTCTTGCCTGGCTTGGTCGGATCGACCGGCAGGAATGCTTCACGTTTGTTTTCGAGCGTGGTTGCGATTGGACCTTGATTCAGGCGGTATATCGTCAAAAGGTTTTGCGTTGCGGCCGTTGAGCCGGTTCGCTTATCGAGTTGTTCGAGCGCGCGATACGACGAGAGTGCTTCAGGGTGTCGCTGTTCCTCGTAAAGCTTCTGAAAGATCTGTCCGACTTCGATCAGCTTCGCCACGGCCTTTCGTTCACCCTCCGATAATTTAGAGAGGTCACCCGATAAGTGAATCGTTTGCGTCTTGTCGATTATTGGCTGGCTCTTTTCGAGCGGCCAATATCCTGCGGGAAGAGTTTGCGTCAGTAACAGAGCAGTCATAAGAAGTTTCGTCATA
>JBKPPU010000422.1:0-9539 GCA_046733695.1 Acidobacteriota bacterium
TTTTGTTTCTTCGTAACCACAAGATAATGTGTTTGCATCCTTCTTGTGGGCTAGAGTAAACGGCGCACAACATCTTGCTATATAAACGCAATTATCTCGGATGTCAATAACTTATTACTCGATTGTAAAATTATTTTTCACAACTCCGCGAGTCGCGATCGCCTCGTGTTCGAGTGTCGCGACCTCACACACACTCATCTGGTCCATCCTCGTCCGATCGATTCATCGAGCGATGAACGACTCTTCAACTGATCCAGATACACGTTGCGGTGCGCAACTGCGAGAAGACGAGCGGAGTGTTAAGGAAGTGAGAGATGGTCCAACTCTGACTAACGAAACAGCGGGGTGAAGATCCATTCATTTTCACGTTCGATGCCGTAGTACGTGAGCACTGAATCGCGCTTGCTGCGGCTCGCCACGCCAACGAATGGACCACTCGCATCTTCGTCCACAGATGAAGTGCTGCTTGTTGCCGAGGCTGATCCAAGATTGGTGACGTTGACTAAGGCGGGAACTGCAAACTGTTGTAACTGCGCCATTTGTGGATCGCGTGTCTGCGGAATGATATTGTCCGTGTAGAACAATAGCGACTGCTGAAACCCGATCAGCGACTGACTGCGAGGAAGAATGAAACGCCATTCACCTTCAGGCGTCATTGGATCGCGGGCCGCGGACGGACGAAGAATTTGACGGTTCTTCGATCCACCGGGAATCGGAATTCCTTCTAACAGATCGTCCATCGATCTCGGTAATGCCTGATCGCCGACACCGCGACCGGTGCCACTGCGAGAGCGATAGAAAGCACGGATAGCATCGGCGACTTGTTCACCGCGAAAGATAGCTTCCTGCTCTCGTTCACGTTGTGCCTGTTGCTGCAGACTGGGCGCTACTGCCATCGCGAAGAGAGCGAGGACCGTCATCATCGCCAGCAGTGCCACGAGCGTGTAACCACCTTCCGATCGTCGCGACGCGACCGAAACAGCGCGCGAGTGCGACCCCGCGGCGATAGATCGCAGACCGTATATATTGTGGTCGTCGCTTGCGCTAAGGTTCGTCATCTTCAGAATCTACTCGCGGTGTCGGACGGCTCAAAGGACCACCGGTTCGATCATTCTCGCTCATCGCGATCGTGTGTTTGATCTTCAAACTCGTATCGGTGAGCACCAATTCTTTTTCGGAGATGCTGGTCACACGAAATCTTCCGCTCAGAATGTCGCCACGATAAACCGTCAGGATGTTTTTGTTGTTCTTGTCCTGCACCAGGGCCGTGTCAGTCACTCTGTTATGAGGACTGATGATGCCAACGTAGTTGTAGTTTGGTACAGGCGGAGCCGCCACCTGAATCGGCAGAGCATTGGAGTAAAGCGTGTTGTCAGGCGTACGCACGACTACAGAGCGCGTGCCCGGAGCTGCAATAAGCGATGCACTGATCGTGGTTGAGAGCTGCTGTGGACTCTTGTAGGTCGTAGGTAATTCACGGCCGTCGACGAAGATACGCATCGCGGAAGTGAACTTGTCACCCGCTGCCTCGAGTTTGAAGTCCCCTGTGCGTGCATAGACATTAGACGGTGAAACCGTCGCGAGCAGGATCGGTGGCGGCGGCGTCGGAGTCGGAGTGGGCGTCACAACTTCCTTAGGTGTTGGCTGTGGCGGAACGTAGTAAGAGAATATGTTTCGTTTCGGGTCCGGAGCACTGTAAGACGACTGCACGTACTCCACGGGAGTCAGAGTCGCGAGCGTTTGCACTTCGGCGACTGGCGCTGTCACCTGTGGACGAGGCGTACCTGGTGTGGTGCGCTGCTGCGGTGTCGCAGACGCCGTAGTCCTCGTTGGCGGTCGAGTGTTACTGCCGAAACCAAATAACGCCCACCAGAGAACCAGGATTGCGCCCAGCCCGAGCGCGGCGGCTATTAATAGTTTCTTCTTCTCGCCTGGCTTGTTTAGATCGACTACTTGCATCGTCGTTACTGCTGAACCGCCTCAGCGCCCGGGCGCTGGAAATAAGTCGACATGCTTAGCTGGAGCGTCACCAGCGACGCGCGAGTACCCGAACCAGCCCCAGTTGCGCCTTCCTCTACCGGCGCCGCTTGATTGTTCTGAGATGCACGCTGAAGTTCGACTTCATTTATCACTACAAACTGTTTACTGCGCTCTACGTCGCGAATGAAGTGGCGCACGTTCTGATATTCACCCTCCACCGTGACCGTAACAGCGATTCCGGGATAGAAGCTCTGCCATTTCGTTACGACAGTTTTTCCGGAAGTTGACTTGGTGCCCGTCGGATCGAGCGTCGTGTATGTTGGGCCAGAGGTATTGCGAACGCCGTTCTTGAGGATCAGTTGATTGAGCTCTTCATACAGATCGAGACGTCCCTGGTCGACTCGTAGCAGGTGCCTGCTTTGAAACTGATCCAGACTTACGGCGATGCGATCGACCGTTTCTTTTGAATTTGTTTCCTTGCCGACGAGTTTGTCGAGCGTCTCGAGATTAGTCAGTGTCTGCTGTCGATCATTCTGCAATGAAGTGACTTTGGAGCGGGCCGGCACGAGAAAATAGAGATAGCTCAACAACACGAGTGTGAGGACGCCACAACTTCCGACCAGTGCTATGACCTCTGCGATACCAAACATCTTTCCACGACGGGAATCAAAAAACTCGCTCATACGCACGCTAAACCCGCGCGTTGATTTGCTCTGAGCTTCCATCTTTGCTTCAGGGTTCATCTTGGAAGGTCGCCTCCTTTCCTCGTCTTATCGACTGCGGCGACATTCTCAGACGTGTAGCTGAAGGGAGCTCGGTAAATCACAGCTAATTCATACTCAGTGCCAGCCTCGCCACGCCCTTTTTGAAGACTCTGATTTCGGATCTCAGCCTGAAAAATACCTTCTTCATGCATCGACGAAATCATGGCGTTGACTACGGCTGGGTCCTGAGAGAAGACGGCCAGATCCAGTTGTGCCACAGTTTGATCGGCCTGTCTTGATACTTCACGCACGGCGATGCGTGTGACCTTTACCTTTGCGGGCAGCGACGTCTCGAGATCAGCAAGCAATCTGGACCATGAAAACGCCTTGCGATCGACGAGTGCGTGTGCTGCCGGGAGTGCCTGCTTTTGGTCGGCGGAAAGCTCCTGCTGCAACTGCTTGGCGGATTCGAGCGCGGCATGTTCGCGCTGTTTCAACTTGATGATTTCAGCCTCGAGCATGCTGCCCTCGTTCTTCGCATTGGTCGTGAGCTTTACCACAAAGATCAGGCCGATCAGAGACACAAATAGGATGATGGCCGTGAGAGCCCACGGAAGAATACGATTACTGAACGGTTTTGAGGCCAGGTTAAGACTGTTATTCACTGGAAGAAAACCTCGTCGCGAGCCTATCGGCAGGCCAAACTTTCGTGAAAAGCATACACGGCCTTAGGAATCAATCGCAAACGCCGGAAGATTAAACGCCTGCGCTCGGGCTTCGTTGCAGAATAAAAAGGATCTATTGGACTTATAGGACCTATTTTCCGGCCGCTTGTCGCTCCTCAAGCATCCCCCTATAATTACTAGACCCCAAAAAGAGCCATGGAAGTCCAATCATCGAAAAAATCTACCTTGGAGAGCTGTTGCGACTCCGTTCAGACCGGCACGATTGAACGCGTCGCGGTGGCCAATTTGCCCACCGAATGGGGCGACTTTCAAATCGCAGCTTACCGCTCTCTCACAACTGAAGAGGAGTTTGTAGTCCTCTTTAAAGGAGAGATGAGGCGCGACGCGCCAACGTTGGTTCGGATTCACTCACAATGTCTAACCGGAGACGTTTTCGGCTCGATCAAATGCGATTGCGGGCGGCAACTTCACCAAACCATGCAGATGATTCAGCAGGAGGGCCGTGGCGCAATCGTTTATCAGCAGCAGGAAGGGCGCGGTATCGGCATCGTCAATAAAATCCGTGCTTACGCGCTACAGGATCTGGGAGCCGATACGGTCGAAGCAAATGAGAGGTTGGGTCTTGCAGTCGATTTGCGAGACTATCGGCAGTGTGCCGAGATCCTCTTCGACCTCGGCCTCTGCCAGGTAAAAGTCATTTCCAACAATCCTCTGAAGCTTCAGGCCCTGGAAGAGGCCGGACTGCAAATCGTCGAGCGAGTTTCAATCGAGGTCGACTCCAGCGAAGACGCCGCCGGCTACCTGCGCACGAAGAAAGAAAAACTCGGCCACCTGCTCGATCTCAAAAGATAGTCAGCCTATTGCTTGTTGCGAAGATCCTGGATCGTAGCCTTAATGCGTTCCGCATCGTCAGCCTTCGGATTCAGCGCCAGATACTTCTCCAACTCGCTGATAGCATCCTGTCTCTTGCTCGGATTGCCCATGTAGAGACCGCCAAGATACTTGTGCGCGAGAGCGAGGTTCTCACCGCCGTTGCTGATCGCAGCCTGAAACTCTGTTACGGCGTCCGGATAGCGTTTGGTGCTGATGAATATTAGTCCGAGATAGTAGTGCGCACTCGGACCGGCACTCTTCAACTCGATCGCTTTTCGCAGGTGCGACTCAGCCTCGTCCATCTTCTTCTTGTTGAAGGCGATGATTCCGAGGTTAAGGTGTGCGGTCGCGTCGTTGGGCTTCAGTTTCACCAGTGCCGAAAAGGCTTCACCCGCTTTGTCCATGTCCTTGAGGATCATGTACTGCATACCGAGCTCGCTCAGGGCTAACTGAAAATTGGGATAAGCCGTCACTGCAGCGTTCAACGATTCTACTGCCGCTTTTGACTCGCCCTTCTTCGCGGCTGCCATACCTTTTTGATAAAGCTTGAGGGCGTTATCAGGAACACCTGCGAAAAGCGGACTTGACGAATCTACTCGCGGTTGCAGTTGGATATTGACTTGAACACTGCGACTATTGCCCGATCCTGGATCGAAGCGCACGGCTTCCCGTGCCTTCTCATATTCCGATCCGGCATCGACAACCACCGTATAAGGAACATTTTGCAGATTGCGGAAACGAAAGCTGCCATCCTGCTCCATAACCGTCGATGATGTTCCAAAATCGCTAACGCTTTCGAGAGAAATTTTTACAGTCTTGCCACTGGCTGATTGTCCGGATGGGAAATAAATGTGACCCTGAATCATGTTGTTTCCGTCACCGCTCGCTGCACCTCGCGAACTGCCTGGCGTTATTCCCTGCTGAGCCTGGGCCACACAAACTGACGACAGGACTAAAGCCGCCGTCAACATCAATTTCGCGATGGGAGAACTGTTTGCCAACATAAAAGAATAGCTTTCCTTTCGTTTCAATTACTGTGATTTGCGCGACCGCGGAGTTCCTTGATTGTCGCGCGGACACGTTCTGCGTCGGGAGCGTTCGGAGTGAATTGTAAATACTTTTCCAACTGTTCGACAGCGCGGACATAGTCCTGCTTTTTCCAGTAGATACCGCCGAGGTAGTAGTTTGCCATGCCGAGATGACTCGCGTTGACCGCAGTAGCGACCTCGAGTTCCTTTTGGGCTTCATCAACCTCATTGAGGCGGATTAACGCGATGCCGAGATACATGTGGGCCGACGGAACGTTGTTATTTTGCTTCAGCGACTGACGTAACTGCTCTTCCGCCTCTTTCTCGTGCTTCGCCTCGAGGAGAGCAATACCCAGATTGAGTCTTGCCGCAAATGAGTTAGCATCAAGTTTGCACGCTTCCTTTAAAACCTCGATCGCCTTGTCGATCTCTCGCAACTTTAGGTACTGCACGCCGAGCTCGTTCAAGGCGAGCGGAAAGTTGGGATAGAGTGTAACGGCTTCCTTCAAACTCGCCGCGGCCCTCGCCGTGTCATCATTGCGAGCTTCCACGATTCCCTTCTCGTAGAGTTTGCGCGCCTTCTCTGGGACGGCGGCAAGCGCCGCATTGACCACGCCAGGCTTGCCCGCACCAGCTGTCGGCTTCGGTTGCAGATGCACCATGACGGTGTATCGTCTCGGGTTCGCAGGAAGACGAACTCCCATTCTTGAAAGGTTCAAATCGCTATCGATAAACACTTCCTCGCGGGTCATCTCATACTCATCACCCGCGTTCACAATTACGGTGTAGCTTCCGGGTGCGAGGTTCAAGAATGTGAAGGTACCACCCGAATCCGGAATAGCTTGCAATTCACCGTATTGGAACGACGTCAGCTTCACTATGATCGTGGTGTCGGCTTTTCTGCCGGAGGGAAAGAAAATGTACCCCTGAATAGTATGAATGCCACCCGTGCCGGTAGACGATCTACCACCTCCCTGCGCGTTCACGCCGAGAGGTAAAAGGAGGAGGCCAAGAAAGATTAATAAAGAGCGTTGCCTAAAAAGGACGGGGAGGGATTTGCCTGGCATAGAGACCTCCTTGCAACTGAGTTCGGATAGGGAGATTTAACTCCCTGAACGGCTCAAGATCAAGCCTCAATCTGACTGCTAGAAAAGAAATTGGGGAGAGGGCCTATGGCGCCTCTCCCCATCACCCGCGATGCTTTCGCACAAGCGGAAGTTTATTTCATTAGAAGGTGAACTTGGCGCCAAACCTGAACGATGAAGGCGGCTGAACAAGCAAGGCCGATCCGAAGAACGGATTCGCTGTGTTCGGAACACCCGCCACACCGCTGGTGATCTCAAAGGTCTGATCCAGGGTAACTGCGCGCTGGCTGTTGAAGACGTTGAACCAGTCTCCAGTCAGGCGGAGCTCTTTACCTTCACCAACTTTAATCGGGTAGTAAACACCGAGGTCCAAATTCATCGTCGTTGGCGTTCGGTTTGAACCGATGCTTTCGACGGTGTTCGGGAATCCTGCCTGTACAGCACTAACCGTCGGAATGATGGCCGTACCGCGTTGTACTTTGAAGCCCTCGTTGTTTCCGTAGATCGGATGCGGAATCAGTTGGTTGAACGGCACACCGGACTGCGCATAGAAGTTTCCACTAAGGAGGAGTTTCCATGGCGTGCGATAGCTGCCGTTGAACTTGAACTGGTGCGGCCGATCATTCGGCAAACGTCCGTAAGTGTTGTTGAGCAAGCTCTGGAGGTCGAACAACGAAGTGATGTTCGGGTCAGACTGCCCGTTGTCATTACGGAAGAGACCTTCGTAGTTACCAATCAGGCTCGAGAACACATAAGAAGCGATGAACTGGAAGTTATTCGTAAATCGCTTGGTAGCGGTGAACTCGATACCGCGGTAGAAACGCTGTGCGCGACCGAAACACTGCGGGGCGCGGCCAGTAGCCGGATCGCCGGCGCATGCGTTTTGTTCGGTCGTGCCGGGGCCGATACGACCCGGGTTGAAGATGAAGTACGTGTCGCCGTCATCGAATGAACCGTCTTCAATGACGTTAAGCATCGCACGGTAAACTCCGCGTGTTCCGAGAGTGACGTCGCCGCCGACTTCATACTCGGCGCCGAACGTGAACTCGCGGATGCTCTGCGGCTTCAGACCGATGTCGGCCGGAGTGGCATCAGAGCCCAGATTGGTTGCGCCAGTGCTGACGCCCGGAACGATCAGGGCACCAGCCGGAGCGTTCAGTCTGTTGACGTTGAAGTTCTTGTCCGTCTGCACATCGCCGCCGCCTGCGCGAACGTTGACGTCTAGCGGAATCGGAGCTTCGATGAACTGCGCGTAGTTCGCAAAAATCTTGCCTTTGCCTTTACCCGTGAAATCCCAGATAAAGCCAAAACGCGGCGCAGCGTTATCGTCGAAATTGTTGAACCTCAGGTAGGTGCTGTTGTCGTTACCGTACGACTGTTGGTAATCCCAGCGAATACCAAAGCTCAACTGGAAGTTCTTGGCAAATTTCCAGTCGTCGCCGACATAGAAGCTCTCGACGTTCGTGTAAGTGTCACCAACGAGTTCGAAGTCACGAACGCGAGTGGTGTTACGAAGCAGGAACGGAGTTCCGAAAGCCTGCGCCGTGCTGATTGCGGTGGCTGTCGGGTTCACCGTCAGGCCCAATGCAGCAAGGGTTGCCGCCGGAATTGTCTGTGCACGCAGGACACCTGCGGTACTCGGACACGTAATCTGGTTGGTAATAACGGTGCAAACCAGCCAGTTGTTGGTGATACGCGAACCGTTGGTGGCGTTGGCATTGCCATTGGTATTTCTTAACGGCGTTCCATCCGCATTAACACCACCCGGCGTAAACGCGTAGGTGATGGCCGGACCACTCGAAAGAGTGTTGATGTTGTACTTGTTCTGGTTGAACTCAAAGCCCCACTTAATCGTGTGGCTACCACCGATGATGTTCTGCATGTGAGCGTTGAACTCATAGCGGTTGCGATCTTGATCTGTAAACAGACCGAAGCCCGGACCACGTACGAAGTTGCGCTGCAATGAGCCACCGCGTCCGTCGACGAAATCGATGAAGCCCGTGGTGTTCAAAACACTGTTGGCCGCTGCGGTCGCGTCGAAGCTCGCGCCGGTTTGCACTGGCGTCAACACCGAACCATTCTTCAACACTGCGAAGTTGTCGGTGACGAGTGATCTGTCAACGGCGCGCGGAATGATGTTCGCCCGTTGGAAGTGCAGACCGCCGGCGAGTTCGGCGATGAAAGTGTTCGTGAACGTTGAGTTCAGACGGAACACGTAGTTGTGACCGCCAGTTTCCTGACGTCCTTCGAAGGCCGTAATGTCGTCACCGAAACCGTTGACGTTGTTCAGGGCGGCAACCGCCAGGAAACCGTCAATCTTGGTGAAGTCACCGAATGTCGAGGCCGTGAAGGTGTGTTTCTGATTAACTGCCCACGTGATCTTGCCGGAGTAAAACGGAATCGTCACGTCGTTCTGAACGGGCAGGTGGAACGTCTGCGTCAGGTAGTAGTTCTTGCGTTTCTGTGGGTTGAATGCACCAAAGAACCAAAGTTTGTCTTTGATGATTGGACCACCGATATCACCACCGACGTCAGCTTCTGAGAAGCCGTTGTACGCCGAACCGGTGAACGGGAAATTCTTCACTTCGCGAACCAGGCCTTTGGTCGTGCCGTAGCCATAGACGTCGCCGTGAAATTCGTTGCCACCGCTCTTGGTGATAACGTTAAAAATACCGCCGGTCGCTTTTCCATATTCCGGACCATACGCACCGGTCTTAATTTCAACTTCCTGCACAAACTCGAACGGGAGGTTCGCACCCGAACCACCGAAAGCGGGGTCGGTCGTGTTCACGCCGTCGAGAATGTAGTTGTTTTCAGGACCCGACGCACCAGCCACCGAGGGGTCTCGGTCGCGGCCGGTCGCATCGCGCAAACCCGAACGGGTAACTGTCGGGGCGATCGTGTAGAGGCCCTGGACAGTACGCTGCGTTGGGAAGTTTGAAAACTGATCGGACGAAACGTTCGAGCCAGTGGTGTTACCACTGACGTCAACAGCTGCGCCGGCAGTGTCGGTAACCGTAACACTCGCCGAAGCGCCCGCCGCCTGAAGCTGAACCTCGACTGATGTACTTCGGGAAAGATTTACTTCAACATCAGCTTTTTCATACTTAGCAAAACCTTTATCAGCCTCTACGGTAATCGCATATTTTCCCGGAGGAAGGTTCAGGATCCTGTACCGACCAC
>JBKPPU010000423.1:0-4931 GCA_046733695.1 Acidobacteriota bacterium
GTATGACGAGAGGGATCTCGAAGTAGCGACGTACGGATTTTGCGCTACCCGGCGCTATCGCGCGTGGTTCTGTATAATCGGCGTCGACCATATGACGCACCTCAAGACAAAGATTCTGCGATTCGAGTCGTTGCCTTCCACCAACACCGAACTATTACGCCGCGCGTCTGAAGGTGCCGAGGAAGGCGTCTCGGTTGTTGCGGATGAGCAAACTGCGGGCCGAGGTCGTTTGCAGCGTGCGTGGTCGTCGCCGAAGGGAGCGGGTCTCTACTTCAGTATTCTTTTAAGGCCCAAAATCGCGACGAATTACTGGCCGCTGATCACGATGATGGCTGCCGTTGCTGTTTACGACACTCTGGGTGAGGCGTGCCGTCTGCAGGCTGACATTAAGTGGCCCAACGATCTTCTTTCAGGTGAACGAAAAATCTGCGGCATCCTTGCCGAAGCGGTGGAGACCCCGGCGGGGCGTGCGGTGATTGTCGGGATCGGGATCAACCTCACTCGGGACGCCTATCCGTCAGAACTGGCGAGCGTCGCGACTTCGGTGTCGGAAGCAACGGGCAGGCCCGCTGATCGTGAGGCGATACTCGCCGGGCTGTTGCGTTGGCTCGCACACTGGTATTCGCTCCTGAATGAGGCGGCAGGTCCGGAGTCGATCGTCAACGCATGGTCCAACAGATCCTCGTACGCGTTTGGCCGGCTGGTCCAGGTCAGCAACGGCGACGAAGCCTGGCAGGGCACAACGTGCGGCATCGAGCGCGATGGTGCATTACGTCTCCGCACGGCAGATGGCGAGATCAAGCTGATGAGAGCGGGAGACGTTAAACAACTTAGACCGGCTTGAAAACTATAGCTTGTCTAACAGGATTACAAGATGAGCAGGATTAACATGTAAATCCTGCCAATCATGAAATCATGTCTAACTAAATGCGGATTATCCTGAACACGTTCGGTTCCTTCGGCGACATTCATCCCTACATGGCGATTGCGATGGAGTTGAAACGTCGTGGCCACGCACCCGCAGTCGCCACGATGGAGGTCTATCGCGAAAAGGTTGAGGGCATCGGAGTGGAGTTTGTGCCGGTGCGCCCGCACATTGCCCAACCAAAAGAACAGGATCCGGAACTGATCGAAAAGATCATGGAACCAAAGACCGGGCCGCGCTTCCTCACCGAAGAAGTCGTGTTTCCGGCCGTGCGCGAGAGTTACGCCGATTTGCTTCCGGCTGTCGATGGCGCTGACCTACTGGTCACACATCCGGCTGCACCCGCCGGGCCATTGGTTGGTCGCAAGACCAGGATGCCGTGGATCTCAACAGTGCTCGCGCCCCTCTCGTTCTTCTCTGCATACGACCCGCCAATGCCGCCATTCTGGCAATGGTTCAACAAGCTCAGCGTGCTTGGACCAGGCGTCATGGGATTCTTGCTGCGGACGATGAAGAGCACTTACAAGGCGAAGGCAATCACCGCGTTTCGCGACGAGCTCGGGATCGAAGACTATGGCAATCCGATGTTCGAGGGGCAGCATTCACCGGCTCTAATCCTGGCATTGTTCTCGAAAGTATTCGCACAACCACAACCTGATTGGCCCAAACAGACGGCCCTCACGGGCTTTTGTTTTTACGACGGTAATCACGACGCGCCGATTCCAGTGGAGCTAACGCGCTTCCTGGATAATGGTCCACCACCGATCGTGTTCACTCTCGGTTCGTCGGCTGTTTGGGTGGCTCGAGATTTTTTTGCGGAAAGCATTCAGGCGGCAAAACGTCTCGGTCGCCGTGCAGTGCTGTTGATCGGCGATGAACGCAATCTGCCTCACGCGCTGCCCGAAGGAGTCATCGCGCTCGATTATGTTCCGTATCAATCACTGCTGCCGAGGGCGTGTGCTGTGGTCCATCACGGTGGGGTCGGCACAACGTCGCAGGGACTGTTGGCGGGCGTGCCAACGCTCATCGTTCCCTTCGCGTTTGACCAGGCGGACAATGCCGAACATGCGCGCAAGGTCGGCGCCAGCAGAACGCTCTATCGCAACAAATACTTCGCACCGAGAGTCGCATCCGAGCTCGATACATTGCTGCATCAGCCGTCGTATGCCAGCCGCGCAATGGCAGTGAGCAGAGAGCTGAAGCAGGAAAACGGTCCGGCTCGCGCTGCCGACCTCATCGAACAGGTTCTGTCAGGAACACCAAACACAACCGAGGAACCCATCTATGCTTCTGGTGATTGACGCCGGAAACACGAACATCACACTTGGAGTCTTCGCGGGCGAGGAACTGGTCGCTCAGTGGCGAATGGTCACCGATCACGACAAAGGTGTTGATGAGTACGCCGCGGAACTACGTAATCTGTGCGAAAGCGCAAAAGTCGATATCGACACGGTTGTGATTGCGTCAGTCGTGCCGCCATTGGACCAGACGTTAACACGCATGGTGCAGGATTGTTTCCAGTTGACGCCGCTGTTCGTCAATCACACTGTGGATACGGGTTTGAAGATTCTCTATGATTCGCCGGCCGACGTGGGCGCTGACAGGATTGTCGATGCAGCCGCGGCTGTGACGAAATATGGAGCGCCGTGTATTGTCGTGGACTTTGGCACCGCGACCACATTCAATGCAGTTAACGCTGCGCGTGAGTATCTCGGCGGCGTCATTGCGCCAGGGCTAATGATCTCGGCTGAAGCGCTCTTTCTGCGTGCAGCGAAACTGCCGCGAGTTGAGATCAAGCAGCCCCAGAAAGTGATCGGATCGTCAACAGTCGGCGCAATTCAATCCGGCATCTATCACGGTTACGCTGGTTTGGTTGACGGTGTGTTGGAAAAGATGATCGCCGAGATGAATACCAAACCACGTGTAATCGCCACCGGCGGACTTGCGCCGCTCATCGCCGGCGCGTCGAGACTTATCGAGAAAGTTGATAGCACGCTAACACTGGACGGTCTGCGTCTGGTGTATGAAAGAACCAGGCAGGTTTGAACTACTTCAACTACTTCACTGAAATCGAAGACGCATTCGTTAGGCGGCGCGGCAAACATCTCTTTCTGAGTCCGATGGATTGGGCTTTGATGGAGACGTGGAAACAGCAGGGAATTCCACTACACATCGTTCTGCGTGGCGTAGAAAAGTCGTTTGACTCTTACGAAGCCAAGCCGCGCAAGCGAAGCGTCAAGACGCTGTTGTATTGTCAGGAAGAGGTCGAGGCGCAGTTTGCGGAGTGGGTTGAGTCTCATGTCGGTGCCGCTGTCGAAGTGGAGAGTTCCGAAACTGACGAGACAAAGTTTTCATTTGCGGCGATTGCCGAGCATCTCGAGCGCAGCCGAAAGGCATTGTCGGAACTCGCGAGATCGAGAACACAGGAAGACGATCTTTGCGAGGCGCTGACGCGAGCCCTGGCTTTGCTTGGCGATATCGAAAAGGATTTTGCGAGCAGCACGACGCTCGACACTCGCAAACTCGAAGACTCTTTGACCGGTCTCGAAAGAATGCTCAGCGATTCGTTGTTTTCTGTGGCCAGTGCAACCGTGCTTGATGAGTTGAAAAACGGAATCAAGGAACAACTAAAACCTTATCGTAGTCAGATGGAAGCTGCGGTTTACAAACAAATGTTCGAGAACCTGCTGCTGAAACGCGTACGCGAACACTTTGGGATGCCTCGGCTCAGTTTGTTTTACGTATGAATCTCGACGTTGAAATCGAGAGGATTCTCCCGGGCGGCATGGGGTTGGCCCATGCGAATGGGAAGACTATATTCGTTTCGCTTGCGGCGCCCGGTGATCGTTTGCGAGTGCGAGTTGAGCGCGAGCAGGGAAATGTATTGTTCGCTTCGATTGAAGAGATCCTAGCGCCTTCGCCGCTCCGGATTGAGCCGCCGTGTCCGTACTTTGGCCGCTGTGGCGGTTGCGACTTTCAGCAACTCACCTACGAAGCTCAACTCGCTGCCAAGGCGGAGATCATTCGCGATTGTCTGCACCGCATAGCGCGTCTCGAGAATGTGCCGGAGATTGTCGTCACGCCGTCGCCGAACAACTGGCGCTACCGGATGCGCGCGATGTGGCAAATCGATCAGGATGAGCAAACGATTGGATATTACGAACGTGGGTCGAGACGCGTGTGTGATGTCGCGGACTGCGCGGTCCTGCGACCGGAACTCCAAAGTCAGCTCGAAGCGGTTCGCGCGACGGAGTGGAATCAGTTTCCGCTCGGCTTGAAACATTTGGATGTAGTTGCGGGCGAGGATGCGGTCTCGTTTGCGCCGGAGTTTGCGGAGTTTGAGACGCAGGAGTTGAGTTTGACTGTTCGAGGCGAAGTTTATCGATATAACGCCGAGGCGTTTTTTCAGATTAATCCACTGTTGCTTGAGCAGCTAATTAATTTTGCGGTGGCTGCCGCCACGGGAGAGAGCGCGCTGGATCTTTATAGCGGTGTGGGGTTGTTCACCTTGCCGCTCGCAAGAGCTTTCACCCACGTATTGGCGGTGGAAGCCAATCGGACGGCCACACGTTTTGCGCGTCGCAACCTGCAGGACGCTGGGTTATCAAACGCGCGCGTGGTCACCGCGACAGTTACCGAGTGGTTCAGAAGTGGTCCAAACGCTGCTGCTGATTTCGTCCTGCTCGATCCGCCGCGAACAGGCGCTGAGTCGGCGGTGATCAAAGGCATTCTCGATCTTGATCCAACGTCGGTCTCCTACGTGTCTTGCGACCCGGCAACCCTGGCCCGCGATCTAAAAAAACTCATCGCCGGCGGCTATGTTCTCGACTCCATCGCCGCTTTCGATCTTTTTCCCCAAACCCATCACGTCGAAACCATCGTGCGCTTGACGAACGTACTGTAGGGGCGGCCCTCCGTGGCCGCCCGGCGTCGAATCGATCTCTTTGGTGAAAAACTGATCGATTCTGTTGCAAAGGATCGAGTTCCACGCCGGGCGGCCACGGAG
>JBKPPU010000424.1:0-19334 GCA_046733695.1 Acidobacteriota bacterium
GGAAGCTCATTGGTCTCATAAGCCAACTAACGCAGGTTCGACTCCTGCTCCCGCAACCATTTCTCTTGTGGCGTAGCCAAGTTGGTAAGGCGCCGGACTGTTAATCCGGTTATCGAAGGTTCGAGTCCTTCCGCCACAGCCATTCTTTCGATCCGGAGCTCGAGCGACAGAGCAGCGGCCTTTTAAGCCGTGAGGTGCGGGTTTGAGCCCCGCCGGATCGACCATCGCGGTGTAGCACAATCGGCAGTGCACTCGATCGATAATCGAGCGACGAAGGTTCGAGTCCTTCCGCCGCGACCAAATTCACGGGGCATAGCTCAATCGGAAGAGCAGCCGTCTTATAAGCGGTGTTAGCGCCGGACCAGCGCAAGGTTCTGGGTTCGAATCCCAGTGCCCCGAATCTTTTTGCAGGATGGTGTAAACGGCAACACGTCGGACTTTGACTCCGAAGCCGAAGGTTCGACTCCTTCTCCTGCAGCCAATCATCCGCTGAAAGTATTTCGATCGCTTCGATGCCTGCTTTATTCCGGTGTACAAAGCGACTAAAGTTGAACCGAATGAGATCAACTTGTGCTTTTTGTGCCTTTTTGTGGCTCATACTTTTAAGCATTAGCGGCTTAGCGCAAGAGCGCACCGGACGTTCCTATTCCACTCCGGATTTACCAAAGAATCCTCCACCACCTGGTCCGCAGGCGCCTTCGCCGCTGACATTCGCAAATGTCACGGCGCCGTCAGGCGTTGGCTTCAGGCACGCGGCTTCGAAAACGTCGCAAAAGTATCTGCTCGAAACGATGGGCGGTGGAGTCGCAATCTTCGATTACGACAACGACGGCCGCATGGATCTGTTCTTTACTAATGGCGCCGCGCTTAAGGATCCGATGCCGAAAGAAGAACTGCCTGATAAGAGCCAGCCGAAATACTGGAATCGACTTTATCAACAAAAACCGGACGGAACGTTTGTTGATGTGACCGAACGGGCCGGGCTCAAAGGTGCGGGTTACAGCATGGGCGTTGCGGCGGCAGATTACAACAACGACGGACATGTCGATCTGTTCGTTAGCGGCTATAAAGCGGATTATCTATATCGTAACAACGGCGACGGCACGTTCAGCGACGTCACGAGTAAACTTCCAAACTTTTCTAAAGGTTGGTCCACCAGTGCCGGTTGGTTCGACTACGATCGCGACGGCCGGCTCGATCTGTTCATCGCACGTTACATGGATTGGGATTTTGAAAATGGGGCTATCTTTTGTGGCGGTCCGGTCGCGGGTTTGCGGGCGTATTGCCATCCTGACAACTTCAAAGCCGCGGCGAACGTGTTGCTGCATCAGCGTGCGGATGGATCGTTTGAAGACCTAAGTAAGTCGTCAGGCCTTGCCGATGCTGTTGGCAAAGGTCTCGGCGTTGCCTTCGCGGATTTTGACAACGATGGGTGGACGGATGTGTTTGTGGCGAACGACAGCGTGCGCCAGTCGTTATATCGAAACAAGGGCGATGGGAAGTTCGAAGACATCGCCATGATGTCAGGCGCGGCTTACGATGAGGATGGAAAAACCTTTGCGGGTATGGGAGTCGACTGCGGCGATTACGATAATGATGGTTACATGGACGTCTTCGTAACAACGCTGTCGAATGAGAAGTACGCTTTGTATCGAAACAACGGCGATCTGAGTTTTACTTACGCCACCAATACGTCGGCAGTAGGGCAGATCACGCTGCTTAATTCGGGATGGGGAACACGTATGGTTGATGTAGATAACGATGGTTTGCGCGATTTGTTTGTGGCGCAGAGCCACGTGCTCGACACGATCGAAAAGACGACCAGCTATTTGAAGTACAAGCAGTCCCCGCTGCTGATGCGCAACACGGGGAAAGGCTTCGTCAATATTTCTCCAACGGCGGGGCCGGCGTTCAATACGGGCGTTGTGGCGCGCGGGGCGGCGTTTGGAGATTTGAATAACGACGGTCAGATCGATGCGGTCGTTGCGGTGCTCGACGATGCGCCGGTGATATTGCGCAACCAGGGAACGACAAATCATTGGTTGGGGATAACGCTTTCAGGATCTGCGATTGGCGCGCGCGTTACGGTTACGAGTGTCTCGGGTCAGAAGCAGGTTTATGACCTGAGTACTGCGGGAAGTTATCTCTCAGCGAATGATCCGCGCATCGTTGTTGGGTTAGGCAATGCGAGGGGGGTGCGATCCGTTGAGGTGAAATGGCCGGGTGGGAAGGTTCAGACCGTGATGAATCCCGGGGGGGATAAGTACATCCGAATAGATGAGCCACAGATTAAACGGATTGCGTTACGGATTGGTTAGGGTGATTACGGAGACTGAGTGCTTTGGGAGAGTGACGGTGAGTGGGCGGGCGCTTTTGATCGGTGTCGTGGCAATCGAGATGGCGTCGGGTGTTGAGAAATTGTTGTAGACGTTGAGCGAGGGGGCCGTGATTGTTTGCATCTCGGCTTTTGTTGCACTCGTGTTGATTGTTGTTACCAGCGCGCTTGTTGGGCTGGTGTTAACCGCTTTAATGAAGATCTTTTTGCCATCTGCGGTGCGGCTGACGCTCACATCGAGATAGGGAATTTTCGTGCCTTCGCGAGAGGTATCGAATGTCTGACTGGTGACGGTACTTGCGAGACGAACGTCGCCGCGATGTTCGTTGTATAGTTCGTTGACCAGATAAATCGGCGAGACAAAAACATCATGCCGGCCCGCCTGAATGATCCCTCCGGGCCAGCCGTTCACCAGGTCAGAGACCGCGCTCATCTCAACGAGTTGGCCCATTCGTTCGAAGACGTTCATGAGCCGTGCGCCATACAGTGCTGACTCCATCGAGTATTGTCGCTCGGTCGGAAGGTCGAGGCCCCACTCGTTGATGGCAAGTTTCACGCGACCCTCGAGTCGGAGTTCGCGTAACAGTTGTTCCACTTCGCGATAGAAACGCTCGAAGTACAACGGACGCGCCATCAGATTTGCTGCGTCGCCATGGATCTCTCGGCGTCCGTAGTAGTGATGAATCGCGAGGTAATCGATGTTCGCGCCGGCTGCACTGAGAACAGTGCGATTCCACTTCATGTCGTTGTCACCAACCGCGATCAGCTTGATCGACGGATCGACTGCACGCATGGCTTTGGCGTAACGGTTGTAATTACGCGCGTAAGTCTCGGCGTCAGAGTGCCCGCGCACCCAGTCGCCCCAGATTTCATTTCCGACTTCCCAAAGCTTGACGTTGAAAGGAGCGGCGTGCCCGTTGGCCGCGCGCATCGCACCGTATTTCGACGTTGCCGGGCCATTGCAGTACTCGACCCACGCAGCGGCTTCCTCCACAGTAGCGCCGCCGCCTTCCACGTTGACAGTGATGGAAGGCTCGGCGCCAACAGCACGAGCAAATGCAACAAACTCATCGGTTCCGAAATCACCGGGCTCCGGTTCATTCTTCCACGCGAGGTTGGTCCATGTAGTACGCTGGTCGCGCGGGCCGACGGCTAACGTCCAGCGATAGTCCTGGGCGACGTTCCCCCCGGGCCAGCGAATGAAGGCAGGTTTGAGTTGTCTGATTTTTTCAAAGACATCGCGACGAACACCACCACTCGCGGCATCGCCCGGCATCAGTGACACGTGGTCGATCCAGAGTTTGCCTTTACCCGGAAAGAGGATTGCAAACCGTGCGAGCGGATCGTTGCGTGTCGCTTTTAATGAAAACTCGTATTTGCGCCAGTCGCCCTTGCTAATGTTGATATCGGCCGTCGCGTTGACGATACTTTGGTCCAGATCGGATTCCAGCGCGACGGTGATGCGCCCGTCGTAATCATCTGATCTCGCCCAGAAGTAACCTCGATATTCAACACCGGCGTGAATCGGAATACGCGACTGGTAAATTCCGTGACGCTGAATTACACCTTCGCCGGCTTGAACCTGTAGCGAATGTTCTTTCCTTCGATTTGGCGGGTAAGAAAACTGATCGTTCCAATTGAATGAGAGTGCGTAATCGTCGTTTCGATCGTCGGGGTAACGATCCCAGTTACGCGAGAGTCCGATGACGTTAGGTGGCTCTTCAAAGCTGCGGTTGCGGATCAACTCCGCGTGCAGTCCGCCCTTGATACCCTCGAACATAAACTCCAGAAACTGTCCGTAGAGAAGAGGACTGATGCGGTTTTCAACTTTGCCCTCATCAATCGTGATCGTCGCAGTCTGACTGGTCTGCGCTAAAACCTGGCCCCAGCAAACAGCCAGAACGCAAAGAACACATAAATGTTTTTGTGCTTTTTGTGCCTTTTTGTGGCTCACTTAATTGGAATGCGCAGCACCGTAAATGAATGCGGCAAAAACTTATAATTGAGCTCACCAGTCGACACAGGTAACGGTCTTTCAACAGGCGAAACCTTCGTCGGTTGGTCGAGACTGTTCTCAGCTTTCATATCATCACTCTGCAACACGGACGCCCTCCCATTTCTGATGCCTCCTGCTCCTGCCAAAGTGATCCTGACTTCTTTCGTGGCCGAGCTGGTGTTGACAACTTTGACGATCACCTCGCGGGTGCTTTCATCAAGCGAAGCGCTTGAATAGAGTTCCTGCTTCGCTGTCGCATCCGACACTAGTGGCAACAGTCTTGTCCCGCGATTTACGCTGAACAGTTTCTGTACGTAATAGTTCGGCGTGCCGTAAGACCGCAGGTTGTCGAACCAAATCATGTTCGGCGTCCATTGCCACGCATCCACATGTCCGAACAGCGGAGCATACGACGACATCTTTACGACGTCAGAGTTGCGCTCGAGGCCGGTGATGAAAGCCGCCTCAGACATCGCGCACTCCCAGTTGTTGCGGTTGTCGGGACTCGCGATGCCGACACTCTGCGCCGCGTACTCACCGGCAAACACCTTCGGACCGGTGCGCGGATAATTGTCGTATCGACCTGCATTCTCTCGGAACCACTTCGGCGCCATGTAGTAATGCTCGTCAATCAGGTCCGCGTTGAGCTCACGCATCTTTTTCCATAAGTAATCGAAGCGTTCACCGTCGGGTGATGGTCCGGCACTCGAAACCAGCTCGATGTTTGGATACTTCTGTTTGATCGCTTTCGCGAACACTTCGTAGCGCTCGACGTACTGCGGTCCCCATTGCTCGTTGCCGACGCCGATCATTTTCAAGTTGAACGGCTTGGGATGGCCCATCTCTGCTCGTTTCCGTCCCCACTTCGTGTTGACGGGAGCATTCGCGAATTCGATCAGATCGATCACGTCCTGAATGTAGTGGTCGAGATCTTCGAGTGGCGCCAGTTCGCTCGAGTTGAACTGGCAAGCCATGCCGCAGTTCATAATCGGCAGCGGTTCGGCGCCGATGTCTTCACTCAACAGGAAATATTCGTAGTAACCGAGACCAAAGGATTGATAGTAGTCAGGTGTCGACCGCCAGTTGAATTCAGTGTTCCAGCGATTGATGATGAGGCGGCGTTCGTCGAGATCGCCGAGAGTCGTCTTCCACTGGTAACGCTGGTCCAACGTTCTCCCCTCGACGATGCAGCCGCCCGGGAAGCGTAGGAATCCAGGCTTCATCTCTTTCAGAAGCTTTACCAGATCGGTGCGCAGGCCATTCGAACGACCCTGCCATGTGTCTTTTGGGTAAAGAGACACGAGATCTATATCGACGGTGCCGGCGCCTTCGAGCAGTAGATTGACGTGTGCCTTGGTGTCGGTGTCGTTTGCTCGCAATGAAGCGGTATAAGTTTTCCAAACGTTGGTGAAGCCTGAGACTTCGGTTTCGCCAAGGACCTTTTGACCATCTTCAACTTGAACGCGCAACGAAGTAGGTGAGCCATCGATCTTGCGAACTCGGACTGAGAATTTGTATTCGGCGCCTTTCTCGATACCGATGCCACGGAAGCCTTCGTTCACAACGCCAAAGCCTTTGTTGCCCTCGGGGGTTTTGATGCGCAGGTAGTGAGAGTTTGGCGTGTCGTTTATTGAGCCTTGATCGTAAACGTAAAGCTGTCCCTTCGGCTCGCCACGGTCCAGTTGTTTCCAACCCATCATCGGGTTAGGGAATTCGAACGATCGGTTCTTGATTCGTTCGGGATACAGTCCGCCATCCGCGCCGAAGTTGATGTCTTCAAAGAAAAGTCCGAAGAGGGTTTTGGGAATCGGAGCACCAGGCTTATCGACCTGAACCGTGAGGCTTTGCGCGAAGAGTATTTGCGCCTGAAGCAGCGCGATTACGATGAAAAGAGCGCGCGTCTCATTTAATAGCTTTGTCATGGCTCACCGATAATCCGCGTCATCTGTGGCTTGCTTTTGCCTTCGCCTTCCCGGACATGCGGCGAATGAATTCCACTTCTTCGACAAGATACGGCTGTCCATCGTTGCGAAAGATCTCATGAAACCAAATTGACGGTTCGCGACCGACGTACGGCTGCTGCCACGAATCCCACGGCAGATTCGTTTGTGTCTTCCCCTGCGCAAATCCCCAATTGATCATCCCGACATGGTGAACCTTCGCCACCGGCAGCGATCCAAAGAAGAAACTGCCATTCCCACGCGCCATGTATTCCGTACAAATCAACGGACGGTTGTAACGCTTGAGCCAGTTGATCCGCTTCTCGAGCTCCGTCGGCGCATCGTAGTTGTGGAAAGTCACGACGTCTGACAATTCAATCTGCAAACGATCCATCGCCGTCATCTTTTCTGCTGAGGACCAGTCACCCTTCCAAACGCCGGAAGTCAGCGGTTGCTCCGCGCCTGCAGCACGCGCCCACGCAAACGCCTGAGGCAGCAGCGCGAGCACGAGCTCGACTTTATTCTTCGGCTCGAGCTGGCCGTAACTCCCACCATTCTCATTGTCCGGTTCGTTCCAGATATCCCACGCAAGAATCCGCTGGTCTTTCGCGAACGCGCCGACGACGCCCTTAACGTAAGCTTCGAGTTTCGGATACTCGGCAGGATTCTGCAGCGTGGTACGATTCGGACTCTGCACCCAACCAGAGTTGTGCACTCCCGGTTTCGGCGCGCGTTGTTTACCGAGCTTCGCATCCGGATCCCAAACCGAATCGAAGAGTACGAACATCGGTCTGATCTTATGTTTCGCCGCAATGGTCAGAAACTGATCGAGACGCCGCTTGAAACCTTCCGCATCCTGTTGCCACAGCAGGTCGTGAAGGAACACACGCATCGTATTCATTCCGAGACCTTCTGCCCATCCGAGTTCGAGATCGATTCGCTTCGGATCGAAAGAATCAGCCTGCCACATCTCGAGTTGGTTGATCGCACTGGCCGGGTTGTAGTTACTGCCGAGCAGCCACGGCTGTTTTGCGTACCAATCGCGGGCCTGTTGCTCCGACCACTTTTGCTGACCAAACGCAGCAATCGCGAGTAGGAGAATGATGCTGAGTATTTGAACTACTCTTCGCAGTGACAACATTGGGAGCCTTTCTTATTGCTTATTTGGAAATCTTGTTAATCCTGAAATCCTGTCTAAGTTTGACAGGATTACAAGATTTTCATGATTACTAAGATTTCTCTCGTTTAGTGTGCCAATCCCACGCGGTGCTGATAATCGTCGCGAGGTCCGCGTGCTGCGGATGCCAGCCAAGCACTGTCCGTGCTTTTGAGGAATCAGCGACGAGATGTGAAGGGTCGCCGGCGCGGCGTCCCTGAATCTCCATCGGAATGTCTTCTTTAGTTACTTCGCGTGCTGCGTTGATGACTTCCAGCACTGAATAGCCGTGGCCGTTGCCGAGGTTAATCGCGGTTGACGAACTGGCGTCGCGCAAATAGTCCAGCGCGAGTGCGTGTGCGTCACCGAGATCGCTGACGTGGATGTAATCGCGCACACAGGTGCCATCGTGTGTGGGATAGTCATCGCCGAAAACAGTGACATGATCGAGCTCTTTCTGCGCCACCTTCAGCACAAGCGGGATCAGGTGAGTTTCGGGATCGTGACGTTCACCTCGATCCGGACTTGCGCCCGACGCGTTGAAGTAACGCAGAGCAACGAACTTGAGATCGTAGGCGCGATCATAGTCTGCGAGGATGCGCTCGATGAAGAGCTTGGACCATCCATAGGGATTCGCCGGCTGTTGCGGATGGGTTTCGTCGATCGGAACCTGTTGTGGCTCGCCGTACGTGGCGCAGGTTGAAGAGAAAACGAACCTGCGCACACCTGCAGTCACCAGTGCGCCCAGCAGATTGATACCCTGTGCGACGTTGTTTTCGTAGTAAAGAGTGGGTTGGCTGACTGACTCGCCGACATACGCAAAGGCGGCGAAGTGTACGCACGCATCGATGTCGTGCTCGCGTGCAATACGTGCGACGAGCTCGCGGTCGCCGACGTTGCCTTCGTAGAAAGGAATTTCTGGTGCAACGGCGTCTCGATAGCCGCGCGATAAGTTGTCAAGAACCACCACCTGCTCGCCACGTGCGCGCAGCAACTCCGTGGTGACACTGCCGATGTAACCCGCCCCGCCTGTAATTAGGATTGTCATGAAATTGGTCCTATAGGTCCTATTAATTCCTTTGCACTATTAATCGTCCGAATGCCGCACTGCCCGGCGAAGAGCCTCGAAAGATGTACGGCTCATGTCCTGTCATTGCCGCGTAGCGATGCGCGATATCGAGCACCGCTGGTTCAGCATCGCTGCGGCCAAGAACAGCAACCGTACCGCCGCTACCGCCTCCCGTGATCTTTGCGCCGAAGAGTCCCTGGTCGACTCCCAGTGACCGGACTAACCCCACGAGCAAGTCGGTGCCGTGCGAACCCAAACCACACGCCGAGTAGCTTTCATGCGACGCGTACATCAGCTCGCCCATTGCCATTCGATGTCCAAGACTCGATCCGCCCTTTTGCTGATCCAACAACTCAGCAAACTTCTTTACTCGGAAGCTCTCGTAAATCGCGTGTTCCGCAGGCGCGCGAATCGCGTAAATACGCTCGCGTTCAATCTTCGTCACTCGATCGGTAGTTCCGCCGTAGTGCAGAATGAATTCCTCGCCAAGAACACTCTCCGGCATGTGCGCCGCAAACTTTTCTTCATACTCAGAAGGCAGCAGGTTTGCGAGATAACCACCCCAGCGCGGATCATCAATCACAACGTGGGCGCCGCTTTCTCTCACCGTGAAGCCGGCGAGGTCAGCGATGATGCGGTAACCCATGAACGTTCCCGCTCGCACCGACCCGTAATCGCCCGCGCCAATCGAATGGCGCACTCCGGAATCGAGTCCCCACACCCCCAAATCTTCCGGTAACTTGATCGAGCCCTGTAACTCAGCCGGCTGACAAACCAGCGACAACAGGTGATTCGCTTCTCCGCAGGCCGTAGTCATTTGGTCCATCACACCGCACGGCGCTCCCACGACGAGGTTCTCAACCTGCTGGCACAACAACGCAAGCTGTCTTGGTCCAAGGTCAATGCCAAACGCCGCCGCTACGGCACTCATCGTTGCAACCTCGAGCGCTGCCGACGAACTGACACCTTTGCCTTCAGGTACACGCGACGAAATCAGCAGACGTGCTCCACGATCGAAACGTATGCCGCGTTCGCGACTCAGCACCAGGAACACGCCGCCAACATAAGCAGCCCAATGATGCGTGAAGTATCGCTGAGCTTTATCGTATTCAATCGGCTCACCATCATGCTCGAGATGCGACAACGGCATCTCGAAACTCAGTGTTTCGTTTTGCAGCAAGCTGACAATTCTGAGTTGTCGCGAATCATCCTTTTGCAACGCCACGAATGTCGCTTCTGAAATTGGCAACTCGAGTACGAGCGATCCTGAGTAGTCGGCGATACCTCCCATCACGTCAAGCCGCCCCGGAGCGCGCGCGATTATTAACTCTTTCTGCGGTTCAAAGAACGTCTTAGCCTCATTGAGCGTCTCGAAAAACTCGGCCACATCGCGTAAACCATGGGCATCACCATTGACGATCTCGTAATCTGTCTTCACGCTTGGGTTCCGAAGTAAAGTTAGACAGGATTTACAGGATTATTCAGGATAATCATGTAAATCCTGCTAAAAAATCTTGTTAATCCTGTCTAAAAACTGTCTCCGAGGGCACGTTTCTTCAAAGCTTCGCGTAAGAACGGCTCAATCTGGCGGCGAATCGCGTCATTCGCGTAACCAATCCACGCCACATCGGGCTCGACTCTGAGCGGAGCTCGCAGCGGACCACCGTGTTCATCCGTAACGATGACGCCTGCCTCGCGCGCTATTAACTCCGTACACACGTCGTACGGGTGACAACAAATTCCCAGCACAATTCCGCGGTGATTCAGCAGCGACTCAACCAGAGGCCGCAGGTCGGCCACAAAACGATCGTGGCCCATCATCAACTCGTACAGCTGACCACCCGAAGACAGGTATTGATCCTCGAAGCAGTGCGCTTTCCCCGGCTCAACCGGACCGAGTGCACCCTGCACGATCTCTTCATCGATCGCTGCCAGCTCGTCGCGCGCACCCGGAAAGAAACGCGCCACCATCGCGAAACCATGCCGGATCGTCGTCGCACGCGATGGGCGCGGCGCGAGTGGCTTTCGTTCACCCGTCAGACGATCGAATCGTTCGCCGCCTACGCCATTACCGCGGGTGGCCCACAAGGTGTCGCAAAGATGCTGCTTCAGCAGTGGTATTTCTGTTTGCACTGCAAGCTCGATGTCCTGCAGGTTTGTCTCCTCGCCACGATTAGGCGCGACTCCCGTGAGCACCCAGGCACTGCGCTTCTGATACATTATTTCCCGAGTGCCATCGATCGGGTCGACAATCACACGCCAGACAGCTTCGTTCTCTGCAACACCTCGCGGCAAAATCAGCTGCCCATTCTCGATACCCTCGGCAACGAGAACGAGGGGTGCAATGCTCGCCAGTTCCTTCTCAAACAATTCGACGAGCAATTCTTCACTGACGCGGTCGATCGCGTAGATTGTGTCGCCCTCGGATTCATCGTCAGAAACTGCGGAGAGCTGTTCGAGTTGCGCGCGCTCGCATTCTGCGACGACTGCGTCGCGAACTCTTTCGTGAATACGGCGAATTGGACCAAGCAGGTTGCTGATGTCAGTCATGACTGCACCTGCTTGTAGTGCGTGTCTGATTGTGCGCGCAGCTCCGCGGCCTTCTCTTCCGGCGCAGTGTCTGAAAGAAAGTTGCCGCCGCCGATTTCCGGTCCGGCGAGGTACTTGAGCAGGTTCGGGCGGCGCAGCGGGGGATGAAACTCGATGTGGAAATGAAAACTCGAATAATCACCGCCGTCGGTAGGCGCCTGATGCAGCGGCATCACGTAAGGGAAGGGCATTTGCCAAAGGTTATCGAACTTCACCAGCACTTGCTTTAACAGCGCGGCGAAGTTGCGGAGCTCATCGCTACTTAAAGTGGCGATACTCGGATGCGTCGCCTTGGGCGCAACAAAAACCTCGTAAGCGTATCGCGCGAAGTAGGGAATAAAAGCAATCGCCGTTTCATTCTCACAGATGATGCGGCGGCCATCTTCCTTCTCAGCGCTAATCACATCCTGAAAAAGTATGCGACCGGTTTCTGCAAAATGATGCCGGCTCGCACGCGCTTCAGTCTCAATCGTTTTGAAGACGAAGTTGGTCGCGTAAATCTGGCAGTGCGGATGTGGATTCGAAACGCCGACAGCCTCGCCTTTGTTTTCAAAAATCAGCACGTGGTTGATTTCTTTGCGAGCGCTGAGCTCTCGATATTGGTTCTGCCACACTTCCAACAACTCTTTGATCGCGCCGGGCTCCAGCTCTGCAAGTGCCAGACTATGATTTGGGCTATAACAAACCACGCGCGCGATTCCGGTCGCGGATTGACTCCGATAAATGCCGGGCGGCGCTTGCAGCGTCTGCGGCGCTTCAAGGCCGACACACGGATGATCGTTGTCAAAGACGAAGGTGCTGGTGTAGTCGTCGTTTCGCGCTCCGCTGACGCGCGTATTCCCGGGACAGAGATAACAATCCGCCACGTATTCCGGCAACGGTCCCTCGTTGTGTTCAATCGTCTCACCACTCCAGGGCCGATTTTGCCTGTGAGCGGCAATGATTACCCACTCTTCACGTAACGGATGCCAACGCTCTTCCCAGTACATAGTCTTCAATCGAGCGCGATCTGAAGTCGAGTCACGCACGCCGGTGGAAAACGAAAGGCGATGACTCCGGATGCGGCTGCGACCTGCTCGCTGCGCGGTTGCACAGCGTTCGGGTTGTCGAATGTGTTGTGCGCGTGAACGTTGGGCATCGACAACACCTGTGCTTGAGCTGTTCCGGCGCGTGCTCCGCGTACTGCAATCTCCGCCTCGCGTGTTTCGGTCAGATGCGGATTCGTGACCGTTAACGTCAGTTGTTTGCCATTGACCGATGCAGAGCCTGACAGGCCCCAGAACTCGGCCGGTTTGTCGGCGCGTGTGTATTGTACTTCGGGCGCGCTGAAGATCGTCCGCACGGCACGTCCGCCCATGTGCGGCACGAACATCTCGAAGACGTGGAAAGTCGGCGTGACGATGAACTTGTCTTCGTGGGCCAGGAATAGCGAGTGCAAGCAGTTGATCAACTGTGCGACATTCGCCATCCCGACTTTGTCTGCATGTCGATTGAACGTGTCGAGCGTTAGACTCGCAAGGAGCGCGTCGCGCATCGTTGACTGCTGCCCTAACAAGTGAGTTGGGTCGAGCTCAGATCCCGGCTTGTACCACGCGCCCCATTCATCGACAACAAGCTTGACGTGATGCTGGCGGTCGTACTCACCCATAATCGTCCAATGCTCATTGATGAGCGACTCCATGCGATCCGCTTCGTGCAGCAGTTCGTAGTGCTCGGCATCAGTGAACCTGACAGCATCGCCTTTCGCAGCAAACCAGTCGTTCGTTTTTCCAAAGCCAAGATTCCATGCGTAATGGTGCAGACCAAAACCATAGATGCCATTGAACAAGCCGCGATTCTTTTCAGCGATTCTCGAGAAGAATCCGCGGGTCCAGTTTGCATCACCACCGTTTGAGCCTGAAGCAACGAAGCTCAGATCAACGCCATAACGTGGTACAGCCGCCGTGAAGCGTCTGTATTCGACGGAGTATTCTTCGGGAGTAAGGTTTCCTCCGCAGCCCCACGATTCGTTGCCCACGCCCCAGAACTTCACGCGAAATGGATCGCGCACGGGCATCTCGCCGCTGGCGCGTTGCTCGGCGCCGGTGGTCGAACCGGCGGGCGAATTGCAGTATTCGATCCATTCGTAGAGGTTTTGCGCGGTGAGTCCGCGCAGATTCGCGGCGAGATAACCTTCAGCGCCGGATAACTGGCAGAAGCGCAGAAACTCGTTGGTGCCGAAGTGATTCGTTTCAAACTTCCATGGTCCATTAGTGACGCCTTTGGGCCATTCCTGCGCATCGGCCCAGAAGTTTGTGCGTCGCGGGCGACGAGTGCGTGGTCCAATGCCGTCGCGCCAATCGTAACTGTCGGCGAAGCAGCCGCCCGGCCAGCGGATCACGGGAGCCTTGATGCGTTTCAAATGTTCGACCAGCGCGTTACGGATGCCGCCTGTGTTTGGCACTTTGGAGTTTTCACCAACCCAGATTCCGTCGTAGACCACTCCACCGAGATGTTCGGCGAAATGACCGTAGATATTGGGACTGATAATGCCGATCTCCTCGCCGATCAGGACCTCGATACGTGAATCGGCCGCGACCGCAGACCGCGCGAAACCACCAGCACGTTCAACCAGAATGCCGGCGCTGATCGCGGCGGCGCCCTGCAGGAATTGTCGTCTCTTCAAATGAGTCTCCGCTTTTGCCACAGATCACACGGATTACACAGGTCAATCCGTGTTGTCCGTGTAATCTGTGGCTAGGTTTCATTCAGAAGCGCACGTTGCTTAATCTCTTTACTACTTCTCGCAGGTCCTCGTCTTCACGCTTCTTCTCTGCGTCGCTAAGACGTTTGAAAGTTGCCATTGCAGTCTGTGCGTCGGCGGTTCGTTTGAGCCGGCCGTAGGCGAGACCGAGTTGGTAATATGCTTCGGGCACGCTCGGATCGAGCTTCACAACCTGCTCGAGCTCGACGACAGCTTCGGACCACCGTTGAGCACGCATGAAAAGCTTGCCGAGTGACAGACGCGCCGGCGTGAAGGTCGGATCCATCGTTACTGCCTGCCGCAGGTGTGTCTCGACAACGCGCGCATCGGCGTTTTGCTTCAACATCGCATCGGCAATCAGGTGATGGACCACGGCGAGTTTTGAGTCGGCACGCAAGGCATTCTCATAAAGCGTGATCGCCTCAGCGTATGCGCCGGTCTTTGCCCGAATCAATCCGAGGTAGGCAAACGCCGGTGCAAATTTCGGATCGAGTTCGACTGCTTTCCGCAGCGCCCGCTCCGCTTCTTCATTTTTATCGAGCTTGAAGTTTGCAAATCCGAGCGCGAACCAGAGACGCGACGACGACGGAAACCTCTGCAACGACTCCTCGAGCCGAATGACAGCAGCACCGGGCGCGTTGGAATTCGTTAACAAGACGGCGTACTCGAAACGATACTTCTCCGACTGCGGGTCGCGCTGAATCGCCAGGCGCATGGCAGGAATTGCATTTTCAATGTGACCGCTTTGCTCGTATACATCAGCCAGTAGCGCGTAAACGGGCGCCGGATCGTTACCACGCGCGACTGCTGATTCGAGCGTTCGGCCTGCAGCGGGTATTTCCTTGCGCGCGAGATACACGCGCGCCAGCCGCACGATCGAATCAGTATCAGTGGGATTGAGATTGACCGCCCCAGTCAACTCCGCTTCAGCTTCCTTCAACAGTCTGGCTTCAAAAAGCGCGGCGCCTAATTCAGCACGTGCCGCTGCCGTTTGTGTTCCGCTTTCCGCCGAATAGCTCTGGTAATAAGTTGACGCCGCGGGGTAATCCTTCAAACGCAACGCGATTACGATCAATGCGCGCGCAACTTCGACATCCGGTTGAATAGCTAACGCACGCTTGAATAACTCCGCGGACGCGCGCAGGTCGTCAGCGGCAAAACGGATCTGTGCGAGATTCACCAAAGCATTTTGTTGATTAGGATCGAGTTTGAGCGACCGCTCGAATTCGACGGCGGCGAGATTTGATCTTCCGGTGCGCATTAGGATCGCGCCGTAGTTGTTTCTCGCTGAAGCGCTATTAGGATCCGCTTTGACTGCCGCTGCGAAATGTCGCTCGGCTTCTTTCAAATTCCCGGCACGGTCCGCGATGATACCAAGGTTCGTCTGCGCCCTGACTTCATCATCTTGAGCCTGTGCCGAAAGACTTGCCGCAAAAAGGCACATAAAGCACAAAAGAAGGTTTCTAATTTCTTTGGTCATTTTGTGCTTCTGGCGCCTTTTTGTGGCTCCTATGGCTAGAAGACGAACCTCCCACCTACCTGAATCCGCCGCGGTTGGAAGATGTCGGCATTGCGTGCAGAGATGCCAAAGTTCACATCGTCAACATTGACGTTTGCCAGTCCGAAACGCCCACGATTGAAGAGATTAAAGAGTTCAGCTCGTATTTCAAAGTAAGTCGTTTCGGTAATCTTCGTCTTCTTCATGAGACTGAAATCTTCCGTGAAGAAAGGTTGTGCACGCAGACCACCGTAAGTCGGCGCAGCATTGCCGAAGAATCGCTGCGGATCCGAATAATACGCGATGTAAGCCGGATTCACTGTTGCGCCCATGTCGAGCGAGAACGCAGGCGCATTGCGGAAATCAAGTGGACGCGAAAAAGCTGCCGGATTGAGATAGCGATAGTTCACACCGCCCGCAGGGATGTCCGTGTAAAATGGCTGTCCCGTCAGGTTGGGCCGCAAGTTGCCGAGATAACCTGCAAGCTGAAGGAAGTCTCGCTGTCCTCCGGCCAGAAACGGCGTGAGCGCCGGGCCACTCCGGTAGCGATGAATGCCCGTGAACTGCCAGCCGCCGAAAACACGGTCCATCAAACCAGCTTCATTCAAATAGCGCCTGCCTTTACCAAACGGCAACTCGATGATGTAGTTGAAGACCAGCGAATGCGGAGGAATATTCGGCGAAACAGATCGCAGCGGTCTGCGATCGAACGGATTCTGAATCACTCCGTTTAGCGGCGAATCGCCGAATATGTCTTCGCCCGCGTCGGTGATCAACTTCGCGAACGTGTACGACAGTCCTCCCTGTATGCCGTTTGAGAAGCGACGCGTAAGGTCAACCTTGCCGGCGTTATAAAAACTCTGTCCCTGACTCTCCAGTCGATTGTTGATAATGCCGTACTGCGGAAATGCACGGAGCGATTGCGCGACGGTACCGGCGAATGCTCCGCCCTGTGTGGCGAAGCCCGGATACACAGCATCAGGGCTCGCTGCCAATGGCACTCCCACGCTTGCCGCAAACGCACGCTCCACCGGCGTTACTGCCGAGAGCTGCTTCCTTAAGAGTGCGTCGCCCAGCTTGAGTGCGTTGAGTGGAATTTTATTGATCGGATCGAAGTTCGAGCGCAGGCGCGTGCCTTTACTACCGATGTAGCTGACCTGAACAGCGAACTGATATGGCAGTTGGCGTTGTATGTCGAGACTGTATTGCGCCGTGCGACCGGTCTTGAAATTCTTGTCGAAGTAATCAAGATCGGTGCGGTCGAGTGCGCCCACTGCCTGATCGGACGGATTGGCTTGCGGCACGTTCGGATAATTCTCGAGCGTGATAAACGCATCAAGGCCGCCATTGATGTTGACCGCACCCGGACTGTAGCCGAGAAAACCTGTGTTGCCGAAGTCGTTGTAGATAACCGGCGCGTAATAAATTCCATAACCACCACGCACGACGGTCTTGTCGTTTATCGAATACGCGAATCCGACACGTGGTCCAAAATTAGTTTTGTCTGGGTTGACGAGTCCGAAGTTCGCAGCCTGCAGTCCTCCCTGGCCAATTGCTCCGACGATGGCCCCTGCGCGCCCACCTGCGGCAGGATTCGCCGTGTCGGGATCAAAGCCGCGGAAGAATCCGCGCGCCTCTTCACGGGGACGGCCGTAATCGTATCGGATACCAAGGTTCACGGTCAGTTTCGGCGTCACCTTGATATCGTCCTGTGCAAAGAATGCATTCGAGAAGAATCGCAGTGCCGGATCGATCGTCTGGTTGCTGTTGAATGAAAACTCCGGTCTGCCAGTGATCAGACTGGCGATGGGCCAACCCTGATTGAAATCGTTGGTGTTGGCAGTTTGGTTACTGCGGAAGTTGAAGTTGCCGCCGATGTCGAAGTGCGCGGCGTTGTTCAACTGCTGTATGCGCACTTCACCGCCAAATCGCCACGTGTGCTTGCCCTTGAGTAGAGTGGCAACGTCGCTGAAATGTTCCGAGTTATCGCGAACCCGGTTGTCAAAGAAGGTCGAACCGCCGGGCTGGTATGCTCTCGGATCGGTCGAGGTTACAGCGTCACCGTATCCGGGGAATCCAATCAGCGGCAGACCGAAGTTTTGAGTTGCGGTCGGGCTTAGTCCGAGCGTACTGACCGGAATGCCGCGCGTGAAGTTACGGTTTTGAACGTCGGAACGCGAGAAGCCGGCGTTGAAGTGATTTATGAAAGCCGGCGTCAGCGTCCAGTCGTGTTGCAAGCGCGCGTAGTACGACTTGAAGACCTGGTTCCAAACTCCCTGGGCAACGAATGGCTCGGGGAAGCGCGGGAAGCCGCCTTTCACACTCGGCAATTTTCGAAATGTGTAACTGAAGTTGAGCGTCTGGCGATCGGTTAGATTCTGCGTGATCTTGGTCACGTAGTAGTTCGTCTTTGCGGTCGCCTGGGTCGAAGCGAGAAAATTGTGAAACACACCGCTCTGAGTCGGCTGTGGAAACAGATTTACAAAGTTTCTTCCGATCGCTGAAAGACGAGCGCCCCCGAGATATAGATCCAGCCGGTTGCCTGGAATCGGTGTTCGCGCTCCCGCGGGTTGGGCCGGATCGAAAATTTGAACCGGACCACCGAAGAATTGAAGCACGGTTGGGTCGGTTAAGAGTTCGCCGAAATCACCGCTGCGCATCCTCACGGTCGGAACATTCAACTGAACCGACTCGGACTGCGACGTTCGATAGCCGCCGTAGTTGAAAAAGAAGAACGTCTTGTTTCTGCCGTTCCAGTGTGTTGGTCCACCTTCGCCAAAGTGCGGCAGAATCACTGGTCCACCGACGCTGAAACCATAATCAAACTGGCGATCGAGTGGTTTATCCAGACCGAGAAGCCGATTGCGATCGATGTTTGCGTTTAGCGCGTCGTTGATGTGGAAAAGATAAGCTTCGCCGTGGAAATCGTTAGCGCCGGTTTTGATGGTGAAGTTGACGACACCGCCTGATGAATTGCCAAACTCCGCTGAGTAGCTGCTTGTCGAGAGCGTGAATTCCTGAAACGCGTTCGGACCTGGTGCGACTTCGGAGAAGAATGTGCCGTTCTCGCCGCGTCGTGTTTGTGCGCCGTCGATCAAGATGTCTGCACCCAATCCCTGGCCGCCGTTGATGCGGAAGTTGGTGGCGTTCGTGCCGGTACTGCCCGACGTCGAGCCGGTTGGTGTGCGGTCGTTCGATACGACACTGCTGTCGAGGAAGATGAATGACAACGGCGAGCGACCGCCGCTTTCGGCTGCGACGAGCAGTGGCAATTCACGCACTTGGCGTTCGCTAACGTTGAGCTGTGAGGCTGGATTTTCCGTTTGCAGTACGGGAGTCGCTTCACCCGAAACGACTACTGTATTAGTCAATTCTCCGACTTCGAGTGCGACGTCGACAGTACGGATCACTTGCACCGCGACTTTGATGTTTTCGACGGAAGCAGTTTTGAAGCCGGTTGCTTCGACTTTGATCGTGTATATAACGGCCGGTAATTGTGGAATGGTGTAATTGCCTTCGCCATTCGTGCGTGCTTCGCGAGTCTCGCCGGTTTCCGCGTTCAGGGCCGTCACCTTTGCATCGGCGACGACGGCGCCAGCCTGATCAGTCACTCTTCCGGTTATTCCGCCGCGATCGCTTTGGGCAAAAACTGGTGAAATTCCGGAGATAATGAGTACGAGCAATGCAGCGACGGCCAAGCTAGAAATTTTCATTCCGACCTCCCCCCAGACTAGGACGCAGACGAATTCATTGATAACCGGGGGGAATAGAATAAGCAGGGTGTGTAAAACTTCTTCAATCGATTGCGCGGTATGTTCATTTACACTACAAATGAAAACTAAGTCAACAAATTTCTCGTAAACTGTGGCAAATTTCACAGGCCACTCGGAAACTCGGAGGGCCCACGATTTCTAATTAGGCGGGTCGATCAGTTTGAGAATCACTCTTTCCTGGTCGTGTTGGCGTTTGCGTAGATCGTCAGCACGGTCAAACATCTTTTTGGCCGCC
>JBKPPU010000425.1:0-6066 GCA_046733695.1 Acidobacteriota bacterium
GTGAAAAATAATTTTACAATCGAGTAATAAGTTATTGACATCCGAGATAATTGCGTTTATATAGCAAGATGTTGTGCGCCGTTTACTCTAGCCCACAAGAAGGATGCAAACACATTATCTTGTGGTTACGAAGAAACAAAAACTAAACTCGAAAGAAGGAGCACATAGAAGCTATGGCAACTAAAAAAGGTGGAAAGAAGGCCGCGAAGAAGGGCGGAACCAAGAAGGCCGCGAAGAAGGGCGGAACGAAGAAAGCCGCAAAGAAGAGATAACCCGAACCAGCAGGTTACAGTACGTACCTTCCACCGGCGCACACAAACATCTGAGGCCGACGAGGCCTTACAAAAGAAACGACGAGACCTTCAAGCGAAGCTCGTCGTTTCTTTTTTGTTTTGAATAGGGCCTGTAAGTCATAGAGGACCTATACTTCGTTTATGGTTTCTGTCGCGCTCGTCGAACCTGAGATTCCTCCGAACACCGGCAACATCGCTCGCCTCTGTGCGGCCACGAATACTCCGCTTCACATTGTTGGCGTCACCGGGTTCCGCATGGACGATCGCGCAGTGCGACGCGCAGGTCTCGACTACTGGCCGGAAGTGCAGCTCACGCGTCACAAAGATATCGAGTCGCTCTACCATCACTTGCCCCAGGCTCGCTTCGTTTATCTCACCACCAAGGCAGATCGGTTCTATACCGACTGGACGTTTCAATCCGAAGACTGTCTCGTCTTTGGCCGCGAGACACGCGGACTTCCTGAAGAGCTCCTGCGCGCAAATTGGAGCAACTGCCTGAAAATTCCGATGCTTAACCCGCGTGTACGAAGCCTGAATCTGGCCACGGCCGTCGGCATCGTGCTCTTCGAAGCGCTGCGGCAATTAGGCGATCAGTGAAAGTCCATGGCTAAATAGCCCTAATGGTTGAAAGACAAGACATCCGAAATATCGCCATCATCGCGCACGTCGACCATGGCAAAACCACGCTCGTAGACGCGATGCTGAGGCAGTCAGGTACCTTCCGCGAAAACGAACAAGTTCGCGAACGTGTGATGGATTCGATGGATCTGGAACGTGAACGTGGCATCACCATCATGGCGAAGAACACCGCGGTGCGCTACCGCGATGTGAAGATCAACATCGTCGACACGCCGGGACACGCGGACTTCGGTGGTGAAGTCGAGCGCGTTCTCAAGATGGTCGACGGCGTGATGCTGCTCGTCGACGCCGCAGAGGGTTGTTTGCCGCAAACAAGGTTCGTGCTGCGAAAAGCACTCGAAGCACGTCTGCCTGCGATCGCAGTCGTCAACAAGATCGACCGCGGCGACGCGCGGCCGGTGGAAGTCGTCGATGAGATCTACGAGTTGTTCCTGGATCTCGACGCCACTGACGAACAGATCGAGTTTCCGATTCTCTATGCCGTCTCTCGTGATGGGATAGCGAAACAAAAACTCGAGGACCAATCCGAGAACCTGCAGCCGTTGTTCGAGCAGATCGTGCAATCCATTCCGGCGCCGAAAGAGCTGCGCAACGATTCATTGCAATTGCTCGTCGCCAATCTTGATTACAACGACTACGTCGGCCGCCTGGCGATCGGCCGCATCTTCTCGGGCGAGATCAAGATTGGGGATCAGATCGCAGTCGTCAAACCCGATCGTTCAATTCAGAAGACGCGCGTCTCCCAGCTCTATGCTTTCGAAGGTCTTAAAAGAGAACCGGTCGAGCGAGCCGGCTGCGGCGAGATCGTGGCACTCGCCGGCATCGAGAATATCAACATCGGCGACACGATCACCACTTTCGACAATCCGCATCCGTTGCCGTCGATCGCAGTCGACGAACCAACCATCGCGATGATCTTCGGCGTCAACAACTCGCCGTTTGCCGGAAAGGACGGGAAGTACGTCACGTCGCGGCAGGTCAAGGAACGACTCGACAAGGAGATCCTCGGCAACGTCGCGATTAGAGTTGAAGAAACTGATTCTCCCGATCAGTTCAAGGTGTCAGGACGCGGCGAGTTGCAGCTCGCAATTCTGATCGAAATGATGCGACGCGAAGGTTACGAGCTCCAGGTGTCAAAGCCCGAAGCGATCACCAGGAAAGTCGACGGTAAGACGCTCGAGCCGATCGAGGCGGTGGTGGTTGATTGTCCTGACGAGTTTATCGGTGTCATCACGGAAGCTCTCGGACGGCGCAAGGGACAGATGACGAAGATGATCAATCACGGCACGGGCCGTGTGCGTCTCGAGTTTGAGACGCCATCGCGAGGCCTCATCGGTTTTCGCAACGAGTTCCTGACGGAGACGAAAGGAACGGGTTTGCTGAATACGATGTTTCTGCGGTGGGGTGAGTGGCAAGGTGCGATGCGCGGCCGCGCCACTGGTTCACTCGTAGCTGATCGCATGGGCGAGACGACGACGTATGCGCTCTACAATCTTCAGGAACGGGGCACGTTGTTTGTGAGGTCAGGCACGCGCGTTTATGAAGGCATGATCATCGGCGAGAACGCGCGCGCAGTTGATCTGGATGTGAATGCCGTCAAGGAGAAGAAGTTAACCAACATGCGCGCTTCGACGGCTGATGAAGCATTGCGGCTCGTGCCTCCGAAGGAGTTGTCGTTGGAGCAGGCGTTGGAATTCATCGCTGATGATGAGCTGGTTGAAGTGACTCCGCAATCGATTCGTTTGCGCAAGCGTGTGCTTCCCGCCAACATGCGCCCCAAGAAGAAAGAGTCGGAAGAATAGCCACAAAAAGGCACAAAAAGCACAAAAGTGAAATGCATCAGTTGCGACTGCCAAGAGTTTACCCGCTGACGGATGTTGAGCTCTCGGGTTTCTCGCATGCAGAGCAGGTTGAATTGCTGAGTCTTGGTGACGCCACTTTCATTCAACTCCGCGAGAAGCGGATGCCTGCTTTGGAGTTTTATGAACAAGCTAAAGCGGCGGTCGCTGTGGCTGAACGAAACGGAGTGCAGTTGATAATCAATGATCGTGTGGACGTGGCGATCGCAGTCGGCGCAGACGGAGTTCATCTCGGCCAGGACGATCTGCCGCCCGACGCAGCACGAAAACTCCTCGGCCCGGCTGCGATTCTCGGATATTCAACTCACAACATGGATCAGGCTCTCGAAGCCGTGAAACTTCCTATAGACTACCTGGCAATCGGGCCGATCTTCCCAACTAACACCAAATCTGACACTGCTCCGGTCCTCGGTTTGGACGGACTCAGGGCCGTTCGCCGCGCGATTGGAGACTTCCCCCTCGTCGCCATAGGAGGCATCAACCACCTCAACGCCCGCGAAGCCATTCAAGCGGGCGCCGACTCGGTAGCTGTGATAAGCGCTCTCCTGTCTCAGCAGGATCGCATTCCCGAGATGACCCGCAGCCTGGTTCAATCCCTCTCAAATGCCCGTCAAACATAATTTTCTTGCGTTTATCATCGTTATGCGCGAGAATCTGACGCGGATTCGGAAGGCGTAATTTCCTTTCGAGCGGCACCCACCCTACAAACCCCGTGCGGAGTTTCCGACATCGATGAGTTTCTTTGATTTACCGCCCATTATTGAGCGAATGCTGCTGATTTCTGACAAGATCAGCGACCTGAATTTTTCAGTCGGCCAGCTTCCACAGGTTGAGATCAACGGCAAGCTAACCCCGGTCCAGCCGCTCGGGATGCAGAAGCTTACGCCGTACCAGACCGAAATCATCGCCCTCACGCTCATGTATGGCCATCCGGACGCTGCCGAGAAACTCGCGCGCACGGGCACGGCCGATCTCAGCTATTCACTTCCTTCACGAGCACGTTTCCGCGTGAATATCTTCCAACAGCGCGGCGTTTACTCGATCGTGATGCGAGTTATTCCGACGGATATTCCCACTCTGAAGTCCCTGGGATTGCCGCCTCATCTGGCCGATATCGCCGAACTTCGCAATGGTCTGGTCCTCGTGACTGGTCCAACGGGCTCCGGCAAGAGCTCGACTCAGGCAGCAATCATCGACATCATCAACGAGAAGAAGTACTACCACGTCGTCACGATCGAAGATCCCATCGAGTATTTACACAACCACAAACGTTCGACGATTAACCAGCGCGAGGTCGGTCATGACACGCGCGACTTTCCTTCTGCGCTGCGCGCGACGTTGCGCCAGGCGCCGAAAGTAATTCTGATCGGCGAGATGCGTGACTTTGAAACAACGGAGATCGCGCTTGAAGCCGCCGAGACTGGTCACCTCGTTCTCTCGACCTTGCACACGATCGATGCTTCAAAAACGGTCGACCGCATCATCGGACTCTATCCAAAGAACGAAGAGCCTGTTATCCGAACGCGGCTGGCGCAAACATTCCGTTACATCGTGTCGCAGCGTTTGATACCGCGCGCGGATGGCAGCGGTCGTATGGCGGCAGTCGAGATTCTGAGATCCAGTCCACGTACCCGTGAATACATCGAAGCGGGCGAGGCTGAAGGCAAGTCGCTGCTGGATGCGATGCGTGATGGAAAACTGGATGGCATGCAGGACTTCGACACGGTTATCAAAGGTCTGATTGAGTCGAATGTCGTGTCGCTCGAAGATGGGCTTGCCTTTGCCACCAACCAAAACAACTTGCTGCTTTCGCTAAAAGGCATGTCAGCCGCTGAAGATTTTATTCGGCACGACGTTGATGGCATGCCGGCCAATGCTTTTTCCGACTCTGGTTCGATGCTCGGACTGATTGAGTAGTCATGCTTATTGTTTGTTCAAAGTGTTCGACCCGTTTGCAGATTGACGACGAGAAGTCGCCCAATCGTCCTTTCAACGTTCGCTGTCCGAAGTGCGGCAACATGATCAGTGCTGGTCCTGCCAGTCCTGCAACGGGGCAAAGCGCGCTTGCTGTCGGAGGATCTCCGTCGACGGATCATCCGCGATATGAGCAGTCGACCGCGCGTGCTTACGAGCCTTCGGCGCCCGCGGTTGCGGGGGGACCAGCGACCAACGATGAAACAGTTCGCATGCTGTTTGAGTTGTTGTCGAAAGGGCAGAATCAGAATTCCGAAAGACCAGACGCACGGCCAGCATGGGATAAGCGCAAGGCTTTGGTTTGCACGAGTGAGCCGTATCGCGAGTCGGTTGCAGGCAAACTGACGAATTGCGGTTGTCAGGTTTTTGTAGCGGAAGACACGCGCCAGGCTGTTGAAACAATGCGCGCGAATAAGATGGACGTGGTTGTACTCGAACCGCAGTTCGATCCCGGTGAGCAGGGATCGGTGTTCGTGATTCGGGAAATCAACATACTTCGTCCGCCGCAGCGCCGCCGGCTGTTCTTTGTGCTGCTATCGCCTTCGTTGCGCACGATGGATGCGCACGCTGCATTTCTCAACAACGTCAACGCGGTAGTCAACGTCGCCGATATCGATCAGCTGGAGCGAATCATGGAATTGGCGTTGCGAGAATTCAACGAACTGTATCGCAACTTCTACACCGCATCCGGCCTCACCGCTCTGTAAAATTTAGCCACAAAAAGGCACAAAAAGCACAAAAACATTTCCTGATTAGAGGATTTTCTTTTATGTGCTTTTTGTGCCTTTTTGTGGCAATCTAACCGCGCGTGGATCAGAAGCGACACAACGGGGCTCACAGGCATTCCAGTGAGAGCTGGAGGCGACTGAGTCTGGTTCTGCTTTTGACGACGCTCTACATGTTTGCCGAAGTCGTCGGTGCGTGGTGGACTGGCTCACTCGCATTGCTCGCCGATGCGGGTCACATGTTCACGGATGTTGCCGCGCTCATCCTCGCACTGACGGCAGTTTGGTTTGGTTCTCGTCCTGCGACCTCACGAAAGACATTCGGTTATTACCGGCTCGAGATCATTGCCGCGCTCGTCAACGGCGTGGCGCTCGTCGTGATTTCGATCATGATTTTTTATGGCGCATATGAGCGCTGGCTGTCGCCTCCAGTCATTCGCAGTGGACCAATGATCGTCGTGGCCGCAGGTGGCCTCGCTATCAATCTCATCTGTGCCTGGATACTTCACTCCCGCCACGAAATCGATCTCAACCTGCGTGGAGCATGGATGCACGTTATCGGCGACGCGCTGGGAT
>JBKPPU010000426.1:0-11911 GCA_046733695.1 Acidobacteriota bacterium
ACTCCCCTACATTCTCGGGCGATAAGTGTGTTAATTGCTCTGCTTTTGGTGGCTGGTCCGTGTTTGGGCCAGAGCAATGCCAGTCTCGAAGTGGTCGTTAAAGATCCGACGGGCGCTTTGATAAATAAGGCGCAGGTGCAGCTAATCAAGAACGGGAAGGCTCAGTCGCTCAGTTCGACAAACCAGCGCGGCGAGGCACGATTCAATAAGCTGGGCTCCGGGCGATACCAGCTTCACATCGAAGCACCGGGATTCAAAGCTCAGGATATCAACGATCTTGAGCTCAGCGCTGGCCCACATCATAGGGAAGTTACACTCGAGATCGACGTGATCAAGGTTGATGTCGATGTCGACGACGAAACTCAGGTCAAGAACACAAATCCGAGCGGCCCCGCGTTTTCAAATGTCCTGACTGAGGAACAGATCGCGCAACTGCCCGACGATCCGGAAGAGTTTGAGAACGCCATCAACCAGCTCGCTGGTCCCGGAGCGCAGATCCGCGTGAATGGATTTAAGGGCGGTAAGCTTCCGCCAAAGTCGCAGATTCGCGAAATCCGTTTCCGAATGAATCCTTATGCTCCTGAAAACCACGATGCGGGTTTTGGCCTCGTCGATATTACGACCAAACCGGGCGTGAATGCCTGGCATGGTTCGTTCAATTTTGGATTTCGCGACGAGTCGCTGAACGGTCGACAGGTGTTTGCGCCTTTTCGTGGTCCGGAACAGCAACGGCGGTTCGGTCTTTCACTCGATGGTCCAATCTGGAAAAATCACACGTCACTATTTCTGAATGCAGAAGGCTCGTTGTTCTTCGATGCGCGTCCAATATTTGCAACGGTGCCCGGCGGAACTGTTCAGGATCTCGCTTACCGGCCGTCAAGACGTCTAAACCTCGACGCGCGTCTCGAACACGCCCTGACCAAAACACACACGTCACGTTTTCAGTTTCAACGCAATGCGGGAGTACAGAACAATCTCGGCGTCGGCGATTTCGATCTACCCGCCCGCGGCTATTCACAGGAGCAGACTGAATACATCGCGCGGCTCGGCGATTCGGGCGTGTTCGGAAAGAAATTTTTCAACGAGGCACGATTGCAGGCGCGTTGGACCACAACCGAAGCGCGCTCGGTGACTCTGGGACGAACGACTCTGGTTCCCGGCTCTTTCAACGACGGCAGCGCACAGAGAAGCGGCGATCGCAGGTCGCTCGATTTTGACCTGCAAGACAATGTCGACTACGCGCTCGAGAAGCATGGACTTCGTTTCGGCGCTCAACTCGAAGCAGGTGGCTATCGCAGTAACGAAAGAACCAACCCATTCGGCACGTTTCAATTTGCAGACCTCGCCGCTTACGAAGCGGGACTGCCAACGCAGTACACGCAACGCATCGGCGATCCAACGGTGAAGTACCGGCAGTACCAGTTTGGCGTCTACGCGCAGGACGATTTCCGCGTGCGGAAAAACCTGACGCTCAGTTATGGCGCGCGTTATGAAGCGCAGACTCATGTGCCCGGCAAGTTCAACATCGCTCCACGTTTTGGTTTTGTCTGGTCACCGTTGAAGAGCGGAGCCGTCACGATCCGCGGTGGTTCGGGCATTTTTTACGACTGGTTCGCAGCGCAGACTTACGAACAGACGTTGCGAGTCGACGGTCAGCGTCAAAGAGACCTCGTGGTCGCCAACCCGGGTTATCCGAATCCCTTCATCGGAGGTCTGCAGACGCTACCGCCTCCAAGTCGAATCCAGTCCGATGCCGAATTACAGATCCCATACATTTTTCAAAACTCAATCGGCGTGGAGACAAACCCGTTCAAGTTGTTTCGTCTGACGACCAACTACCAATATCAACGCGGCGTTCACTTGCTGCATGGCCGCAATCTGAACGCGCCCGTGGCAGGACTTGGCCGGCCTGATCCGGCGGCCGGTAACATCACAAACATCGAATCGTCTGCGTACCAATCGAGCCACCGGTTGATGGTCGGCATCGGTCCGGCAAAGCTTGTCCAGGGCCTCTTCTGGAACATCAATTACCTCTTTATGAAAAACACGAATGAGGCAGACAGCCCGTTCAGTTTGCCTTCGAACAATTTCAATCTGCACGCGGATCGTGGTCCATCAGCGAACGATTTCCGTCACTTGATTTCCGGATTTATCAGCAAGCGACTACCGCATGGATTCGGCATTTCGACGATCTTCCAGGCGACCTCGGCGTTGCCTTACAACATCACCACAGGTTTCGATAACAACGGCGACACGGTCATTAACGATCGGCCGTTCGGCCTCGGACGCAATAGCGCCCGCGGAGCGTCGCGCTGGGAAATCGGATCGCGTTTCAGTTGGGGCAAAGACTTCGGTCCGGAACAACAACAGACCGGTGGACCGCAAGTAAGAATGATCCGCGTCGGCGGCGGCGACGGTGCCGCGCCACCATCGATCGGCATGGGCGCCACGAAGAAATACCGTCTCGAATTCTACGCCCAAGCCTTTAATCTTCTGAATCACGCGAATCTGGGCGCCTTTTCGGGCGTTCAAACCTCGCCCTTCTTCGGTCAGGCCACCTCGGCACAGTCCCCGCGCCGTATGGAATTAGGAATGCGGTTCAACTTCTAGTCCACAGATTACGCTGATTTTGCTGATTTATCTGTGTCATCTGTGGATGGCTTGCGACTCGAAAATTCGTCCGCTACAATGACGGGTTTTCGCTATGGCCATTGATCGCATCAGTGTTAGGGGCGCACGCCAACACAACCTTAAGAACATCAATGTCGATATCCCGCGCGATCGCTTCACTGTAATCACTGGTCTGTCCGGTTCCGGCAAATCTTCCCTCGCTTTTGACACTATCTACGCTGAAGGCCAGCGCCGCTATGTCGAATCGCTCTCGGCTTACGCGCGGCAGTTTCTGGATCAACTGGAAAAGCCCGATGTCGATTCAGTTGACGGCCTGTCGCCAGCCATCTCCATCGAACAGAAGACAGTCTCGCGTAGTCCCCGGTCAACCGTGGGAACAGTGACCGAGATCTACGACTACATGCGTCTGCTGTTCTCGTCCATTGGCGTGCCGCACTGCCATATTTGCGGCGCCGCGATTACGCGACAGAGCGTCGATCAGATCGTGCAGAACGTGCTCGCGCTGCCGGAAGGGGAACGCGTGATGGTGCTCGCCCCGATCGTCCGTGGCCGCAAAGGTGAGTTCAAGAAAGAGCTGGAAAAGCTCGCGAAGGAAGGCTTTTTGCGCGCGCGCGTCGACGGCGAGTTGCTGTCGCTCGACGAAGAGATTCGTCTCGACAAGCGAAGGAACCACACCATTGAAGCAGTTGTCGATCGTCTGCTGATCAAGACAGGCATTCGCGAGCGACTGACCGATTCGATTCGAACCGCGCTGAAGCTCACGGGCGGCGCAGTGCTCATCTCGATTGTCGATGGCGAAGAGAAGCTTTATTCGGAGCGTATGGCCTGTGTTAACTGCGGCATAAATGTTCCGCCACTAGAGCCGAGGTCGTTCTCTTTTAATTCCGCTTACGGCGCGTGCAAGCGCTGTCATGGTCTTGGAACCGTGATGGAGATCGACTCGCTGAAGTTGATTCCCGAAGCCTGGCAAACACCGGAGCGACTCGGATTTATGGGCACCGCGGATAAGCAGGGCTCCGCGTATCTCCGCAGTGCTCTGCTGGCCGTTTGCAAACATTTGCACGCTGATCCGGCGACGCCTTTTTCCGATTTGTCGAAGGAAGTGCGCGAAGGGTTTCTGAATGGAGTCAGTGGGAAGATAACCTTCGACCAGGGACTTTATAGTTATCAGAATGAGTGGAAAGGCGCGCTCAACTGGTTGAAGGATCGTCTCAGCGAAGCGCCGTCGGAAAAGATCAAGATCGCACTCGAAGAGTTGGTTTCCCCGACAGTCTGCAGTGAATGCAACGGGCGCCGCCTGCGGTCTGACTCGTTGTCAGTGCAAGTTGGCGGGCGTGGTATTGCTGAATACACGTCGTTGCCGATCGAGGATGCGGTCGCCGCGTTCGAGCAAATTAAGCTCAATTCCCGTGAAGAACAGATTGCGGGTTCAATTCTAAGAGAGATCAAGAGCCGGCTGAGCTTTTTGAAAACTGTCGGTCTCGGATACCTGACGCTCGACCGGTCGTCGGCAACACTTTCCGGCGGCGAAGGTCAACGCATCAGACTCGCAACGCAGATCGGTTCGCAATTGCGTGGCGTTCTCTATGTGCTCGACGAACCCTCGATCGGTCTTCATCCGCGAGACAATCAGAAGCTGCTTGAGACACTGTCGACACTGCGCGATCTCGGGAACACCGTGCTCGTAGTCGAACACGACGAGGAGACTATCAGACGCGCTGATTATGTCGTCGATCTTGGTCCAGGCGCCGGCGCACACGGCGGAAAGGTTGTTGCAGTCGGAACGGCGGCGGACGTGGCTGACAATCCTGAGTCGATCACGGGACTCTACATTCGTGGTGCGAGGAAGATCGAAGTACCGGCAGAGCGAAGAGCGCCGAACGGAAAGTACCTGACGATCACCGGCGCTTACGCGAATAATCTCAAGGAGATCGACGTCTCGTTTCCGCTCGGGTTGTTGACCGTCGTGACCGGCGTCTCAGGCTCGGGTAAATCCACGCTCGTCGAAGACATTCTCTATTATGCACTCGCTCAGCATCTTTATGGCTCGCTGACTGAGCCTGGACCATACAAAGCGATCGAAGGACTCGAGCATGTCGACAAAGTAATCGAGATCGATCAATCGCCGATTGGTCGAACGCCAAGATCCAATCCCGCAACTTACACTGGCTTATTCACTCCTTTACGCGAGCTCTACGCGATGTTGCCGGAGTCGCGTGAACGTGGTTACAAACCCGGTCGCTTTTCTTTCAACGTGAAGGGCGGGCGGTGTGAAGCGTGTGAGGGCGACGGCATGAAACGCATCGAGATGAATTTTCTTCCTGATGTGTACGTGCTGTGTGATGTGTGCCGCGGGGCGCGTTACAACCGCGAGACACTTGCCGTGAAATATAAAGGCAAGTCGATCGCCGATCTGCTGGATACTACAGTCGAGGAAGCGCTGCCGCTGCTCGAAAACATTCCTCAGATCAATCAAAAGCTGCAGACGTTGCTGGATGTCGGGCTCGGCTACATCAAGCTGGGCCAATCAGCAACGACACTTTCGGGCGGCGAAGCGCAGCGCATCAAGCTCGCCAAAGAACTCTCGAAACGTGCAACCGGCAGGACCATCTACATCCTCGACGAGCCGACCACCGGACTGCATTTCGCAGACGTCCACAAACTACTCGACGTCCTGCAGCGACTCGTTTCACTCGGCAATACAGTGCTCGTCATCGAACACAACCTCGACGTGATCAAATCCGCTGACTACATCATCGATCTCGGCCCCGAGGGCGGCGAACACGGCGGGCGCGTCGTGGCCGCCGGCACCCCAGAAGAAGTCGCCCGCTCCCGCCGCTCCCACACCGGCCACGTCCTTCGCCCATTGCTGAACGGCCGTTTGGCCCGCAATGGCAACGGTATTTCCTGATATACTTTAGGCCACAGATTCAAATCCGTTCTTAATCCGTAAAATCTGTGGCTAACTTGATGCCATCAATCTACGACGATCTGAAACCGCTCGACCTTGATAGAGTCGAGACCTATCCGCTTGCCTCGCGTCCAAGCAAAGTTAATCTTCAGGATTTTGCGAAACCAATTAGTGGGGATGCGTCGCTGAGTGATTTTCTCGCCGCGATGCCGAACGTGCTCGCGGGACAAGCTATTCGCGAGATTGCGGAGCGCGTTCGTCGCGCACGCGAACTAAAGAAACCGATCATCTGGGGCATTGGTGGTCACGTGATCAAGACGGGTCTCGCGCCGGTGATCATCGACTTGATGAAGCGTGGCTACGTTTCAGGTATCGCAGCAAATGGATCGGTGCTGGTCCATGATTCTGAGATCGCGATGGTTGGTTCGACTTCAGAAGACGTCGACGCCACGTTATCCGAAGGCGCTTTCGGAGGCGCCGAAGAAACAGCACAGTTACTCAATACTGCGGCACGCGAGGGCGCAACGGACCAGATCGGACTCGGCGAAGCGGTTGGGCGCGCGCTCGTCACACGCAGTCCGAAACATCGCGACTATTCATTACTCTGTGCCGCGTACGACTCGAAGATCCCCTTCACCGTTCACGTCACGATCGGCGGCGACATCGCACACTTTCATCCCAGCTTCGATGGCGCAGCACTCGGCGCTGCCACACACACTGACTTTCGTTGTCTCGCGGAGTTAGTGCGGAGAATGGACGGCGGCGGCGTCTATCTCAACATCGGATCGGCCGTCACGCTTCCGGAAGTTTTTCTGAAATGCGTGACACTGGTTCGCAACCTGGGCCATAGTCTCTCAGACATCACGACAGCGAACTTCGACTTCATTCAATCCTATCGACCACTGACGAATGTAGTGCGCCGTCCGACGGAAAACGGCGCCGGTCGAGGCTACTCGATCACGGGTCATCACGAGCTAACGATTCCCCTACTTGCCGCCTTTATCAACTGCGAAAACAAAAATAGCAGCCTCTCCTCTTGACCAATTCCTCCTCTCTGAATTATTCTGGCCGCTCTGAAATTGAAAACGGATTTCAATTTCTTCGCTCTACCAGATTCAAAGTAGGCATTGCCGACAAGGTTGAAAGGGCCGTCATGCTCGCCATCTCACATCGTATCTTCCTGCTTCTACTGTGTTCCGTCATTTTTCTTGCACCTGTTTTTGCCCAGCCCGGGATCACCAGGAAGATTCTTTTGCGCGGCAAGGTGGTCGACGCGAATCACGCCGCCATCCCTGGAGCAGACGTCTGGACCTCCGGTAATGGTCTTCCCTCTGCCTCGGCTACAACGGATCGCAATGGTGAGTTCTCTGTCATGGTCCAGCCGGGCGAGTATCAGGTGCGTGTGGCGGCAGAAGGCTTTTCCGAAGTTACACAAACCATGACTCCCGCTGCTGCTCAGCCGATCGAGATCGTTCTCGAAGTAGCGCCCTCGAGCGCGAGCGTCACGATCACAGACTCCTACGGTGTGAGTTCAGTTAATACTGCTACCAAGACATTGACGCCGCTTCGCGATATTCCACAATCAATCTCCGTCGTCACCAAAGAACAGATTCGCGATCAGTCGATGTCGAGCGTCAGTGATGTTGTTACTTACGTTCCAGGTATCACATCACACCAGGGCGAGAACAATCGCGATCAAGTTGTCATCCGCGGTAACAGCACCAGTGCCGATTTCTTTTTAAACGGAGTGCGCGACGATGTGCAGTACTACCGCGACCTTTATAACGTCGAGCGTGTCGAAGCCTTGAAAGGTCCAAATTCGATGTTGTTTGGTCGTGGCGGTGGTGGTGGCGTGATTAATCGCGTAAGTAAAGAAGCCGGCTTTACAAGCTTGCGCGAGATCACGCTTCAAGGCGGCTCGTTCGGAAACAAACGCGCCTCCGTTGATTTTGATCAGCCATTAGGCAACAAAGTAGCGTTGAGACTGAACGGCGTTTATGAGAACTCAGGCAGCTTCCGAGACCATGTAGATCTCGAACGTTATGGCGTTAATCCGACTGCGACCTTCATCGTTGGTCCAAAGACAGCGGTTAAACTCTCGTATGAATACTTCAGCGATTACCGCACTGCCGATCGCGGTATTCCATCTTATCAGGGACGACCGGTAGACGTTCCCATCGAAACCTTCTTTGGCAATCCGAATAATGCCTGGGCTGAGGTCGGCGTTAATCTCATCTCGTCCGTTGTCGAACATCAGGCCGGACGTTTCAACATTCGCAATCGCACGATGTTTGGTGATTACGATCGCTTCTATCAAAACTACGTGCCCGGCGCGGTGACGGCAGACAAAAGCAAAGTCTCGATCTCGGGTTACAACAACGCGACCAAGCGTCGAAATCTTTTCAATCAAACCGACGTAACGTTCCAGGCGTCAACGGGCTCTGTACGCCATACCGTTCTCACCGGACTAGAGCTGGGTAGACAGCTGACCGACAACTTCCGCAACACTGCGTTCTTCAACAATACGACGACATCTGTTCTCGCTCCACTCTCGAATCCAACTATCTTTACGCCTGTTACATTTCGACAGAACGCGACTGACGCCGACAACCACCTCCATACAAATCTCGGTGGCGCCTACATTCAGGACCAGGTCGAGATCAATCGTTACCTACAGGTCGTCACTGGCGTACGTTTCGACTACTTCGATCTGCAGTTTCACAACAATAGAAACAACCAGGATCTGAGACGCATCGATCGTTTGGTTTCGCCGCGCGCGGGCGTCATCGTCAAACCCGTTACGAGTGTTTCGATTTACGGAAACTATGGCGTGGCTTATTTGCCGAGCTCCGGCGATCAGTTTTCGTCGCTGACGACGATCACTCAGCAGGTCAAGCCGGAAAAGTTCACTAACTACGAATTCGGAGCGAAGTGGGATCTGCGACGCAACTTGTCGCTGACTACGGCACTCTACCGGCAGGATCGGACCAATACGCGCGCCACTGATCCAAACGACCCGACAAGAATTTTGCAAACGGGAAGCCAGCGAACGAATGGCTACGAGCTGGGACTCAATGGCTTCGTGACTTCGAAGTGGAGTATCGCGGGCGGCTACGCTTATCAGGATGCATTCATCAGTAGCACGACGGTCAATGCAGTAAAGGGCGCACACGTAGCACTGGTTCCGCATCACAGCTTCTCGTTGTGGAATAACTATCGAGTGCTTCCCCGGCTCGGACTGGGACTCGGAATCATTCATCGTTCGGACGTGTTTGCGGCAGTTGATAACACCGTCATTCTGCCGGGATACACACGCGCCGACGCAGCCGTGTTCTTTTCTATAACTGAAAAATGGCGTCTCCAGGCCAATTTTCAGAATCTGTTCGACAGCACGTATTATCTGAACGCTGACGGCAACAACAATATCTCGCCAGGCGCGCCGCGTGGCGCTCGTGTTGCTCTCATCGCCCGGTTCTGAGACGCAGCCCAGAGACGCGCCCAATTTAAACTCCTAATGCTATACTGGCGCGCATCATAGACAGGGGAGTCGGGGCTTGGACGCTGAAAAACTGAATCATTTCCAAAATCTTCTTCTTACTCAACTACGCCAAAACACCGAACAGGTCCGCACCGATCAAGCCGCGGCACTCGAACTTTACGATGATGGCGTGAAAGACAGCGTGGATCTGTCAGTGCAGGATCTGAACAAAGAGATCGCGCTGCGTTTGGGTGAACGCAGTTCGAAGATCGTCGCCGACATCGATCAGGCGCTGCTCCGTATCAAGGAAGGAAGTTACGGCATCTGCGCTCGTTGTGGTCAACCCATCGACGAACGGCGGCTTGAAGCCATACCCACTGCACGCTACGACGCCGCCTGCCAGGCCGCGATTGAAAGTGCCAACGGCGATGACGATCTGCCTACACTGTAACGCAGATTGTACGGATCCGTGTAAATCGGATTTACACAGATCAGCCTAATCCGTGGCTACGCTTTCGGATGCGCTTTGTCGTACACCTCGATCAACTTTTCCATCGAAACGTGTGTATAAACCTGCGTGGTCGAAAGCCGCGCATGGCCCAACAGTTCCTGTATGTCGCGAAGGTCCGCGCCGCTGTCGAGTAGATGCGTGGCAAAGGAATGCCGTAGTGCGTGAGGACTGATGTTGTGCATGCCGGCGCAGATGCGAATGTACTTCTCAACCATGCGTCCAACCGAGCGCGTGGTGATCCGCGTTCCCTGGTAATTCAAGAAGAGCGCCTCCTCATCACGCTTTGAGATTGGCGCGTTCAAGAGAAACCTGTCACGCACGTCGAGATAGGTTCGGATGGCAGCACCGGCCGGATCTCCAAACGGCACGATCCGCTGCTTCCGTCGCTTGCCTGTCACGCGCACTAGCTGATTTCGAAAGTCAACGTCAGGCAGATTCAAGGTCGTCAACTCCGCCACACGCACGCCCGTCGCATACATCAACTCCAGCATCGCACGATCTCGTTTTCCCAAATCAGTTTCGGGGTCGGGAGACTCAATAAACCTGACTGCCTCCTCGATCGAGAGATGCTTCGGGAGTTTTTTCTCTAACTTCGGTGTAGCGACGAGTTTCGCGGGGTTCAATTCCAAAACACCTTCGCGCACGAGAAACTGAAAGAAGGTGCGTAACGCCGCCAGCTTGCGCGCGATCGAAGCTTTCTTTTTCTGCGCCGTGTGAAGTGAAGCGAGCCATTCGCGGATCGTCAGATGATCGATCGACGAGACGTCAGGCATCCTTCTCTTCCCGGTTTTTGGATCTGCTGGTGCGAGAAAGTCGAGAAACTGTTCGAGGTCGCTGGAGTAATTTCGTAAGGTGTGACTGCTGACGTTGCGCTCGTAACGCAGGTGTTCGAGAAACTGCTCGATCAAATTCTCCATCAGTAGTTCGCCGACGCTACAGGCTTGGGAGCATAATAAACTTTTCGCGAGCGGACGCGAACATCATTTTTTGTTTTGACGCGCAACTCCAATTTGTGTAACTGGCCATCACGCTGATCGGCATTCGGGTAGTAACTCAAAACGTACTGCTGCGACAGATCGGCAGCAATCTGATCGAACGCTACATCAAGCTGATCCGTTGTCTTCGGAAGATAAACAGCCCCGCCGGTTTGTCCCGACAACTGCTCCATGCGACGCTCTGCCGCAAGCGCCCGCAAATTTGCACCTTCATACAACCCGGTCTGGACCACGTAAATCTGGCAATCGTCTGCCAGAACCTGCTGCATCATGAAATCGAAATCGCTGTGTCTGCTGGTTGTTTCGATACCGTCGGAAACGATGACGATAACTCTCCGTCCGGAATAAGGTCGCAGATAGTTTGCAGCGCTGATGATCGCGTCGAAGAGCGACGTGCCGCCCTCCGGTTTTCCAAACATCGCAATGGTCTGCTCGAGACGAAGGACATCGTTGGTGAGAGGCTGCACCAAACGGCTGTCAGTTTCAATCGAATAGATCGCTGCTTCGTCTTTTGCTCGCAGCACCTTTCGGAAGAATCGGGTCGCTGCTTGTTTTTCAAATTCACGGGCGGGATCGAGACTGCCGCTGTTGTCAAAAAGCATGGCGAGGCGAACGCTGGTTTCCGAACGCGTCAGCTCACTGAGTTGACGGAGCTCGCCGTCAACCAGTAACTCAAAATCGTCCAACTTCAAATTGACTATAGCGGTGCCACGCTTGTCTACGACAGATGCCGGAATCGGCACGAGATTCGAGCTGATCTTCACAACATCGTTTGGATCGACTTCGTCGTCAGTTCTTTTTGCGGGACGGTTTGGAGAAGAAGGAGTGCCGGTGCCCGATCTATTTGGACTGTTTGGATCGGCGATTGGTCCTTGCGGTGGCTTGCCGGTCTTACCAGGTTCCTGACGTCTTCCTGATTGACCCCATGCGGGTGCAGCCACGAGACAGATCAGAATAAGTGTGCAGTTCAACCAGCTTGCGCGAATTCTTCTCTTGTGTGATTTCGTTCGAGCCACTCTGCCCAATCTTTCAAGGCCAATTCGACCTGCAATTGTCTGCGCTCCCGCTTTTTACGTACCTGGCGCTTGGCAGGTTCAGGAAGAGGAGGTAAAAGCGCGAAAGTGATGTTTACCGGTTGGAAGTTAGTTGCCTCCGCATGTGAAACGTAGTGTGCGAGGGCTCCGGTTGCGCTTCGTGCTGGAGCTTCCAACAATTCGCCTCCGAGCGCAAGTCGCGCTGCGTTAATACCTGCCAGCCAGCCCATCGCCACCGACTCGACGTAACCTTCAACCCCCGTGATCTGTCCGGCAAAAAACAAGTTAGGACGCTCGCGCACCTGCATTGTTGCCTGCAGCACGCGCGGTGAACAGATATAGGTGTTGCGG
>JBKPPU010000427.1:0-3295 GCA_046733695.1 Acidobacteriota bacterium
GAGACGCTGCGGGCACCGCGCCAGCAGTTACGTCGGTTACGTGCCTCGGCCTTCGATGTAGCTTTAGACTTCCAGGGACTACTCAAATCCGCTTCAATCGCGCGCCTGTCGGGCGCGCGTCGTATTTTTGGCTTCTCTCGCTCTGGATTGCGCGAACCGGCCAGCGCATTGCTACTTTCAAAAACTGTCGCCGTTCCGCGTCAAACTCACATTATTCGTAAATCCCTGCTGCTGCTCGAGGGCGCTCTGGGCATCCCCGCTCCTGAAGAATTGTCATTTCCGATTCAGGTCAACGCAGAGCATGAGGCCGAAGCGCGTGAAGCGTCGGCTCATACCGGTGGCAAGTACGCGATTCTGAATCCCGCCGGCGGTTGGCCGACCAAACTATGGAGCGTCGAGCGATTCGGGAAACTGGCCGATCTTTTGTGGTCCAATTACGGCATTCACTCGCTCGTAACTTACGGTCCGGGTGAACTCGAATTGGCGGAAGCTGTTCGCCAATCGTCTGTCTCCGGACACGCTCAACCGGTTGGACTCTCGTTGAAGGGATACTATTCGTTGGCCCGTGAAGCGAGTGTGTACGTCGGAGGCGACACCGGTCCGATGCACATTGCAGTAGCTGCCGGGACGCCAATTGTCGGATTATTCGGACCGACGGAGTGGTGGCGCAATGGCAGTCCACGACCGGAAGACATCTGCGTCGAACGCACTGATATCGATTGTCGTGTGGACTGCCATCGTCGTTCGTGTTCAAAATGGATCTGTATGGACATTGAAGTCGATCGAGTGCTGGCGGCGGTGGACAGAAGAATAGGACAAAAGATCGGTTAACTCATTTCGCGTTTTTTGCGTCTATATGGTTAGAAGAGGCGGAACTTGGATACAACGCTGGCGGGTGCCGCTTGGTTTTCTGTGCGGTGCGGCGTTCATCTTTTTCGCGCGACCGACGCCGCGAATGTTGCTCATCGGCGCATCGGTATCGCTACTCGGGTTGGCCCTCCGGGCATGGGCTGCGGGACACATCCGAAAAAATGCACAACTCGCCACGTCTGGTCCTTATGCGTTCACGCGCAATCCGCTCTATCTTGGAAGTTTTTTGCTCGGACTTGGCTTCACGATCGCTTCAGGGCGACTGTTGCTCGGGCTCCTGTTTGCAGCCCTCTTTCTTGGCATCTATTTGCCCGTGATGCGCGTCGAAGCCACGCATCTCGGGGAGCTTTTTGGCAAAGAGTTTGAGACCTACAGGCAGGCGGTGCCGCTGTTCTTTCCCCGGCTAACGCCGTTCCGACAAAACGAGTCGGCGGTTAACAGGTTCGATGGTAGTCTCTATTTACGATACCGGGAGTACCGGGCCGCACTCGGGCTTGTGATCGCCTGGGGGCTGTTGTTGATTAAGACTTATTACTTCTAAGGCATTGAAAGTTTTTAAGACACTCGCTTTTATTTCCCTCGTCGCTGCTCTGGCTTTCAGCTCCGCAGCCCCTGTTCAGTTTGTCAACGCGCAGCGAGTTCAGTCGCATGCAGGAACGCGACGCTTTGAGCTCGGTGAAGAGCTTCACTTCGAAGCGGAATTCTCGCGAGCGCTTTTGCGGAAGATAGATGTCGCCGATCTGAAGTTTCGCGCCACGCGCACCCCTCTCAATGAAGCTAGTGATTCGAAAATACCTTACGCTTTGACGCTCAACGCCGACGTCACCAGCAAAGGTTTCTTTGCTCGTCTCTTCAATCTGAGTTTTCGCGAGCGAGTCGAATCAACAGTCGAGCCCGCAACGTTCACAGTGCAGAAGTCTCGCATTCTTGATGAAAACGGCAAACGAGTCCGAACAACGGAGACTACGTTTGATCGTTCGAAAGGCGTCATGACGTGGACCTCGCGCGATCCGAACAATCCCAACGCGGAACCGCGGCATGCAGTTGCGGACTTCACCGGGCAGTTGCAGGACGTCCTGTCTGCGATCTATTTCATTCGCACACAACCACTCGAAGTGGGTAAGACGTTCGACGTTTTTATCGGTGACGGCGGACGTGTTTACACGATTCCGGTCAGAGTCGTCGAGAAGAAACGAATGAAGACCGTTCTTGGTCGCGTTGACGTGCTGCACGTTCAGCCGGAACTGTTTGGACACGATCGCCTGATCGATGACGAGAAGGGTGAGTTTTCGATCTGGATCACTGACGATGCGCGTCACATTCCGGTCGGTGGCCGTGTGAAAACCGACTACGGCACGTTTGATATCAAGCTCAAGCGCATCGTGAATCCCGCCGAACCGGCCGCGTCCGGTAAATGAATACGCCACTGATTATTGGTCATCGAGGTGCATCTGCAGTCGCGCCTGAAAATACGCTTGCGGCATTTCGTGAAGCTATCGCGGTCGGAGCGGACGGAATTGAGTTTGACGTTCGGCTTACGCGTGATGGCGTTCCGGTTGTTATTCACGATCGAGATCTGCGACGTACTGGTGGTTTGTCGCAGCGGATTGCAGATGTGACCTCGTCGGAGCTCGCGAAGGTCGATGTTGGAAGTTGGTTTTCTCGATCGTTTGCAAACGAGACTGTTCCGAGTCTTGCTGAGTTGTTCTCACTTTTTCAAACAAACAATTCGAGATTGTATCTCGAAATGAAGTGCGACTCGCCGGCGGAGTATGCACCACTCACTGAAGCTTGCTGCCGGTTGATTGCGGAGCATGGGTTGAAGGAGCGAGTGATGATCGAGTGCTTCCAATTGCCCGCACTGAGATTTGTTGATTCGAACATTAGGACCGTCGCACTCTTCGAACCGTCGATTTCAACTCCTTCCGTTTTGTCCGACCAGAGGATTATCAACAAAGCCACCGAGGTGGGTGCAGTAGCGGTAGCGTTGCACCACCGCCTCGCACGTCGAAGTCTCGTCGAAAAAGCTAAAGATGCCGGAATGCACGTTGCCGTGTGGACGGTCGACGATCCGTCGTGGATCGAACGCGCTCGCACGCTCGGCATCGACGCCCTAATCACAAACAACCCCGCAAACTTAATCAAAACTCGGAACGAACTGTAGGGGCGGCCCTCCGTGGCCGCCCGGCGTGGAATCGATCTCTTTATCAAACGACTCGATCGATTCTGTTGCAACGGATCGAGTTCCACGCCGGGCGGCCACGGAGGGCGGCCCCTACAAAAAATGCAAGTGTGGCGTAAGTAACCAAGAGAATGAGCGGAAGGATCAATACAAAGGCCGAGTGCTCGAAAAACGGAACTCCCTGCTTGTACGAACCATTCAACAACGGAACACCAAGCGTCGTCGCGTAGTAAATCCCCAGTG
>JBKPPU010000428.1:0-24653 GCA_046733695.1 Acidobacteriota bacterium
CTCTTGCACCAATCGCTTCTGCTTACTCCGCGATTGGCAAAGCAACAAACACTCTTTCTAACTTGCATGGGCTTAACATACAAGCGGGTGGGTGCCGCGCAGCGTTTTTCGATTGCAGCATACGGCGTACCCACCCGCTACCGCGAGGTGGTACTGACTGTGTCCAAGTGCGATTCGTACTTTCCTTGTATTGAAAACGATCCGCTCGGATTTCACTCACGTAATAATGTCAAACATCTTGTGTGCGCCTGCGTACTTTCATCTCTGCTTTGATCTCTTACAACTAAACTCGATTTCGTAATTCACCGAACCAAACATGTTCTGGTGGCACAAGAATTGACGCTCGATGCGCATGAAGTTGAAAGGCCATCACGCCATGAAAATCGAGAGCATTCGCACGCTGCACGGTCCGAATGTTTATAGCCATCGTCCAGTGCTGTTAATGCGACTGGATCTCGGTGAGCATTTCGAACGCGAGAGTCGTGAGTTCAGAGGGTTCAATGAACGGCTCCTCACACTTCTTCCAGGAATCGAGAATCACCACTGCAGTCTCGGACAGCCGGGCGGCTTTTTGACCCGTCTCGAAGAAGGAACTTACTTCGGGCACATCGTCGAACATGTCGCACTCGAGTTGACCGAACTCACCGGCATCGGCAGATCGCATGGAAAGACGCGCCGCGACAATGGCAGCGTCTACAACGTCGCGATCGAATTCCGTGCGGAGAAAGCCAGCACATATTTACTGGAACAATCAGTGAAGCTCGTCGAAGCAGTGTTGCGTCGAAGACTATTTCCTGTCGACGCAGTTTTAGAGAAGGCGAAGCGGATGGTTGTAGATGCTGAGCCAGGTCCGACGACACGCGCCATTATCGATGCTGCCGAGAAACGCAACATTCCCTGTCGCAGAGACGGCACCGGCAATCGCATTCAGCTCGGGTATGGAAAGTACCTCCATTACGTTCAGGCAGCGATGACGGATCAAACGAGTGCAATTGCGGTTGAGCTTGCGCAGGACAAAGAGGAGACCAAGGAACGTCTCGAGCGAAGCGGTATCCCGGTTCCGCGAGGCAAGGTGGTCTATACAATCAAGCAAGCAAGTAGAGTCGCAGACGAGCTCGGCAGACCCGTAGTCGTCAAACCCGTGAACGGGCGACAGGGTAATGCAGTCTCGCTCGAAGTCGCCACTGCCGACGAGATGAGGGTTGCTTTCGAAGCCGCGAAGAAGTTCTCGTCAGCGGTTCTGATCGAGGAGATGTTTGAAGGACGTAATTATCGCGTGGTGGTTGTTGGTGGTCGAATGGTGGCGGCGAGTGAGCGTCTGCTTCCACATGTTATCGGCGACGGCGTCAACTCCATTCGTGATCTGATCGCGATTGAAAACAAGAATCCATTGCGCGGCGAGGGTCATGAGAAACCTTTGACGAAGATCAAAATCGACTCCGATGTACTCGCACACTTGCAACACGCGGGGATGTCGCTCGATACAGTTCCGCCACGAGGCGAACACATCACACTTTCCAATCGTTCGAACTTATCAATCGGCGCAACGGCACAGGATGTAACAGAGAAAGTTCATCCCACCATCGCTCGCATGTGTGAACGAGCATCACGATTGGTGGGGCTTGATGTCTGCGGTGTGGACCTCGTGATTCCGGATATCTCGGAACCGATAACGAGCGGCGGCGTAATCGAGCTGAACGCGTCGCCTGGTCTGAGAATGCATCACTATCCATCCGCCGGTATGCCGCGTGAAGTCGGACAAGCAGTTGTCGACGCGATCTTTCCGCCGGATGCGCCGAGTCGCATCCCGATCATTTCCATCACCGGAACAAATGGAAAGACGACAGTTACCAGAATGATTAGTCACGTGCTTTCGGGAACTGGTCTATGCGTCGGAATGACGACGACCGATGGCGTCTATGTTGGTGATGAGCAAGTCGTCAAGGGAGACACGACCGGACCGCAATCGGCGCAGGTCGTGTTGTCGGATCCAGTAGTCGATGTCGCAGTGTTGGAAACTGCGCGCGGTGGAATCGTGCGACGTGGTCTTGGTTACGACTGGTCGGACATCGGAGTGATGACAAACATCAGCGACGATCACGTCGGACAGGACGGGATCGAGTCGGTCGAAGACGTTCTCTACATCAAGTCGCTCGTGGCGGAACGCGTTAAAGAAGGCGGCATATTGATCCTGAACGCTGATGACGAACATCTCGCGAAGTTGATGGAATGTGAGCGCGTCAGCCGAGTTCCGAAGAAGGTGGTTTACTTCGCACTCAGTGAGGACAATCCGCTTATCAAGACTCATCTGCAGTCTGGTGGCACGGCTTACTTCGCGAGGCAACACGCGTTCATCGAGTCCATCGGTGACAGACAGCGCGCTATCGCAGATATGTCGATGTTGCCGGTGATGATGAATGGCGCCGCCGATTTTCAAGTCGCAAACCTGCTCGCGACGATTGCCGCTTGTCGCTGCTTTGGCGTCGAACAGAGTGTCTTGTTGAAGCGCCTGATCAATTTTTCCAGCTGCGCCAACAATCCCGGGCGCGCAAATCTTTATCGCTTGAACGGCGGACACGTGATGGTTGATTACGGTCACAACACGCAAGCCTTCGATGCGATTTGCCGGATGACGGCGAACTGGCATGACAGGCAAGTCACCGGAATCGTCACCGTCCCCGGCGATCGAGACGATGCGCTCATCGACCGGGCGGCGCGAGTGGCAGCGAAGGGATTCGACAAAGTGATTGTTCGAGAAGATCACGATCTGCGCGGACGGAAATCTGGTGACGTTGCGAATATTTTTTGCAAAGCAGTTCGTGAAGTTTCACCGGCGACGGAGTGTGAAGTCATCCTTGACGAGATCGAGGCGCTTCGACAGGCAGTTGGTCGCATGGTCAAGGGCGAAGTGATTGTCGTCTTTTATGAGAAACTGCAACCTATTCAAGCTGCTCTCGATGAGTTTGCTGCGCAGCCCGTAGTCGCGTTGCCGCCGCTTCCAGTTACACCTCCGCCTCCTCGAGAACGCATGCCAAGAGTCACACCGCCGCGACGAGGCGTGCCCCCAGCCGTACACCAGACACACTGATCTTGATCGTAGAAACATGTTCACGCTGATCGAAAATGGCTTACTCCGGGACTTATCGATCCCCGCCAACATTTGCTCGGTGCCACGCGCTACCGCGAGGTGGTTCTGACTGTATCCAAGTGCCATCAGAGTGGAGCGGGTGGGTGCGTAGCCTTTCCAAGTAGAAAAACTGGAATTCCAGTCGTAAAAGTGGTATAACCAGCACACTGATAATCCCCTAAACTTCCCCTCGTCCGTGCGGGTTTTGTCACTCCTTTTCAAGGGGGTCTCATGTTCAGATCTCTCGCTTTCTCCGCAGCCTTGCTGCTGTGCGGGTCACTTGCACCCATAGCTTCCGCACAGAGTGCAACCAATCACGCCTTCAATTCCGTTGTCTCCTCGAGAGATAAAGCCGAAGCCAAACGCCTGTACAAGGAGGGTGTGAAGTACGGTGAATCGGGATTATTTGCACAAGCGGCTGAGATACTGCAGCGTTCCACGAGGCTCGATCCGCGTAATGCGGACGCACATTTCGCGCTAGGCCACGCTTACTACGATTTGAAGCAATGGCGCAAAGCGATTGAGAGTTTGAAAGCTGCGGTCGCGCTGAACCCGAAGGACGATGAGGCTCGCGATCGTCTCGGGCTCGCACGCGCAATGCTTTGGGAGGAAGATTCCGCGAGAATCGCCGCCGAACGTCGTACAGCGCCACCGCGACCAGCGGCTCAACCGGTTGCGATGAACACAAAAAAAACGGCTGCACAGCCGGAGAAAGTCGCCGAAAAACCCACTGAGAAGCCGCCTGACAAACCGATTGAAAAACCGGCCGAGAAAGTTGCCGCGCCGCCGCCGTCTGAAGAAGCAAACAACGCCTCCGCTCCAGCTCCCGTTGTAGAAATACCGCTTACCAGGATTTATCGAGTCGGGCCCGCCGACGTCCTCGACATTCGGATTAACGACAACGCCGCAACACAATCCACGCTGTTTACGATCACTCCGGCCGGATTTCTGGAACACCCAATGCTCGGTGAACCTTTAGCCGCTGCCGGCCTCACGGTCGACGAAATCAGCACCGCGGTTGAAAGCGAATTGAAGCGTCGGGCCCTGGTTGAAGATCCAAAGGTGGTTGTCGGAGTTCGCGATTATGCCAGTCACACGATTCTCGTGAGTGGGCTCGTGAAGGAGTCGGGTCCGAAGGTACTCAGGCGCGAAGCAATTCCGCTTTATGTCGTCGTCGCCGATGCGCAACCGCTACCTGAAGCAGAACGAGTCACGGTTGTACGAAACGAGTCGAACGAGACGTTTGAAGCGGAACTAGCAAAGGCAAGTGAGATGAATTTGCTTGTACGTCCCGGCGATGTGATCACTCTGCTCGCGCCGGTGTCGCAGTTTGTTTATCTCGGAGGCGAAGTTAAGTTGCCGGGTGAAAAGATGTACCGCCGCGGACTCACCTTGACTCAGGCGATCAACGCTGCCGGAGGTGCTACGACGAACGGCAAAGAAGCGCGAATTGGTCGCGACGATGGCAAAGGTTTTCTGGTCGTGACTCGATTCAAGTTGAAAGAAATCGAGTCAGGAAAGATACAGGATCCAGTCATCAAACCTGGCGATCGCATCACGATTCGGGATTGATATGTCAGCAGCAACGAAAGCATTGGACGTTACGGATGAACTGTCGCGCCTCGTTGAGAGTGGCGACGTTGAGGCAACCGCGTGTTTGTTGCCGCGTGTCGGAAATATCAACGCACGGAACCGCCATGGGACGACGGCGCTGATGCAAGCGGCTCGTTGCGGCCATGCACAAATTGTTCGGCTGCTACTGGAGCATGGAGCCGATCCGAATCTCACGCGTAACGACAAGTTCACTGCGCTGGCGCTGGCCGCGTTCTTTGGCCATACCGAGACTGTGAAGACTCTGATGGAGTTTGGTGCGCGCACTGAAGCCGTTACTCGTTGCGGTGCTTCTGCTCAGACATGGGCCACGGCTCGAACCTTTGCGGAGGTGGCGCGGTGTCTTGACACGCCGGCGCCAAAAACGACCCCGCCACGAATTCAACTACACCGAAACGTGTCGAGAAGAAGATTTCTTACACTCGGTGTAATTGCGACTTTCGTAGTAATTGTTTGCTGTGCCTTTGGTGCGCTCGTATTGAATAAATCGGAAGCTCACGATCTGCCGCCTGCGCCTGTCCTCGCACCACCACGAACGGTAGAAACGAAGGTCGCCAATCCCACGCCATCAACAGCGGTACCTGAGCCTGTCGTCACCGAGGCGCCTGCTGCCGAACCAAGAACTGCGAATCTAGTGCATACAACTCTAAAGAAAGCTCCCGTGCGTTCACGTGAAGTGAAATTGCTTCCAGTCGTCACCGAAAAACCAGCAGAAGAAGTTAAGGTTAGCGAACCACCGGTCGTCGTAAAACCAAAGTTCGACTCACCAAAACCAGTCACCCTCAGCCCTCAAATAATGGGACCGACAAAAAAAGCCAAAGTCATCCAATGGCCCTAAGACAAACTCGTTTGTGCTTTTGTGGCTAATATTCGGCGAAGGCGTCGTCTGGATAACAGTACAACCAACGCTCACCAGTTTCAGCCGACGCGATCACCGGATGACCACTCGCACGCGCATGCTTCGATGCATGCTGATTTGGTGAACTATCGCAACATCGAGTAGTGCCGCACTGTTGGCACGTACGCAAGTGCATCCAACTATCTCCGGTCTTCGCGCACTCTTCGCACACCCTCTGCTTCGGTTGTTTGATATCACTGATCCCATCGATGTGAACGCATACTTCTGTTGCCATGAGGCTAGTATACAGTTCGCGGACGATAATCGGATGGTCGCTGTGGCGCGAGCGGCGGATAATCGGCCTCCTGGTATAAAGGTCGATCTACCTTTGAAGCGGGTGCTCCTGAGTTATCGGCAACTCGCACAACTTGAGTCTCGTCGACATAAAACGATCGATTGCCGGTGCTGTGGTAAGTAACTGGAACACCTGTTACCCCAAACCCTTCAGCGTTAGCCTCATTCGTCGTTAACTCAATCGCGAATGTGTAACCATTCTTGGTGCCCGTCGCGAGCCTTGCATCGATCAGGTTCTGCGCGGCCAGTTCATTCAGGGTTGCATACTTGCCGAAATTGTTTTGATAGGTGATTTCCGCGGCTGAGAGCTGTCGCATCGAATAAATTGCTGACCCTTCGTTCGCGGCTCGGCGGGCCGCAAGCAGATTCGGAATTGCGATGGCGGCAATGACTCCGATTGGCACGAAGGAAACGAGCGAAACTATGCTTAAGACGAATCCGGCGAGCGATATTCCATGTCCGCCATAGCGCCTGGGATCCTGTTTGGCACGTTTCATCGCCACCCAACCAACGATAGAGCCTATGATTGCACCGACGGCCAGCAGACCGAGCGTGAAAAAGTTGACGATACCGAGCACCAGAGCAAGGATGGCGAGGCCTTTCTTCGGAACCTCGGGCGCGTCCCATTGATTGTAATGGGTGTTGTTGACAGGTGGTGCGAGTGGGAGGTTGTGCGGCTGCTCGCTCAGTGAAGCGCCACAGGCTTTGCAGTTCGGAGCGTCAGCCCAGCCCACAAAGCCGCAAGCGACACATTTTGTACTTTTCATGATTGTTGTCCTCGATAGTGGGATAAAAAGAGGTGGGTTGTAGTGGCACCAGTGTGTGCCGGAGGTAAGCGCCGGAAATATACTACTGAGGTGCGGATTAGCTGGTCAACAAAATAGTTGAGCGCCATATTGGAGTGCGGCCGCCGCACTCCAAGATGGCGCCCAGTTAACTTAACTGAACTACGCGCCGGTAGATTTCGCCTTTGCCTGTTCCTCTTTCATCCACTCTCTCATCGCGGCGATGTTTCCGGGGCTGCGTTGCTCCGACCACTCCTCATAACGTTTCGCGGCTTTCTCGAGATTTCCGAGCATATTTGGATCTTTGAACGCCTCACGAAACTGCGGTACCACTCCTTTCAATTGCTCCCACACGCCAAAGAACTCTCCACTCGTCTCAAAGAATAGATCTTCGTGAAGCAACTCGTAGTTGAGCAGCGTGCAGGCTTGTTCCCAGTATCCAATCACCATTCCGAGAAAATTGCCGTGCTCTGTTCCCGGCGTCGCGAGCTTCATCGCCTCCTCGAGGGTTTCGGCGTGGTAACTCTTTTGAAACCAGTCGCGCGCCTGGCGCAGTCGCGCCTCACGTCGTAAATCGTAGACCTGCAGGTGTAGTTGTGCTTGTTCGTGCGTAGGTTTAGTTCCCATAAATTTCCTTTCTATTCGTACTTCCGGGCAATCTATTGCGTCCCTCAACATTAAGTCGAACGGCGGATGTCGAAATCGACATCAGTTCGGGGAAATTTTTGCCCTAGATTTTGCCATAGATTGAGAAAACCTGCTTGCACAGGGTCAGAACCACCTCGCGGTAGCGGGTGGGTACGCCGTAGGCACTCTCGGAAACGCTGCGCGGCACCCACCCGCTACCGCGAGGTGGTTCTGACTGTGTCCAAGTGAGATCAACAAGGATTCGTATGCATCCACGTAAATCCATGACAAGATTTGCGCGTAGAAACCTGTAGCAAAGGAAACTGCCATGGCATCACTATGGAAGCTCGGTGGCCTGGGTTGGCGTGAACTGGCTAAACGTGTTTGGGCCGAGGTCCAGGAAGACAATGTGTTTGGCCGCGCCGCCGAGTTGTCGTACTACTTTCTGCTCGCACTTTTTCCGTTTCTGATCTTTCTGACGTCAGTTATCGGCTTAATACTCGGTTCAGGCACCGGCACGCGCCACACATTTTTCCAATATCTTGCTCGCATCATGCCGCCGTCCGCATTTCAACTAATCGACAACACGATGTATGAAGTCTCGGAGTCGAGTGGTGGCGGAAAACTGTCATTTGGAATCCTGGCAGCCTTGTGGGCGGCGTCCAATGGACTCGGCGCGATCACGGAGTCGCTCAACACTGCTTACGATCTAAAAGAGTCGCGCCCGTGGTGGAAACAGCGGTTGACTGCGATTGGACTAACGATCTCGCTCTCGATTTTGATTATTGGCGCGCTGATCCTCGTCGTTGCTGGTGGACGCATTGCGGAGTGGCTCGCGGCGCATTATGGGCTGGGTCCGGTTTTCCCGATCGGGTGGAAGATTATTCAGTGGCCCGTCGTACTTGCATGTATGACCTTCGCCTTTGCATTGATCTACTACCTCGCACCCGACTTTCGCGAGCAGGCGTGGCAATGGCTAACGCCGGGAGCCGTGATTGGTGTTGCGCTGTGGCTACTCGTGTCGCTCGCATTTCGCATTTACCTTCATTACTTCAACTCCTACAGCGCGACGTATGGTTCGCTCGGCGCCGTGATCATCCTGATGCTGTGGTTGTATTTAACAGGTGCGGCCGTGCTGATTGGTGGGGAAGTGAACTCCGAGATCGAGAACGCCGCCGCGAAACAGGGCGATCCGGAGGCTAAAGAAAAAGGCCAGAAAGCGCCCGACGACAAGAACGGCGCCGTGCAAGCCGCGTAAGTTTCTCGGCGTTAGGTATGTCTCTGTGGTAAATTATTGACCACGCAGTTCGTCCGGAGGTACGTACATGAACAAGCTTTTCATTCGTCTGTTTGTTGCCTTCCTTGCTTTCAGCTTTGGTCTGGTCCTCACGAATCTGATTAAGCCAGTGCGTAGCAGCCAACGAGCAGTTCCGGTCGCGATTTATATACCATCCGAAGTTGCGGAGACTGAAGATGAAATGCAGATCCGCGACATCTATCGTCAGTATGGTCCGGCGCAGACGCGCCACGACCGCGCCTTTTTTGAGCGCATTGAGACCGAAGACTTCACGTTGACTGTTGGTAACCTGAAGATGTCCCGAGAGGAAGACATTCGGTGGATGGAAGAACAGTCCACTGACAAGATCTACTGGAGCAGGGTGGATCACGTGAAGGTGTTTGGTCGGCTGGCGGTGGCTCACGGCTATCTGGAAGTCCGCGATGGCGAGAGCTGGGTTAGGGACTGGCCGTTTGCAGACGTCTGGGTCAAGAGAAACGGCGCCTGGCGGATTCAGAGCACAGTCTCGCAATGATCAATCGCGCCGACGTGCGCACTGAATTAGTAAATCCAAAGAACGGTCCAAAATCTTGTGCCGCGGGCATGCTTGTGATGAACAAGCCCGGTACAGTTGTCTCGAAGTGATCGTCAAGCACCGGAAAGCCATTCCGCGTTTCGATCTGCGTCAGTAGATTGCCGGCAGCTAAGACCGGCAACCGTGAAATGTCGACTTTGTATCCAGTCGCGAGAACAACTCGGTCGACTGTGATTGCTTCTCCATTCGTTAACTTAACTTCCAACTCGCCGCTTTCATTCGCGACACAACTAACGATCTCAGTATGTGGCCACACCTTCACGCGTTCGCTTTGCAACCGCGACTCCAGCCACGGCTCGATCTTCAGACGCCCTTCGGACCACATGCGATAACTGATGTCGTCCTTCTCCTTTTGCGATAAGCGCCGAAACCAGCTTGGATCTTCAACCATGTTGTCGACCAATGGTTTCACCCACGACCAATCAGCAACTGCGTATGCAGGACTCGCATGACGGTGCGAAAGATGAATCGCAGCAGCGCCCGCTTCGAGAAGTAATGCGGCCCATTCAAATGCGCTCTGGCGTCCGCCGACGATCAGGTAGCGTTTGTTAGCGGCGTCGCTGAAGTCTACGTATTCGCATGTGTGTTGGAAGCTACCGGGTGGAAGCTTTGTTTTTAGATCTTCCGGGATGTATGCGAAGTGACGAAATCCCGGCGCGAGCACGACATTGTTTGCATTTATCACGTCGCCGTTGACTGTAGTAGCAACGAAATGTTCGTCTGAAGAATCCAGGCGCTCTATGTAGACCGGAAGTGGCTGAATGTTCTTCTGCTTTTGAAACCAGTCGACGTAAGTGAGATAGAAGTCGAGCGATAATGGTTCGACGTCCTTGGGTGTTTGACCTCGCGACTGCAGGTACGCCTCTATCGTGTGCACGTTCTGCGGATCGTAATGCCAGTCGCAAGCGGAACGCAGGAACATTCCTTTGGGCATGTTCGATCGCCAGAACTCCATCGGCCTTCCAACGATCACATGATCGACGTTCTCATGTTTTGCCTGCGCGGCAAATGCCAGGCCGAAAGGCCCCGCACCAATGATCAGTAACTCTGTTTTTGTTGACCTCATATGAAACTTGTATAAAGATATCCCATCGATGGAAGGTGTGCTATGAGAAAGCTGATCGCGATACTGGTGGCGCTTAGTTTCGGTGTGGGGGGAGGCTTCGGTTCTTCCGAACTTTGGAGGCGCGCTCGCGTGTTGCCTTACTGCAAGGTTGCGACAAACGCTGAGGCGTATCACATGAAGTTTATTCGTGTGAAAGCGAAGGTCTATTTCCACCGTGACGGCATGTATATCTATGAGGAGTGCGATCCTGTCGAAGCCCTGGCGTCTTCGGTCGAATTTGAGGATGGACCGGTTTTGGGGTCCAACGTAACCGGCTACCTGGATGACTACGCGTTACTTTCCAAGCCAACGCAAACCACCACTGCCGACGCCATCGTCGAAGGAGAGTTCAACGCTGAAGCTTCAACTGGTTGTTGGGCGCCGAAGTTCCGTATCATCGCGAGTAAGGTTGAGTTGATATCACCTGTTGAGAAATTCGTACCGTCGGATTAATTGAGTGACTCGCAGCGGATCGACCGCGTTGGACCATAGCCCATCAACTTTGAACGACGTCCCGATAATAAAACCGTCTGCTTCATTATAAAACTGTTCGAGATTGCCTTCGCTGACACCCGAGCCGAGAAACACGGGTAGACGGCAATGACTCTTCGCTTCCTGTATGTCGGCAATTTTGGGTGCCTGACCAGTAACGCTGCCGGTCACGATCACGCAATCAGCACCCATGAACTCCACGGTTTCCGCCGTCTCGCCGAGGCTCACATCAGCAGTGATCGCGTGTGCTGAGTGTTTCTTCTTTACGTCAGTCCAGACTTGCACACGTTCGGCCCCGATCAGCTTGCGATACCGCAGTAGTTTGGCTGCCGAAGCTTCGATTATTCCTTCATCCGCGACATGCGCATACGCGAAACCCTCGGCACGTATAAAGTCCAGGCCCGCCGCATGGGCCACCGCCATCGCCTCGATGTTCGCCCCCGCGAGTATCTGAATCCCAACCGGCAACTGACATTGATTCTTAACCTCGATTCCAATCGCCGTCATTGCCGCTACGATCTCCGGCCCAACCTCACCCTTGAGATACGGCACATCGTGCATGTTCTCGATGATGATGCCATCCACCCCACACTCTCTATATACCCTCGCCTCCTCCCGCGCCTCTCTCACCAACTCCCCAACACTCCTCGACCCCCTCGGCGTCCCCGGCAACGCACCAACATGGATCACACCGACGACAGGTTTGGGGGCAGAAAAAAGTGACGTCGTGGTTTTCATTTGTGTAAGAAATGTCTCACGCAAAGGCGCGATGGCGCAACGGAAGGCGCAAAGAAGAATAGACTTTCTTTGCGCCTTCCGGTGCGCCGTTGCGCCTCTGCGTGAAACTGCTCTTTAACTTGACGGTGGCTTGAGGCCCATCATTCGCATGTAGGTGATGATGTTGCCGTAGTGCAGGTTGGTGTGGCCAACGTTTATGAATAATGGTCTGAGCTGGCCGTTACCGGAGCTGTAGGCGGCGTTGCATTTGCCGACAGCTTCTTTCAGTTTCGGAAGCAGCGTGTCTTTATCTGTCGCACCCTTTTCTACTGCGTCAGACCACTCGACTTTGTTTCCCACACCGCGAGCGCAGAAGTAGTTGTAGGAGTCAGTTATGTGTGCGATTAACTGGCCGAAAGTGCGGACTGTGTCGACAGGCTTGTAGCTGTATTTCTCCGCTGGAACCATGTCGGCAGCCTTCGTCACCCACTCGTTAACTTCATTGAAGCCGCTCCGCATGTCGGCGTTGATGTCAGGGGCCTTCTCCGGCGTGGTCTGCGCGAAGCTCGACGCAGCCGGCACTAAAACACAACAGAGGATCATGAGAGTTCTCAGTTTCATAGGGTCTCCTTTTTTGGCGGCGCATCCTAACCGGGAGAGGTTCGAATGGCAATGATTAATACGCGAATGGTAGCAAATCCGAGATGAACGGGCATACGGATGAGACGGATAGGCCTCGCATTAAAAATATTCAGCATCTACTGTTGACAGTAAATACTGTCAGGAGTATAGTGCGGCCCATGGCGCATCCGGTGCAGAGGGAAAAGGGAAAGAAGTACGTTGGGTTATTGGAGTTTGCGCGAGTCGGGGAACAGATACTCGCGGAGATGGGATTCGAACAGGCGCGGGGCACAGTCACGAGCGTTCCGGATGAAAGGACGATCCGGTATTACATGACCGAGGGGCTGATCCAAACGCCTGGAGAAAAGCAGGGAACGGCTTCGTTGTTTAGTTATCTCAACCTCTTACAGCTTTTGACTGTGAAGAAGTTGCAGGCCGAGCACTTGCCGATCCGAAAGATTCGCGAACTGGTCGCAGGCAAGAGTGAACAAGAACTCGAAATGCTCCTCGGTGTTGCGACTGTTACGGCGAAGAAGAATCGAGACACTGACGCAAAGCGTTATCTCGAATCGCTATTGGCGCCGGACTCAGCGCCGCCGCCAATGTTAGCGGCAGCAGCACCCACGGCACCGGCGCCGCCGCCCCAACAGCTTGATCAGTCCGCTTCGTGGCAAAGGATCGAGATCGAACCCGGCTTGGAACTGCACATACGCTCCGACTATTCACCTCCGCCGACAAGCGGAAAAACGAAGAGCTTACTGGAAAAAGCCATCCACAGATTACGCAGATTACGCGGATAAGGAGATAAAGATATGGAATACCCGAAGGTAGAGTTTTTCACGACGCACGCGAAGCTTGAAGCAGGACGCGAGCAGATTGTGGATGTGCTGATTCGCATTACGCCACCGGCGCTGAGTCCCGATCTCACGAGCCGGCCGAATTGGAAGGGACGTCCGGATCTGAATCTCAGCCTGGTGCTGGATCGTTCCGGTTCGATGCAAGGCGAGAAGATGATCCGCGCTCGCGAAGCGGCGATGTTTTGTGTCGAACAGATGCTCGCAACCGATCGTCTCAGCGTCGTGACGTTTGACGATCAGATCGAGGTGTTGTTTCCGAGCGAACCGGTCACGAACAAACAGGCGATGAAGGATTTGATCTCGCGTGTCACGGCTCGCAACTCGACGGCGCTACACGAAGCGTGGGTGCGCGGCGGTTTGACCGTCAGTGAGCGGCTGGTTGATCAGGGCATTAACCGCGTCGTGCTGATCACTGACGGGCTCGCGAATGTCGGCGTTACAAATACCGACGAAATCGTCACGCAGGCGCAGGGTCTCTTTCAGCGAGGTGTCAGTACTTCGACAATCGGAATCGGCGCCGACTTCAACGAAGACCTGTTGATGCCGATGGCCCAGGCCGGCGGCGGCAATGCATGGCACGTCGCGGAACCAGACGATATGCAGCACATTTTCCAGATCGAGCTCGAAGGTCTGATTGCGCAGTTTGCGCACACAGTTTCGCTATCACTGATTCCTGCAGACGGCGTTCGCGTGGTTGACGTTCTTAACGATTTTGAGCTCACGGACACAGGGCGTTATCGCCTGCCAAACCTGCAAGCCGGTTCACCTTTGAACATCGTGGTCCAGTTAAGAGTGGGCGCACAGGACGTCGGTATGCAGATGCGCTTACTCGATCTGCGTCTCGGATTCACGCCGCAGGAAGCGAAGAATGCGGAAGTGTTGAAGCAGGCACACACGGTTGAGTTCGCCACGGAAACTGAAGTAGAGCGCAGTCCGGTGAACGATGATGTAATGAAGACTGTGCAATTTTTGATGAATGCACGGGCGCGCAATGAGGCTATGAAGCGCATGGATCGTGGTGACTACGACGGCGCCCAGGCCGTGCTCGCAAGCGCCTGGGGATCGACGCAGGCATTGCCGTGTGCCGCAGCGCCTGAAGTCAGAGAGGAAACAGCGGCTCTGGCGGAACTGCGCTCGTCTCTTAGCGATCGACTCAAAGACCGCATGAGTCGCAAGAAGCTTGCATACTCAGCGCACCATCGACGCACTGGTAAGTAAAAGCGAATCAGAGCAGTTTATGATAGTCGGAGATCACCTCGACACATAAACGCTCCGCCCGATCGCGATCTGGTTCCGGAGGCAGAGAGGAACGCACGTAGGCTTCCTGCGAGAGTTGAAATAAGCGTTCTGCCTCTGCCTTCACTTTTTCGAGTGACCATTCGCCGCGTTTGATGTCGAGCAACTCCGGACCATCAGCGCGTTCGACATGCAACGTGCCTTCCGTGAGAAATTCAATCCCCATACGCAACAGCCGGATCAGGTGCGCTGCGTTTTTCGCGTCGTGGCCCACGCGACGTACGAGTTCGCGGCGCTTCGTGCCCATGTAGCCGCCGCTGTAATAGCGCCGACGCTCGCCTCGATACCTTTTCACGACCTCCATCATCTCGGTAGTGGCGCCGACGAATGGCTGCCCGTCCAAGGCGCGCAGTGAGTGCCCGTCGTCGCACGACTCAGGATTTATGCCAAAAGCTGTGAGCTCCCCCTCGAGTTTTTGCATGAGCGCTTGTGCTTCCTGGTTGAACGAGATCATCTTCTTAAACTGCGCGTGCGCGTAGCCCGAGAAGGAGTGATATGCCTTCTTTGTGACGAAGAGATCGCGGTTTTCGCGCAGACGCGCGCCGAGCTCGCTTTCGTAGATAATTCCGTTCGGCTTCAGCCACAACAAGCTCAGTACGTTCGGATTGCAGTTAAGCAGCAGGCCGATGAACTTTCGCAGTTCGTAGAAGACGCAGTCCCATTCACCTTCCCACTTCTCATAAACATCGTTGCGACCAAAACCGAGATAGTGTTCGAGTGGTCCGATGTAGATCCCCATCACGTCTTTATCGTCGATCGAATCGGGATCAGATTTCGGAACGTACATTCCGTGCGCCACGCTGCCGCGCCAGCACAGTGAGATCAGTCCTTCGGGCAGAAGCTGGTCGATTTGTTGTTGTGACAGGCCCTTGAGTTCAATCCGTTTCATCGACTAATTTAGCCACAAAAAACCACAAAAAGCACATAAACGATTTTGCCTTATCTCGTTTGTGCTTCTTGTGCCTTTTGTGGCTTTGTGTTGGCTGCGGCTGACTAATTACTACTCGGATTCTCACCGCGGTAGAAGTAGTACTCCGCGGTGTATGGTGATTCCTTGATCTCACCGTCGATTGTGCCCGGAGTTGACGGCGCCAAGCCACCTACCGTGTTTACGCGCTGAATGAAGGTGACTTTGCTGAAGATGCCTGAGCCTTCAGTGCGAATCTGCTTGAGCAGAATCCACGCGATAGCAGTTGGATCCGGAGTGCAGCCGGTGCCTGGGACGCGACGAGCTTCGACGATGCTGCCGCTCTTGCTTTCCCACTTTGGTCCAATGTAGTGGGTGCCGATTTCGCCATGGTAACCCTCTTCAGCGAACAGACCAGCCTGCGGGGCAACCAGGTCCCATGTTTGTGTAACAAGATTCCATTTGTAGATCTGAACGCCCTTCGCGTAAGCGTGAAAGGCGAGCTTGTTTCCCTCCTCGACCTTGATGGTGGAGCACATCGCCGGCAATTCCGGACCGTTGTCGTTGTCGAATGCCAAAGCCGGTGTGACCGAGAGAGTAAGTAATGCGATAAGTGCAAGAACGATGCGATACATGATTTTCTCCTATGAAAGTGTTTGTGCTTTATGTGCCTTTTTGTGGCTAATTAACTTCTGCCGATTCGCACCGGGACGATCATTGGGACGTTCTTTTTGTAACGCCTGTATTCGTCGCCGTGCGCATTGATCAGATCTCGCTCTTCAAACTGAATCGCCATGAAGATGTATGCAGTCGTGGCGATGGCAAAGACGAGATGTGCGATGGTCATCGTTGGCGTCGACCAGAAGGCAAACAACCAACCGAGATAGAGCGGATGACGAACGTAGCGATAGAAGATCGGAGTTCCGAATTTCAGCTCGCTGTACGGTTTGCCGATCAGTACGAAGAAGACCTGACGCAGTCCAAACAGATCGAAGTGATTGATCAGAAACGTACTGCTCAAGACGAGAAACCAACCAAGCGCGAAGAATCCATAAAGAGCCGTTCGCAACGCCGGTTGTTCCACGGTCCAAACAGCGCCGCCGATCGGTCGCCACTGCCAGAACAGAAGAAGCAGTGCGAGAGACGAGAGCAACACGTAAGTGCTACGCTCGGCCGGCTTTGGCACAAACCGTGTCCACCCACGCTTGAACCACGGTCGTGCCATCACGCTATGCTGGACTGCGAACAGCAGTAGCAAGCCGGCGTCGATGAACAGAGCCTCCCCAAGTGGCCCTGTCCTCCCAGAGTCGATCGACTTGGGAACCAGAATGTTGCCGATGAAACCGATTGCGTAGAGAAAAGTCCCGAAAAAGAGCAGGTAACACAAGAGTCCGTAGATAAAAGTTGTCAATCGTCTAAGCATGGCGTCTCCCTCTAAAATTCGCTCCGAATGAGGAAGTTGCTGAAGTTTGAGACTTATTACTGAGGTGGTGGGAAAAATTTTTAGACAGGATGAACAGGATTGTTCAGGATTAACAGGACTATCCTGAAACATCCTGTTAATCCTGTCTAAACTAACCGCGGGATCAGCGGCGCATTGCTTGAATTTGACGCAACAACGTGTTGGCTATCTCCGAATCCGGGTTGGCGCGTCGCAACAGTTTGAACTCCGCTTCAGCCTCTCGTAACAAGCCGGCGTCCGCATAGAGCAATCCCAGCGTTAAATGCGATGAGCCGTACGCGCGCTTCGCCCGTGTCAGCTCATTTGCTTTCGCCTGGTCCAGCACGCGGAACTTCGCCTGTGGTGCCGGTGGGCGCGGCGACGTTGTTTCCTGCCCGTCCCTGGTCGCCTTAACCTGCCACGAATAGATGCGTCCGCGCGAGAGTGCCGTCGTGGTTGTCCACGACAGATCCGTGATTTGCGGACTCGAACTCACCAGCTTGAACTGATCGTCATAAACCTCAACCAGATAACCAGTCGCGCCCTCCATTTTGGACCAGCGAAATGTTGGCCGATCATTCATCAGCACATTACCGCCAGGTTCGAGCACGGAGAACTCACGCGCCTGATCGTTTGTTCCCATCAGCGCGCTGGGCGGCCGCGTCAGTCCCTGCAGTTGGGACGACTTTTCGATGCTTTGCCCGCGGAGTGTTTTCTTTAGCAGGTCCTGATAGCCGGCGGGCAAATTATCGGCGCCTGAAAGTTTGCCCTCCTGGTCCAAACTCAAGACGCCATTGCCATCATTCAACTGTGCGACTACCGCCGGTGCAGGCTCCGGCTGTACGGACGGCCCAGGCGCCGGAGTCGGCTCGAACGAAGGGCTGGGTACCACAACAACTTCCTCTCGGTGATCGCCTTTAGGCATGCGCCAGAAGGCCCACGCGATAAACACCAATAACAGGACCGCCACCACTGCACCGCCAAACGCCGGCACCGGAGAGATTCTGAATAACGAGACAAACCTCTCGCGCCATGAGCTTCCGGTGGCAGCAGCAACTTCCACCGGTTGATATTCGCGATCGAGCGACGGCGCGATCTCATTACGAAATGCACGCAGGTCTGCGACTACCAGGGCGCATTGTTCGCAACTGCCAAGATGATCGACGACGAACTGTAGCGTGTCGCCGCTTAGATTCTTATCAACATACTCGGCAGACTGGTCGCTGGTGAGATGCGCAGTGGAAAGACCATCCTCGCCGAATGTTTCCTCGCGCAGTGCGATGAAAGTTCCATCCGCGTTCAAGCCAGCTTCGACGCGCCGGCGGCACAGGTCACATTCGTCCAGATGATCGCTTACCGCCAGGAGTTCGGTGGCGAGCAATTGGTTTCGCGAGTAATCCTCAACTTGTTTTTGAGTTAAGTGTTCCACAGTTATTTTCTGATCCACAAACCGGGGTCCCGGTGGGCTTCATAATCAGAAGTTGGCGAAAATTGTCGCGTATTACCATGTCCTTTAAATAAATCCCTTCAATCGGCGCGCCAGCCGTTCGCGGCCGGATTTGCGCGCATTTATTACTTGCTGCCGGGTTAATCCGGTCAGTTCCGCAATCCGAGTGTCCTCAATCGGCAAGTCGTTCCACATCTGCGCCAGCTCTTCCGCCCGTATTTCCAGAGCGGTGGCCAGTTGCCGCACGGATGCGATTCCAGTTGCCGGAAAGAGTGTGATAGCCGCAAACCCGCTCGCGTCTTTCAGGTTTAACAACAACGCGGCACGTTGATTCAGTGGTAGCTGTTGCAACTCTTCCCATAGCCGCTGGAGAAAAAACCTCTTCTCAATCCGCCACGCCGGATCGGGCTCAGGCGCCGCAGGCTCGAAGGTCGCATCCTCATCGTCGGCCAGCGATTCGAGCGGCTGATCGGTGATTCCCTGAATGGCAGCCATTCCGCTAACCAGTTCATCGAACTCAACTGGACCACCAAGATAGTTGAAAAGACTGGCGAGCAGTTCAGCGAGCTGCTGCGGTTTGTCGCTCTTCAACGCGCGAATGTGCGCCGGCAACTTTTCCACTTCCGGAAGGCTGCGAGTTGTTTGGAGCTGTTTTTGCCAGACGGCAAATCCGGCCAATAGTTTTCCTTCACCGTCTTGCCAGAGCGCAAAGCCGCGCTGGCGCGTCAGCAGATAGTGAAGACGATTCTTGAGTGCATGTCGTTCAGGAAACTGCCGCCGCATCCAGCGCGCACAAGTCCGGTGCGCGATGACTGCAGCCATCCCGCGCACGTCGGTAATCGGGTGATGATCGGGAAGTTTGCGAAAGCGCTGTAACTGAGCCAGAAGTTGCAGTACAACTTCCTGATGGATGTCGTTGGCTTCTTCACGCTGAGTTTCGCGAAACGAATTCAGGCGGAGTTTGAAACGAATAACGCCTTTAATTACCGGCTCGGCGTGGACCGTAATCAGTTGGGAGAGTATTTCGTCAGCCTGATCGTCGCTGACCTCTGTTAATAGAGGCTCGAGGAGGACGTCGATCTTGACGGGCAACTGTTCCATTGTTGGTGAAGCTTGATTCTAACACGCCGTTGTTAACAGGATTTTCCAGATTAGCAAGATGAACGAGATTGATCTTGTAAAATCCTGCGAATCCTGTTCATCCTGTCACTTCTTTATGAAAACAGAACCCGTCATTGGACTCGACTTCGGTACGACCAACAGCGCCATCGCTGTCGCCGGCAGTGATCGCCAAGCCACACTCGCGACCTTCGCCGGCGACTCAAACGCGTTCCGTTCAATTCTCTACTTTCCCGCGCGTGAACGCGGTTCACAGCAAAACACTGAAACCAAAGCCGGACCGGAAGCGATCAGCTCATATCTCGAAGCAGACACAAAAGGCCGACTGATAGTTTCGATCAAGTCCTATCTTGCCAGCAGCCTTTTCACTTCCACCGGCATCAATGGACGTAATTATACTTTGGAAGATCTGATCGCGATTATCCTGCGACGACTGCGAATGAGAGTGATGGATCAATTCGACACCTCCGCATCTCGTGTCGTCCTCGGCCGTCCGGTTCGTTTTGCAGGAGCGGAAACCGAAGCCGATGAAGCACTGGCGCTAAAGCGCTTGCAATCAGCAGCCGAGTTGGCCGGGTTCAAGGAAGTTTCATTTGAATTAGAGCCCGTAGCTGCCGCTTATCAATATGAGACTCAACTCGATCACGATGAGTTGGTTCTGATTGGCGACTTTGGCGGCGGCACAAGTGACTTCACGCTTGCTCATCTCGGTCCAGGCAGAAAGAAAGAGGGACGCAGTCCAGTAATCGGAACTTCAGGCGTCGCGATCGCGGGCGACACCTTCGACAGTCGCATCATGATGCGATTGGTTGCGCCGAAACTCGGTCTCGGATCTCATTACGTTTCGCTCGGCAAAGAACTCCCCGTACCGGTTTGGGTTTACACGCAGTTGTCGAGTTGGCATCACATGTTTCTGTTGAAAGAGCCAAAGACGATGGCGGTTTTGCGTGAGGTAAAAACTCAGGCTTCGCAGCCGAAGAAAGTCGCAGCACTTATTCAGATCATCACCGAGAACCTTGGCTACGCTCTCTATCGTGCAGTGGAGCAAACGAAAGTCGAACTAACGGCGAAAGAGCTCGGCGCGTTCCTGTTTACACAATCAACAGTTCACATGGAAGACTCGCTCGAGCGTTGGCAGTTTGAGTCATGGATTCAGGACGACATCCAAAAGATTGCCGCGTGCATCCGATCGCTGTTGGACCAGTGTGGTGTGAAGACGTCAGATATCGGCAGCGTCTTTCTAACGGGCGGCTCATCGTTCGTGCCGGTAGTGCGACGTTACTTCTCGCGGAGCTTTGGCGCCGACAAACTCAAGAGTGGCGAAGAACTCACCACCGTCGCGAAAGGTCTTGCGTTACGAGCGCTGGAACCAGCTTGATGTGAGGATGTAAACGAATGACGAGCATCAGAGTCGCAGTTCTATTACTAACCGCGTTTTCGTTGAGCTTTTCCAATACGCAGAAGTGCAAGTGCCTGCCGGCGCCCCCTGAAGCTACGACAAATTGGGGACAGGAGAATGTAGTCTTAGCCGATAAGCGTGTTGTTAACTCATTAACGGGTAGAGTCGTCGAAGGAAATCGGGAGCTGTCAATGGGGGGAGTGTTAGTTGAGGTATACGACAAGCCGGAAGTTCTCTTGATGGATGGGAAGGAACGAGAAACGAAGAAACTCAGCCAACGCAGAGTTGCTGCCTGCGTGACTGGAACAGATGGAGAATTTTGCTTTCCGGATATTCCGCCTGGGAAGTATGAACTCCGTTGTAGTGAGTTTGGGTGGAACCTGACTTCGGTTTACGTAATCGTATCGCCAAAAAAGCAGCGTAGGAACAACTCAAAACTCATAGTTTCTCTACAACTCAGTCACTGAAATTGATCGCGAACTCTTATCAAGTTAGGAAATGATGTGAAAAGACAAGAGAACCCAGCGGCGCTTACTCCCCAGCAGGTTGTCGATCTCGCCCGTGAGATACGAGATAAACTAACCCATTTTGGTGTCGACCTGACAAAAAGCGAGGAATTAGATGGCTTGCCCGTGCACAGATCAAAATACTCGTGTTCGCGTTGTTGGTAAATTGGGTTATAGAGGAATCTGGCGGATATACTTAACAAGTCAAATTAGCACCCCCTCCTGCACCAGGGAAACTACACAACATCCCAATTCTGACTATGCTTTCTCTGCGCCTTTTGTGGCTAATCCCCACCCGCAAACTGTGGCCCGTACGGTGCTGTCCTGTGGTCCGTAACAGTCGCTGAAAGCTCTCCTTCTCTTAGGATTTCCGCGTTTTAGGTAGGGGCCGGAGAGGCCCAAGCTTGGTCGCCCTAAGAGGCGGAGAGGAAATCATGCAAGTCAATTTGCGGAATCTGTGTTTGGCTCTGATCGCGGTTGCGATCGCTTTCACTCCGGGTGTGGCGCAGACCCAGGAAGATAAAACACTGGCGCCCTATTTCGTGGTCCAGGGAGACCCGAGCGTCGACCATCTACCACTCAAAGACACGCGAGTCGAGATTTCAGTTTCAGGTGTTATTGCCGACGTCAAAGTCCGGCAAATCTATCGTAACGAAGGCTCACGTCCGATCAATGCGTCTTACGTCTTTCCTGCGTCGACGCGCGCAGCCGTTTACTCGATGCGCATGCAGATAGGCGACGAGATCATCGTCGCGAAGATCAAAGAACGTGAACAGGCGAAGAAAGAGTTCGAGCAGGCGAAAGAGGAAGGGAAGAGTGCGTCATTGCTGGAGCAGCAACGCCCGAACGTTTTCTCGATGAGCTTGGCGAACCTCATGCCGCAGGAACAAGTCGAGATCGAACTGCGTTACACAGAGCTCCTTGTTCCCACCGACAGCGTTTACGAAGTGGTGTTCCCGACGGTAGTTGGACCACGATACGCATCGCCGAACGACGAGACGAAGAAAGAAGACGGTTTCGTCGAGACTCCTTATCAACGCCAGGGTGAACAACCGGCGAGTGCTTTGCACATCACGACCAGGATTGCCGCTGGTGTGCCGATTTACGATTTGTCGTGCCCGTCGCACCAGATCATGCCGCAGTGGCAAACTCAGAATGTTGCGCAATTGACACTGGACGACTCGAATCCGTTCCAGGGTAATCGTGACTTTGTCCTGCGCTATCGTCTCGCAGGCGATCAGATTGCATCAGGTCTACTGCTCTTTCAGGGCACCGACGAAAACTTTTTTCTTTACATGGCCCAGCCTCCGAAGCGCGTGGCGGCCGACGCGATTCCTGCGCGGGAGTACATCTTCGTTGTCGACGTCTCGGGATCGATGGAAGGTTTCCCGCTGAACACGTCGAAGCGACTGCTCAAGGACCTGATCGGCAAATTGCGGCCGACCGACCTGTTCAATGTGGTGCTGTTTGCCGGCGACTCGACAGTGCTCTCGCCGCAGTCGCTGCAGGCTAACCAGGCAAACATCGATCGCGCTATTCACTTGCTCGAGCAACAACGCGGCAGTGGTGGTACCGAATTGATGGCCGCGATTCAGGAGGCGATGAGCTTGCCGCGGCAGGACGGTATCTCGCGCAATGTTGTGCTCGTCACCGACGGTTACGTTTCAGGCGAGCAGGGCGTGTTTGAACACATTCGCGCGAATCTGAATCGTTGCAACGTCTTCGCGTTTGGCATCGGTGGCTCGGTGAATCGTTATCTCATCGAAGGCATCGCAAAGGCGGGCATGGGTGAGCCGTTCATCGTCACTGATGAGAGTGAAGCTGAAGCGGCGGCGACGAAGTTCCGCGAGTACATCGAAACACCGGTCTTGACTGACATCCAGGTTCGTTCGATTGGCTTCGACACATTCGACGTGAATCCGATGCGCTTCCCGGATCTCCTGGCGCAACGCCCAATAATTCTGTTTGGTAAATGGCGTGGTCCAGTGGCGGGCACGATCGAACTCACCGGCAAGACTGGCCAGGGTGACTTTGTGAGCCGGCTCGACGTCGCGGGCAGCCAACCGGATCAGGGCAACAGTGCGCTGCGTTATCTATGGGCACGTTCGCGAATTGCAGAGTTGTCTGACTACGGTTCTTCGGACCTGGCTGAAGAGAACATCAAAGCGATCACTGCGCTCGGGTTGAAGTACAACCTGTTGACGAGATACACGTCCTTTATTGCAGTACGTGAAGTAATAACGAATCCAAACGGTTCGGCCCAGGACGTGAAGCAGCCGTTACCTCTGCCGCTGCATGTTAGTGAACTGGCGGTTAGTGATGGTACAGAAGTTGGAAGTGAGCCGGAGTTGATCTGGTTGATGGTCGGTTCGCTGTTACTGGCGACGATCGTAATCCTGCGCAGGCGACGGTGGTTTGTATGACACGGAAGGTAATCTGGAGCGCACAGTTGCTGGTTGTTGTGCTGTGCGCTCTGGCGCTCAAATTTTATTACTCCACCGCGACTCCGGATGAGTTGCGGTGGATACTCGCTCCGACAACCGCCTTGGTGCAGTTGTTGAGTGGACGATCTTTTGCGTTTGAGTCGTATGCCGGTTACATGAGCAGCGATCATCGGTTTGTCATCGCCGTCTCGTGTGCCGGGGTCAATTTCCTGCTCACGGCGTTTTTGACGCTCGGGTTGCGGCTTTTATGGCGCGAGCGGTTTCAGGCAGTGAGCTGGAAATTTCTTCCCGTTACGGCTGCGGTGGCTTATGTGACCACGGTGATAGCAAACACAGTTCGCATTTGCATTGCGCTGGAGATTCAACAGCATTCTGTGCAGGTTAGTGGGTTGTCGGGGAATCAATTGCACCGGCTCGAGGGGATCGTGGTCTATTTCGGGTTCCTGTTGCTGTTGTTTGTGTTGACGGAAAGACGGAATGCAACACCGAGTCGACGATTGGTTCTATTTCCGCTCGGGATTTACTACGCGACGACGCTCGGGATTCCGCTGCTTAGGAATTCCTATCAACAAGGCAGCCCGTTCTGGGAGCATTTTGTATTTGTGCTCGTGCTGCCGCTGATTTTTATTGTGCCTTTTGTGCTTTTTTGTGGCAGAAGAAGGGTTGCATCAACCCAACGAGCGTAGCGGTGGACCATGCGGCTGCAGAATTCGGCGTATTCTTCGAGGTGACGCGGGGCGCTGGTGTGATGAGGATTGATGCCCTTCGATTCGGGCGTGAAACAAAACGTGATGGTCACATCGAACGGCGAGTTTGGCGTGATCGCAGGTGGGGAGAATCCGCTTGACGACGCGCGTACCATTCGTGCGCTCGATTTGGTTGTGGGGCAACAGACGTGGACTCTACTGCATGCCGATCCTGATTGGCGTTGGATGCTCGAGCGCGACGACAGTCCGTGGTATCCGACGATGCCTCTCTTTCGCCAACCGCGTCCCGGCTGCTGGGACCTTGTGATTGATGAAGTCATTCAAGCCCTGCGTCGGTATTGGGCGTAAATGAACTGGGCGGTGTTAGGTGTAACTGTAGGGG
>JBKPPU010000429.1:0-4668 GCA_046733695.1 Acidobacteriota bacterium
CGTACGTACTGTAGGGGCGGCCCTCCGTGGCCGCCCGGCGTGGAACCAGGTTCTTTGCTATCACGGCATGGGTTCGAAACGCTTGATGAGTTGCTTGAACCTCTCATCATTGCGCAACCCGTCGTACACCGGCTCGATTCTGATCAGGACCAAACCCGGATGTCGTGCTTCGAAGGCATGATTCAAATACTCAATCGCCTTGTCGTTGTCCTTAAGCCCGGCGTAGACATTCGCGAAGTACAACCCGGTAACGTACCGGCGCTTTGACAACGCCTCGAGCTGATTGAGGATCGCGCGCGCTTCGGCCTGCTTACCCGCTATGCCATACGCAAACCCGAGCGATGCCGACGCCTCGGTCTCAGCTTCAATCACCTCGTCCGGTATCGGACCACTCGCGGGCGCCTTGATCAATTTGCGTAGCTCAACGATCGCCTCGTCGTACATTCCCTTCTGCACGTAAGCCAACGCCAGATAGTGACGGGCCACCCAAAAGTCCGGATCGCTCTGAAGCGTCAATTTATATTTCGCGATCGCATCGTCGTAGTTATGTTCGTAGTAGGAATACAGCCCCGTGTTTGAGCTGATGATCGGCGACAACGGATCGAGCTTGTGAGCTTCCTCGATCTCCACCTTTGCCAAACTGAATTTTCCCATCTGCATGAGGTACGAGGCATACCACTGATGCGCAGTTGGGTATTTTGGATTCAATTTCAACGCTTGTTGGAAGTCGCTTTGCGCTCCAAACCAATCCCAGTCGTACGCGAGCCGCACAAACGCCCGTGACGTGTATGCTTCAGCGAGCGTTGGATCCGCGTCAACCGCTTTCTGTGCCGCCGCTTTCGCTTTCGGCATTTCATCGACGGGCCTCGCCACGCCAATATCGGAAAGAAGAGCGTATGAATCGGCGAGTCCGGAGAAAGCGAGCGCAAACGTCGGATCCTTCTCCTCTGCGCGTTTGAAGTAATCGATCCCGTTACGAAATCCCTCTTCGTTGCGCTTGTTCCAGAAGTATCTGCCTTTCAGGTAAAGCTGGTACGCCTCGGCGTCTTTCGTATATCGCCTGGCCAGCTTCTCCTGGTCCTCGCCTGACAATCGAAGCCGCAAACTCTCCGAGATTTTCTTTGAGACTTCGTCCTGAACCGACAAGATGTCAGCAAGACTACTGTTGTATTCCGCGCCCCAAAGCTGCGAGCCGTCGTCGACTTTGATCAGTTCTGTTTTGATCACGAGACGATCGTCGAGCTTGATCAGCCGACCGGTAAGAACTGCTCCTACGTTCAGATTTCGACCGGCTTCCACGGGATCGAGGTTCGCGCTTTTGAATCGAAAGGCGGCGTTGCGCGACATAACCTTTAGATTTGGGAGTTGTGAAAGACTGTTGATGATGCTTTCGGTCAAACCGTCAGACAGATATTCCGCGTTCGGATCTTTACTGTCGTTAACAAACGGCAAGATAGCTACAGAATTGATCGGTCGTGAAGATGACGACATGAAGTAAACCGCAGCAACTATAGCCAACACTGCCAGCAATCCAACCGCTCCGTACACAAACCATTTTTTCTGCGGCTTCGAATCGGCCGGCGCCGTGCTGGAAACGGTTGGCTGATCCGTGACAGTCTCGACTTGCGATCGGACTGCTGTTGATGATGACCGTATTTCGGAGTGCGTAACCGATGCAGTGTTTCTAATCAGCTCCGGATTGTCGGTAACATGAAGCTCGTCTCTGATTTGTTCGAGATCGAGTTTTAGATCGGTGATCGTCTGATAACGTTTGAATCGATCTTTCGCGAGTGCTTTTGCCACAATCCGTTCGAGCTGGCGCGGTACGTTGGGCACATGATGCACGAGCGGCAGCGGTTCGTGATCGATGATCGAAACGCGCGTGTGACTGTCAGTCTTTCCCTTAAACGGCGGCTCTCCGGCGACCATTTCATAGAGCACCACGCCCAAACTAAACACGTCTGTACGTTCGTCAATATTTTCACCCAGCGCTTGTTCGGGCGACATGTAGCCTGTGGTTCCCATGATGGCGCCGGGATTCGTCATCGTGATTGGAATCGTGACGGCGTCAGGATCCGCGCTTGAAGTCTCGCGATCGGTCAGTTTTGCGAGACCAAAGTCCAGCACTTTCACAAACCGGTCGCGGACAAATTTGTCCTGCCGCAACATGATGTTTTCAGGTTTTATGTCGCGATGAACAATGCCTTCGGCGTGCGCGGCCTCGAGTGCCATTGCGATCTGGATACCGATGCCGAGTGACTCATCGAGCTTCAATGGACCACGCCAGAGACAGTGGCGTAGAGTTTCACCGTCGATGTATTCGGTGGCGATGTAGTAACTATCGTGCGACTCGCCGATCTCGAAAACGGTGAGAATGTTCGGATGATTGAGTGCGAGAATCGCGCGTGCTTCCTGTTTGAAACGGCGCAGACGGCTTTCAGAGGTCGTCAGCTCGTGAGGTAACACCTTAAGAGCAACCTTGCGGCCGTGTTGTTTTGTGTCTTCAGCAAGGAAGACTTCACCCATGCCACCCTTGCCCAGTCTGCGTAAAGTGCGATAATGGGCGATGTACTCAGGTAGTGAATTGGTGCCGGCGGTGTCTGAGTTGTTCGGGCGGTCGGGCATGAAGGCGATTACTTTGCGCGACTAAGCTGGGTTGTGAACAGTTCTATCGCATTGTAGCACTGACTTTATAGGACCTATGACCTATTTGTCCTATAGTTAACTCCAGAAAGGGCAACAAGTTCAGGATCGAAAGCATCGAAACGCCGGTCCCAGTAGACTGCGGTCAGCTCCCGAACCTTAATCCAAGTAGCATGTCAGCACGTATAACATCATTTTTGTTCAAATATTTGTCGGTAGCTGTCATTAGCCTCGCGACCGCGTTATCCGTTTCTGCGCAGAAGCCAAAGGCGTCTCCATCACCCACACCGTCGACTGAAAATCCGCAGGGTATTGAAAAAATCGCGATTCGCCGCGTGCGTCTGCCCATCACAGTAACCGACAAAAAAGGAAACTTTGTACCCGGACTCGCAAAAGGCGATTTCACGATTCTCGAAGACAGAATTCCGCAAACAATCGAGACTTTCTCGGACGATCTTTCGCAAACTACGCCGCTCTACGTCGCAGTGTTGATGGATACGTCGCCGTCAACTGCCGGCAAACTGAAGTTTCAGCAGGAGTCGGCCATGAACTTTATTCAAACGGTGATAAAGCCGCGGAAGGATCGGGTTCTGTTTGCAACGTTCGACGATCAGATCAATTTACTGCAGGACTTCACTGACAAACTCGATCTGCTCGACAAGGCGGTTTACGGCGTCAAGAAGATGGGAACCCAGACCGCGCTCTTCGATGCGGTGTGGCAGTTTTGTGATGAGAAGATGCGTTCAGTTCCGGGCCGCCGCGTGTTACTGATTGTCACTGACGGTGAGGACACTTACAGCCGTGCGAATATTCGCGATGCAGTCGACATCGCTCAACGCACTGAGACAACTATCTTTGCCATTTCAACGAAAGCCGGTTTCCTGGGGACAGTGCCGGGTGTCGAGGCCGGCCAGGTCGCAGATAAAAAGGATAAGGATCTCGTGACTCTTGCTGAAGAAACCGGTGGGACCGCTTTCTTTACGGGCGATATGCTCTCCCTCGAGCGCTCGTTCACGAAGATTTCAAAAGAACTGCGAGCGCAGTACCTTGTTACTTATAACCCGACAAACAAGAGTTACGACGGTTCGTTCCGAAAGATCGACGTGAAGCTGTCGGATAGCCATAACGATCTGAAGGTAAGAACCAAACGAGGTTACAAAGCGATCGCCGACAGCGTCGCGCAATAAGGAGTTTCGGAAGTACGATGCAATATCGGGAAGTTAGTCGACCAGTAGTGTTGTTGGTTTTGGTTTTTCTGCTCGTGTGCGGCGGAATAGCGACTCGCACGTTGTCAGCAAAGAACGAGAACAACACACAGAGTGCTACCGCTTATGCATCGCCATCGCCAACGCCGCGCAACCGCGAGGAAGTGCCACAGGACTCTGACGAAGTAGTCAAAGTCGAGACCAATCTCACCAACATCTTCTTCACTGCGGCAGACAAAAACAAACGCTTCATCAGCGATCTCAAAGTCGAGGACATTCGCATCTTTGAAGACGGTCAGCCACAGGACATTTTCACGTTTCAACAGAACATTGATCTTCCGCTTTCTCTCGCGATTCTGATCGATACGAGTGCCTCCGAAGAACGCACTCTGCCCGATGAGAAGGAAGCTGCTCGCGCGTTTCTTGAGAACATTCTGCGACCACAGAGGGACGAAGCTTCAGTCGTTTCATTTACTGGTGAAGTAACTCTCGAACAGGGCTTCACCGGAAGTCTCGATCGACTCAGAAGAGCGATCGATCACGTGGAATTTGTCCCGCCTTCGGGATATATCGGCGGTGGAGTGGTCGTTAACGGAACGCCTCCCATCTCCGGAACCAATCAGAGTTTGGCAGGTTCGACGGCAATCTGGGACGCGGTCTGGGCGACGTCCGAAGAGTTAATGGTTCAATCCGCGGAACACACACGTCGCGCGATCATTCTGCTGACAGACGGTGTCGACACCAGCAGCCAAATGAAGATGCATGATGCGATTGATCGGGCCCAGAAATCCGACGCGCTTATCTACGCTATCGGCATCGG
>JBKPPU010000430.1:0-6150 GCA_046733695.1 Acidobacteriota bacterium
AGAGACAGCCTGCAGGTGGGCCCAGGGCGAATCATTGAGGACTTTTTGAGCGTCGTTCTTTGACCATTCTTTCCACGGTTTCTCTTTCTTTTGACCGGCCACGGATCCGGCCACCATCAGACAGAGAGTCAAGAAAATACCAGCTGAGACTTTGTTACTCATTACCAGGGCCTTTCGTGTAGGAGGTTTGGCGAAGTCTTCTATATAGAAACCTATTGTAAATCGAAGGTTGGTTATTCCTGCGTCCTGGCACGTTTGTTTTGCTCAATAACCATCCGGAGATTGTCGGCATCAGGAGCCGTCGGGACCAGCTTCAGGTAAATTTCCAACTGCTCGACGACACGTTCCGGCTTGCCTCGATTCAGATAGATAGCCGCGAGCAGGCGGTGAGCCTCCTTGAACTCGCCCGGGCTCTTTTCGGTGCAGGTTAGAAACGCCTTTTCTGCTTCATCATTTTTACCTAACTTGTTGAGTGTACGCCCGAGATAGTAGTACGCAGCCGATGATTCTGGTTTGACCTTCAAAGTTTTCCGCAGGAGACCTTCGGCGTCTTTGAATTTCGCAAGCTTGAACAGCGTAATCGAACGGTTGAGCAAAGGCTCATAAGCCTCGGGATCGATCTTCAAGGCTGCTTTGAATGCTTCGTCAGCCTTATCGAGCTCATTCAGCCGCATGTGCAACATCCCGATCAAGCTGAGAGCGCTCACGTAAGAGGGGTACTCCGCAACTGCGAGCTTTAGTTCTCGTATTGCTCCGGCGTAGTCTTTGTTACGCGCTAACTCGGCTGCCTTGTCATAAAACTCGAGCGCCTTCTTGGGAACTCCGGCATTAGCGGCGTTGACAACGGAGGGTTTAGTGGTCGAACTGGAACTCTCAACTTCTCGCAGACGGATTGTTACTGAATAGGTTTCCGGCACAATATTCCGGTCCCGAACGATATCAACCTGCTGGCTTACAGGCTGGTACTCTTTTTCGCTGTCGATGATGATCGTATAGGTTCCGGAGGCAACACCGCTGAAGACAAATTGCCCTCTTTCGTCGGTCGTCGCGAGAATATCGCCCCAAGCCGGTGAGCTCAGTTTGATTCTCATCCTTGTCCTGATGGGAAATCCGTCCGGAGAGAAAACGGTACCGGCAATATAGTTATTTCCACCGTGACGCGTGTTGGTCGTTTCATTTATTCCACCAGTGATTTGAGCCTGCACGAGAGCTGCGGAATAAGCAGTAACGATCGCGAGCAGAAACATTCGCCGCATCAAAGCTCTTGCTGTTAAGACCATGACAGGCGCTCCTATCTGATGGAAGGGGTTTCGACGAGGATAACTCCACTTTCCAAAAAATACCAAAAAAGGCGTTGCCAATTTCTTAGCAACGCCTTTTTGAAAACTAACCTTGCGGTTAGAAGTTGATTCGAACCATGAAGTCCAGGATGCGACCTCCCGGATCGTTCGATCCGTTCGGATCCTGATACGACCAACCATTAAGCATCTGGCCAAACTGACCCGTGAAGGTCGTGATGTTATTCACGTTTCCGGTCCAGCCGCCCAACCGCCAATTGGTGTGGTTGAGCACGTCAAATGCAGTCATACGGAATTCAACATTGCGCTTCTCGCCGATGTTGAATCGTTTTCCGATTGACGAATCGAGCTTGAAGAAGTTCGGTCCAAAGAGGACGAACTTGCGGATACCGCATTCACCAATCGAACGGCTCTGGCAATTGCCAAATCCGGCCGGAGCGATGAATCGTCCCGTCGGAGCCGCGCCTGGCAAATAGCCAGTGGTGTTGGCTGGTGACGTTGTAGTCGCAAGCCGCGGAGCTTCAAAGGTGTTGGCCCTAATCGTGTTCTCAATGATGTCCGCCGGCAGGAAGCTAACCGGAACAACAACACCATTGATAGTCTGATTCTTGTAAACACCAACCGCATCCTGCAGTTCCTGAGCGTTCATTCCCACTAGCTGAATGTTCTCCATCAGAATGGGAGAACCACTCTGCCAGCGAACAATCGGAGTGAGCGTCCAGCCACCAAGGATGGCATCCGCTGCCCAATGCGACGAAGACAACCACTTCCGCCCCTTACCTAACGGCACATCCCAGGTCGCGTCAAACTTGAAGGCGTGACGAAGGTCGATCTGCGAGAAGCTCTTATCGAGATTACGGTTGCGGAGCGTGTTGAATGCAACGTTGCTCTGGTCGCCGGCACCAAGGAGGAAGAAGTTGTCGCCATTAGACGCATACGCGTTTGTAAACGACTTGCCGTACTGGTAGCTCGCCTGGAAGCGAAGTCCGTTCGATAGTCTGCGACGAACTTCGACTACGCCCGCGTCAAACCAGCTCTTTTCGCTATTGTCGAACAGGTAGCAGAAGCCAAACGTGGTCGGACAATTGTGAACGAAATTAACCGGCCTGGCGGTACCGAATTGACCAGTCGTAAGCGTATTGCCTCTGAACGATCCATCCAGCGCATTGGCCAGTGCTTGAACCTGGGGGTTCGCCGGACTGAGTAGACCAACGGCCCCGATAGTGCTCGCAGCAGTGAACTCAGCGCTGGTGTAGCTTGCAGCGGCATTCGGATCGACGCCGAATCCCGAGAAGTACGAGAGAATGATCGGAAGCGGGCTCGTACCCGATCCCTGACCAAAGTATGCGAACGTTGCAAGGCGGTTATTTGTCGGGCACGGATTTACGTTCACCGAACAGACAAAACGGCCCGCGTTGATGTTCGCGATTAGATTTTGTTGCGCGCGTGTGAACTCGGAGCCAAAACCATTCTCGATTGCGTTGATCTCGTTGATCCGATACTGGGACTGCATGTCTTTGCCGCGGTTCCCGACATAGCGGAATTCAACCACAGTATCTTTTCCGAGTTGACGCTGATAGCCGAAACTCCACGAATCGACGTAACCCGAGCGGAAATCGGGTGAGAACCCGAATGTCGCATCGGTTGCCGGGTTAACCTCACGCGGGAAAACCGGTGTCGAGTTGAATGCCGGCGGCACAAGATTCGGATTGCCCGGTGTTCTGAAGAGCGTGCCGGCAGTAAGACGATTGTTCACAACACTCGTCGTTGCACTGCGGGCGTTACTAAACGTCCCACCCGGATTCAGGCCAACGCTGTTCTCAACGATGAGCGTGCCCTCACGAATGTAAGCACGTGAAAAGCCACCGCGGAGAACGCCGTTACCGTCACGTCCGAAAAGACGACCAAAGACGCCGCCTACGTTCGGGCTCCAAACCGCACCAACACTCGGAGCAAAGTTGTTCATGTCGTTCCGGAAAGCTCTTTCACCCAGCGTGTTGAGACGGAACGTTGGTTTGATTCCGGTCAGCGTACCCGGGCTGAAGAGATTGCCTACACCCGATACGTCATAAAGCATCGCCGGATCATTCAGTATCGCGTAGTTGGTGGTGTTCATCTTCGCACCAAGCTGCGGCTGCCATCGGAGACCGTAAGTGACCGTCAGGTTGGAACGCGCACGCCACGAATCCTGAGCAAATAGACCGTTGGTGTTTTCCTGGATTTCGAAATGGCGGTTACCGTTTTGACGATAAACTCCATCCGCTTCGAGGTAGACCGTACCGGCATTAAATGCGCTGATGCGACCCGTAATCGTGGAATAAAGCGCCCGGGCGTTTGCGACTTCAGTGGCATTAGCGCCCGGAATGCTCGCCGCCGTAAAGGCGTTGATCAGGGCTGTATCCTGGGCGATGGCTCCAAACGTTACCGTCGAGACTACCGGGTTGACAGAATCCGAAATCGTTTCGATCTTCTTCAACTGTCCACCAAAGGTAAGCGTATGGGTACCCTTGACCCATGAGACGTTGTCAGTGAAGTCCTGCGTCGGCGAGACGCGGGAACTGAACGCATTACGAATCGTCAGACCAGTCAAACCAGAACCGAGGGCGAGGTTGAATCCCTGTTGAGTCCGCGCCCAGAAGTCTCGGCCGCCAACCAGGTCAAATCTCGAACTGCCGCCGAGCCAGCCCGCCAACTGCGCATAGCGGAACTGATTTACAACACTGCTGCCAAAACTCGATCTCAGTCCGATTGATAACGAACGGCGATCTGAATTCTGCGTACCTGCATTATCGATACCCGGGAAATTGGGATCGACGTTATTCAAAAAGTCGACATTGGATCGGAAAGGTTGATCGTTCCAAATTCCTTCGAGCTGATGGTTCTTCGTGATGTTGCCGTCCATGCGAAGCACGAGGAACCGGCGACGCTGCTGGCCGTCATTCGAAAAAGTGTACGGCTGGCGGAACCACAGCGCTCCCGTACCGAGCGGCTGGAAGGAACCCTTGAGTGCCGTTGCCGCGCGGATGGTGTCGAGTATGCCGATAACAGTCGGGTCGACCGTATTGGGAAGACCGTTCGCACCAGCGAGATTGAGTACGTTGATTGAGCTGGAACCGTTGGCCCCATAACGGAAGATGCCATTCTGCGCATCAGCCGTGAGAACCTGACGAGTTCGCACTGGTGAAGCCTCGTTCAGATGGAAGCGTTCGTAGTTAAAGAAGAAATACGCTTTGCCTCTACCCGAGCCGAACATTGGACCATCACCCTCACCAAAACGAGGAAGTGGGATTGGACCACCGAAGCTGCCGCCAAACTGGTTCAAGCGGAGCTTGCTCTTCGGCACCCTGTTATAGTTGTTCTGGAAGTTGGCGGCATTGAGACCTTCATCGCGGTGCTGCCAGAAAGCACTACCGTGATAGTCATCAGTTCCGCGACGTGTCGCGAAGCGAATACCAACAGCGCCGTCACCTGAACTCTCAGAACCAGGAGTAGCAGTTGAAACCGTCACTTCGTCGATCGCATCGATACGCGGACGAATGAAGGTGAAGAATCCGTCGGACGACTTCAGGAAGTTATCCTGCACGTCCACGCCATCGATCTGAATGGTGAGCGCGCTCTTGGGCAGACCATTGACTGATGACGTTCGGACCACGCCCGTGGTCGTCGTACCAGGTAATGTGGTGACGAGATCCAGAGCATCACGTGACTGAATTGGTGTCTCGAGGATCTGCCGACCTGTGATCGTTGTTCCCACTGTCGCCGTTTCTGTCTGCAGCACTTCAGCACCGGAAGCAACAACGACGGTTTCGTTGATGTTACCGGGTTCGAGTTGCGCATTCACTGTGGCTGGGGTTGCAACGTCGACCTTGACGTTCTGAATCACTGCTGTTTTAAAACTCGGCGCAGTGATCGTCACGGTGTATGTCGAGGAACCTGCAGGAACACCGGGGATCGTAAACGCGCCATCACCTTTGGTGACAGCCGTGTATTGCTGACCGGCTTCTCCTTTTACGGTGATGTTCGCGCCAGGAACAACCGCCCCGGTTTGATCAGTCACAGTACCGGAGATAGAGCCGGTTGTAATCTGGGCCTGAATAACGAGCTGGCAAGTTACTATTACCAGCATCGCCATCAAGATCGTTGTGAACTTTCTCATTTTCCCTCCTCAGGATGATAAAAATCGAGCGTGGTCTCCCACCTTGCTACTAGTGCCTATTTTCGAATTGGCGCCCGCACGTGCCGCCTAAGGAAAATTCGATTCGCTTCAAGATCGACCGGAGGATCCGGCCAGCATGGATTGTCTAAATTTCTCGTTTACCGAACTGGACCGCGAGGAGGATCGAGTCTCCTGCGAATCGGAGGACGCATGCAACTGCCGCATACGGCAAAAATCATGCCCTCAACGGCAATTCGGATCTTCATACGTTTTTGCAAGCAAAAGTACAAAAAAGCGTACCGAGTCAAACCAAAATTTTGAAGAAAAATCGGAGTTTCTGAATGGCGCCGGGCGGCTGGATTGGGTGGGCGCATGGGAACGTACTCTAGCGGCGGCCCTCCGTGGCCGCCCGGCGTGGAACTCGATCCTTTGCAACAGAACCGATCAAGTCAATTTCAAAGAGATCGATTCGACGCCGGGCGGCCACGAAGGGCCGCCCCTACAGTACGCGCTGAGGTTCGTTATGAATCGAGAGTTTATTGATGCAGCGACGCAGGGCGACGTCGCAAAAGTAAAGGAAATGCTCCACGCCGATCCGTCGTTGGCACAGTCGAAAGATCAGAATGGTTTGTCTGTAGTCTTGAAAGCAACGTATTACGGCCGGCGAGACGTAGTTCAAGCGCTGCTGGATTCGGG
>JBKPPU010000431.1:0-24039 GCA_046733695.1 Acidobacteriota bacterium
GGCCCCCGCGTTCGTGTTGGGCAACGGCAGCGGGGGCCATCGAGCACACCGTCCGATGAAGAGGGTTTCATCTACGGTGCTTGTACGGACGCCAAAGGGAGTGGACGTCCGGATCCTTTGTCAAAGAATGTGAGCGAACAATTCCAGCCGGTGAAGTGGGCTCAACTTACAAATACTCGCGAGCATGTCCTGAATTTCAAAAGGCTTCGCGAAAAAGCCATCCGCCCCGGCGGCGAAGCAGGCTCGCCGCGTTTCGGTCGTGGCGTTTGAGCTCATGACTAAAACTCTCGAGTTCGGCAAATGACTCTTGATGTATTCCAGCAGCCTCAGACCACTGGCGGGCGAATCTTTTTCGGGAGGCATTTGCAAGTCCAATATACAAATATCAGGCTTGTAAAAAGTCGCCCGCCGGGTCGCGGTCTGCAAATCATTTGCCGTCACTACGTCATACTCATCACACAAGGTCCAATAAAGCTGTTGTGTGATCTGGGAATCATCATCAACTATCAAAATCCTCGGCTTCATCGTTTTACCTGGGGAGCAAAGACTGTGCCTCGACTCGATCAAGCTACGAGAACTGTAAACAAAGCGGATTCGCGTTCTGCAGGGAGTTTTGCGTGTCCACGAATGTGGACACGGTGTTGACGGTAGGCCACAGATCCGCGGCTTATTTCTGCGGTGGCTTGATGGGTTTCGGAACCGGTGGCGGTGCGTCGTCGTCTTCGCCGACTTCATCGACGACCTTCAGCTCAGCGCCAAATTTTTGATAACTCCGAAATTTAATATCGTTCCGGCTCTGGAGCACGAACTTCGGATTTACGGTTGTCAGTAGTATTTCTGAATGAGTGGGCAAGAGGTATTTGCGTTCATTGATCTGAACCCAGTCGTAGTCGATCAAACTACTCGCAGCAGTGATCGGAAAATCCGGAGGGATCTCAGTCGCGATTTGTTCAAATCGCACGACACGATCCAACTCGCGATCGATCCACAGTCGACCACGCGATCCGACGAGTGCGCGAGCGCCGGTGTCCGCCAGACCCAACGTCAATTGCGAGTTGTCTTTCTTAACAACGTATTCGTAGACGACGGTCCTCTTGCCCAGAATGACGTCTGTATCGACCATGCGGAATTCGGCCTTCGCTTCCGGCTTGAAGATGTCTGCCTGCGCCGAGATATATTCTACGCCACTCGACGATGCGCCTTTCGGCGCATACTTGCTGTAGTCGCGACTCGCTTCACCCTGCTCCGGCCCGGCCGGCATTCCGTTCACAGTCAGAATCTTGTACTCCTCGCCGACGTTCGCACGATAACCGACGGCGATCGTCAGGTTGTCCTGTGGAATCCAGTTGGACGTGTGTCCGTAAGCCACTGAACGCTTGATGATTTGCTTCACGAGGAAATCGGGCATCGCGTTGGCGGCGGCCAGAGTTACGTTGCGTGTGCGGTCGAGAAGTTCTTGTCCTTCCGCTTCAGAAGGAAGTGCTGACGCCTTCGGATTCACGCGGCGGCGTTCGGCTTCTTCGAGCGTACGTCGCAGCAGTGAGTCGTTACCGCTTTTCGTAGCGACAAGCGAGCGCATGCCGTCGGTTAGTTGAAAACCGATGCCACGCGTCCTGACCTGTTCGACGAGCTCATCGCGCATGGAGGGATTGCGTTGAAGTTGATAGAGCAGGCTGACGAATTCCTGGTTCGTTAATGGCTTGGAATCCTGCGCCAGGAACGGGACACAAGACGCCAGGATAATAATTACTAAAAGGAGTTTATTAATGCGGAGCATTGCACATTCCGATGGAATTCACTGGAAAGCGGTTGCCTTGCAGTGGAAAACTACGATGAACAAAGTTGCTGGATGGATTGTCTCAGAATCTCCGCGCAACGCTCAAGTTCATCGACGGGTACGAACTCACCGGTGCGGTGTGCCTCGCGGATGTCGCCGGGACCGATAACTACGGATTCACTGCCCAAAAGCATCATTTGCGCGGCTTCCGTGCCGAACGCCACGGTTCCGGATTCCTTGCCGGACGCGCGCTCGAGCAGTTTGACCAACGCCGAATCGGGAGAAGTTTCGAATCCGGTGTCCTGGCGGCTCGCATCGACTTCGCATTCAAAGCCGGGATCAGCTTTGCGCTCTTCTTCAATCGCGGCGCTGAAAAGATTGAGCATGTGATCGGAAGGTTGTGTTGGGATGGGCCGCCACTCGAGTGTGAAGCGACACTCGCCGGCGAGCACGTTCTTGGCGGAGCCGCCGTTGATCACTCCGACGTTCAGTGTCGTGTACGGGGGATCGAACGCGGGATGCTGGTCCTCTCTGAGTTTAGTTGCGATGGATTCCAGACGATTGATCAAACGCGCGGCGCGGAAGACTGCCGATGCCCCAAGTGCTGGATACGCGCTGTGTGCTTCACGTCCTTTTACGACAACTTCGGCCAGCGAATAACCTTTGCCGGCGCGAATAGGTTTGAGCGATGTTGGTTCGCCGACGATGCTGTAACGCACCCGCAATGGTTTGGTTTTGGCCAAAACTTTTGCACCGCGCAGTCCGATTTCTTCATCAGCTGTGAAGATCAGCGCGAGTGGTTGGCGTGGTTTGACGTTTTCAAGTGCGGTGAGTGCAGCGGCGATGAAACCTTTTGTATCACACGAGCCGCGGCCAAAGAGTTTTCCATCGCGTTCGGTAAGGTTTGTCGCTTCGGACCAGTTTGGATCGTAAGGGACGGTGTCCGTGTGACCGACAAGAGCAAGCTCAACTTCTTTCACGTCGTGGGTCAGCGCCAAAAGATTGATCTTCTCGATCCCGAGTTCTGTGTATGGCAAACGTCTCGTGATCAACCCCAGCGCTTCGCATCGTCGTTCAAGATACTCGATGATCTCCGCATTCGATCGCGACGAAACCGAATCGATCCTTACCAAATCTGCGAGAATCTCTTTTATCATCCGTTTGATCCGCGTTCCACAATCTGCCGGCCTCCCACTATCACATCCCGAATGGCAGTTCTTGAGAGTGAAAAGACGATGTTTGCGAGTAGATCTTCAACTGCACATCCGGCGATCGAGAGATCGTCGAGATCCACTGTGAAGAAATCCGCTGGGAAACCGGCTTCAAGTTTACCGCCATCGAAGCCGATACTCGCAGCGCCATTTATCGTTGCACACTCGAATAGTCTTCTCGCCAACGCCGAGCTCGTGGCATCGTTTGCGGGCGCGAGCACGTTGCGAGCTGTCTTTTGCAGTCGCAGGTGATACTCGAGCTCGCGTGCATCTTCGAGTAGATCGATCTGAATCTGGCTGTCACTGCCGAGTGATACTGGCACCCCTGCGTCAAAGTATGAATCGACGGGCACCACACCGTCCCCGAGATTTCGCTCGGTGGTTGGACAGGCACACACGAGAGCGCCGGCCCGCGCCATTGCAGCGATTGCTTTTGGAGTAACGTGAATCGCGTGGACGGCAGTGAATCGTTTGCTCAACAGACCTTCGGTGTCGAGCAGAGCCACAGGTGAACGACCGTACTCTTTAATGCAGGCGCTAACCTCAGCCGGCTGCTCGGCGACGTGCATGTGTGTCTGGAGATCGCGATCCTTTGCGAAGGCGATGATTGTCTTCAGGTAATCGAGCGGCACGGCGCGAACACTATGCGGCGCCACACCTGCCCACGCCATGCTGTTCTTCAATTCCGGCGCAGTCAGGAGTTGTTCCAGATGCTTTAGATAGATGTCAGGCGACGCTTCAATAAAACGAATCTGCTGCGAGTTGGCCTTAGTCTCAAAACCGGCGCGTGCATAGGCGACGCGGAGGAGTGCGATGCGAATGCCGGCGTCGTGCGCGGCGCGAATCACTTCGCGTGCGAGCAGATTCGGATCGTCGTAAGTCGAACCGTCTTGTGAGTGATGAATGTAGTGAAACTCACCGACAGCCGTGATTCCTGTAAGCGCCATCTCGAGAAACGCGAGGCGTGATGCGGCGTAGATCTCTTCTGGTCCAAGACGATTCGCGGCGGCGTACATCTGCTCGCGCCACGTCCAGAAACTGTCGGTGGTGTGTTGCGAGCGATGCTCCGTACGCCCGCGTATCACACGCTGAAACGCGTGTGAATGAGCGTTAACCATTCCGGGCAGCATCGCGCGACGAGCAAGCCTGATTGCGTCGGGGGCCTTAGCGCCATCGACTATTTCAACAATCTTCCCGCCATCGCACACAAGTGCCCGGTCAGACTGAAAGCGTCCGTCCGTGTAGATAAGATCCGGTAGCCAGGATTGTGCGGGCATTATTTTCGAAACTTAGTTGGACAGGATTTACAGGATTTCTCAAGATGAACATGTAAATCCTGAGAAATCTTGTTCATCTTTATCTATCTACTTCTTGACAGCAAGCACCTCACGAGCGGCGGTTCGATCTCCGGTACAGCTAATCCGTCGCGGTGCATCTAAATAACTCAACTCAAACCCGTAGCCTTCATACAACTCGATGATTCGCGCCGTCGCCTGATTCGAAATCACTACTGGTCCAGGATGCGCCGCGAGTCGCTTTGCTGTGCGCACCTGGTCGCCCCAGGAAAAACCCCCGGCGCTGTACGTCGTGAACTCTACATCATACGGCGGATCGGCATACACAAAATCATCAGCCTTCAACTCGAGCGCCTCGATGTCTTTGTTACTGAACTCCCACTGGCTGAATACGCTCGCGTAACTCGAAAAATCTTTTGCGTAGTTGATTGTTTTATAAGTGCCGAAGGGCACGTTGAAATCGCCGCTCTTGTTGAAACGACAGAGCCCATTGAAACACGTGCGGTTCAGGTAATAGAACAATTGGGCGCCTTCTGCAGTGTGTGCTTTGCGTTTTCGAATCAACGCGTTGAATCGCTCACGATGACGATAAAACAGCGCCTCGTCGTTCCGCATTGGGAGTCGCATTCGCAAGCCGTTTTGCACCTGGCGGTAGAAATTTATCAGATGAGGGTTGACGTCGTTCAGCAACGCGTGTTTCGGCTGCAGGCCCAGCGCAACCGCGAGGCCGCCGCAGAATGGTTCGACATACCTTCGGTCGGCGTTCGCTTCCCACCTTGTCTTGAGATGCGACACCAGCCAGCGTTTCCCACCCGCCCACTTCAACGGAGGCTTCGGAACGTGCTGCAGGGGCGGCCCTCCGTGGCCGCCCGGCGTGGAACTCGATCTTTTGAAACACATCGACTCAGGCATTTGAAAAAGAGATCGATTCGACGCCGGGCGGCCACGGAGTGCCGCCCCTACAGTACGTTCCGCAGTTTTTGAAAAATTGATCGGGTGTAGACCTTAGACAGTCGCAGCGGTCGGTACGCGTAGTAGAGCGGGTGGAGCGATGTCGGCAATGCGAGTGCCTGCCAGTCCGGCAAAGTCGGGACGAAGACCGAGCGCAGAGCCGACACCAGTGCGTCGCGTTTGCGGTCCATGATGCGCAGGTTGTAGAGATTCGTTTCGCTGGAGTCAGCGTAGCCCAACGTATTGAAGATCTGTGCACGAATCCCGGCAGCCATCCGTTGCATCGACGCGTCCTTATCGATCGAAGCGACAACCGCAACCGACACGTCAGAGAACTGCTCAACAAGTCGCAGCCCCAAAGCGAGCATGCGCGTAGCGCGTGCACTCGCCGCCCGATTGACGAGCGTGTCCCAATCGACGTCAGGAGTTGCGCGCACAGACTCTGCAAACGAAGAGATCCATTCGAGACGCCGCCACAAATGCTTCGCGCCATGCATCGCCTGGTACAGCAGCAGATCCTCAGCGCCGAAAGACTGCACTACGGTTCCCGCCAGCGACACTGACTGCAGTCGCGACATCACTTCATCGCCTTTCAGCCCAAAGACAAAACTCCGTGGCGCCAGATCCCAGTGGAGATCCACGACAGTGAACCACTCGTCGCGCATGAACTGAATCTCGCAGTGGTTGCTCAAGTGCGAAGCCAGTTGCGCAGATGTGAGTCGAGGGGTCATTTCATAACCGAGCGACTCGAGCAGCAGGCGCACGTGGGCGAAGTCACGAATGTGGATCAGCATGTCGATGTCGCCGGCTTGCCGTAGAGACATCTCGCCGTACGCCATCTGTGCGAGCAGCGCGCCTTTGAAGATCGCGACTGGGATGTCGTGCTCCTGAAAGAGCTTATAAATGCGCAATTGCTTCCCAACGAGGTGCAGCATGCTCTGTGTGTTCGCGACGGTTTCCTGCTTCAGACGCGAGAGCACGTGACCGGGAACGAGGTCGAACGCAGCGATGTCTTTCTGAAGTAGCGGCAGAAGTCCGTGGGATCGAGCGGTTGCGACGACGTAGTCCCAGTCCAACTGCGGCCTGATTTGAGTAACGTCGCGCCGCGCGACACTCAACAGCAACTCGTTTTCGTGAGCGTACTTCATCTCGAAACTTCTGCAGCCCACATGTTCTGCCGCGACCACGACTCGGCGTAGAGTCCACGCTGCTCCAACAATCGTTGATGACTGCCGGACTCGACGATTTTTCCGCGGTCCATCACGTGGATCACGTCGGCGTGCATCGCGGTCGTGAAGCGGTGCGTGATGATGATCGATGTTCGTCCCAACGCGAGTTGGCGGAAACGTTCGAGCCAGTCGGCTTCGGCCCACGGATCGAGCGCGCTTGTCGGTTCGTCGAGAATGATAATCGGTGCGCGCCGCAGGAACGCGCGTGCAAGTGCGATGCGTTGCCATTCGCCGACGCTCAGCTCGGTGCCGCCGGGGAACCAGCGACCGAGCAGAGTCTGTTCTCGATTGGGCAGGCGTGTAACGATTTCTGCGGCACCGGCTGCTTTGATTGCGGCGTCCAGCTCGGCGTCAGATGCTTCGAGTGTTAGATCGCCGTACAGAATGTTATCGCGAACTGTCGTGTTGTAGTGAAATGGTTGTTGGAATAAGACGGTGATCGAGCGGCGCAGGTCGGCGATGGGAATGTCTTTTATGTTTTGCCCGTCGATCGTGATTGAGCCTTCGTCTGTGTCGTAGAAGCGGCAGAGAAGTTTTAGAAGCGTGCTTTTGCCGGCGCCGTTTGGGCCGACAATCGCGACAATGTTACCGCTTGGAATCGACATGGTGAAATCGTCTAGAGCGTTGGTAGAGGCGTCCGGGTAGGTGAAGGAGACGTGTTGCAAAGAGATCGCAACTGACGCCGGGCGGCCACGGAGGGTCGCCCCTACAGTACGTTCGACAGCGCCCGAGATTTTGTTGGTTACTGGTTCTAAGGAGAGGAATTCGAAGAGATTGCCGAGGAAGAGACTGTTGCCGTAAAGCTGTCCCGCGTTTTCGAGGAGCGTGCGCATGAGGCCCTGTCCCTGGTTGAACGCTGCGTAGACTAATGCCAGTTCGCCGAGGGTGACGCGGCCCATTAAAGCGCGCCACAGCATCAACAGCATCGCGGCGCCGGTGATCAGCAGCGCAATCACACTCGCGGCTAATTCCGCGAGACCCTGACGGCGCATCAGTTCCAAACGCTCACCCCGTAGACGTCTCCTGAGGTCTTTGTGATGCGACTGAAAATAGTTACCAAGATTGAAGAGCCTGATCTCCGCAGCCGCATCGGCCGTCGTCATGATCCAGTCGTAATACCACGAACGGCGATCGTCGGTCGTCGTGCGCAGCCGCCACTGATACTCCGCGAGTGCGTAGTGGACCACCACGAAGAACGCGGGCAGCGTGCTCAGCAAGAGCGCGATGGTCAGCCAGGGCGCGAGCGGAATCAGAATAGCGCCCATCGCGATTAGCGTGATGCTGTTCTGCAATAACGCGCCGAGATTGCCGAGCAAGGCGAGGGGTCGATAGCGGGCTTCGGTGCGAGCACGATGAAGGTGATCGTAATAATCAGCGAGTTCGTAGAAAGCGAGATCGACTGTTACTGACTTTTCATGAATGAGCGCCGTGATGTGGTCCTGTAACAGTTCCGTTTGCACGGTGCGCACCCAATTGATGGCGTTGCGAACTACTTCCATCAAGAGCAGCACGCCTCCGAGCGTCAGCACGAACACCAGCGCATTCCGCATCTCGGGCCACGAGCCGCCAATTCTGACTGCGATTATGAGGGCATCGACCACCAGTTTGGTGAGATACACGAAAGCAGCCGGCAACAGTCCCTGCACGATCAGCAACACGATCCACGCCACAGTCCATGGCCGGCCGACTTCCCAGACGAGCGACAGCGCGCGTGGTAGATATGGCAACTGCGCCAGCGCCTTGCGAAGCTTACTGCTCAGAATCTTGACTGAATTCAACATTCGCTACTGAGCTGATTTGCGCAACTGATTGGTTGACAGGGGAACGCCAAAGAAGGTCGATTGTTTGAAGCTCGCTTTTCCGGGAACTTCCGTTTCCCAGCGCCAAACGTAACCATCATTCACCAGATCGGCCGCGATCTGAACTTTTATTCGGTCTCCTTCCGATACTTCCACTGGATTCGAAAACGGAAAGAATCCGATGCCGTAGATCGTTTCCGGAGCAGCCGGATGATTTGAGAATCGAATACCGTCTGCGAGTTCGGAATCAAACCACACGGCGATACCGTGAGCTGTGCCTTTGCGTACAGCCTGCCATGAGATTTCGGCGCGCACGTCAGCACTAGTAACTGCATAGTAATCGAGTGTGGTCCAGCAGACCGGCTCGGTCAGCAACTGCTCCGGTTTTATTCTAGATTTCCGCCAGGTGTTCGTCACGAGACGCCTTCCCGCCGCCAAATCCAGATCAAACTGATTTCCCCAGGGGCCAACAATCTCCGCGTGTTGCTCGGGTGCCTCAACCACAGACGCCCACAAAATATCGCGTTCCGGAATGAGTACGCCCTCAGGCGCCAACAACCGTTCGCGCGCATCGATTATTGAGGAAATATTCTGTTCAAATAACGGCAGGACGCCACGTAGATCAGAAATGATGATCGTAGCCGGTTCCGAAAGCGTGATCTCGGTCGATAACTTTTCGAAGAACTGGATCCGATCTGAGAAGCCGTTTGCCGCCGCAGCTTCGCGAGCGAGACCCACGATGCTCTCAGGCTCGACAGCATAAACGCGTCGCGCCCCGAGCTTGCACGCGAGTAGCGCGAACACTCCCGGCCCACAGCCGAGATCCATCACCACCGAATCCGGTTTCACTACTCGACGCAACGCCGACGCATAAGCCCCCATGCGTATTGCATCGGTCAACATCTGCCCATAAAAATGAACGCTATACATGAATATTAAAATCGTTAAGAATCGCATTGCACAGCTCGGGAATGCGCGCCGGATCGGCATGTGGCGTGATGCGTCGCAGTGGAACGTTGTTCATGACGCGCGTCAACAATTCAAACTCACGCGCACGCATCTGCTTGTCCATCAACTTCGTCGCATACGTGTTTGCGATCAGCGATAGCAATCCTTCCGACCGATCGAGTGCCTCTACAATGGGCGCGCTGGTGTCGTGACGTCTCTGGCCGAGATGATAGATCGCAGCCAACGGCAAAGGCTGCGCATGGAACTGTTCCTTTAGATCGAGGTAGCACTTGTCCCAGTTTGGCGTGAGTTTTGGCAGGTGTGTCTCCGATCCATAAAGCGCTTTCACCGAAGCCGGCCACAAGCGAATGCATGGATATCCGGGTCGTACCAGAAAACGATCGCCGCGATCATCAAGCGTCACCACGTCTTCAGCGAGAACGCTGTAACCGCAATCCGAAAACGCTGCGGCTGTTGTCGACTTACCCGATCCTGCGGGACCCAACAACGCGATCGCTTTGTCACCAACTGCAATCGCGCTGGCGTGTAGACAAACAACGCCCCGCAGCAGCATGACAAATCCCATGACGGGGCCGAGAAGATACGTGGCAGTGTCTTCGAGTGTGAGTGGTGCTGACCAGTGTGCCCAAACTTCCGCGCCGGCTCGGTCGATTAAAAATTCTGTCTGATCGGCGTAGTAGAACCTGTAATAGTTCCCGTCGAGCACACGGAAAACGCGCAAGGCAGGTTCACCGCATTCGCTTTTAGATTCTGCGACGTAGGAGGTTTCGACCTGCGTGGCGGTTACGTCATTAAGCCAGGCAGGTAGTGAACCGAAGGATATAGAGACGTCTTCCGATGCTATTGTTGAAGAGGGAACTCCGGGAATTGGCCTGTTCGCAACGACTCCCAGGCCATAGAGCGAGCACCGGTAAGGCATGACAGATTAGGTTCCGGTTTTCGGACCGGCTCCTGCACCACCACCGTTATCAGGATCACCTTTGGAACCGAGGTTTCGCGTGATCTCCCGAATGTGTCCGTAGACGATTACTTCCGGCTTGTGGTACGGCTTTTTGGTCTCGTGTTCCTTCCCAGCGGCTTCCGGTTTACGTTCCATGCATTGTCTCCATGTTCAGGCAGTTTCGGCGATTGAGGTCCTGCATTTGTTCACCTGTCGTATCGGGAATTCGTCGAACGGATGGCTGGGAGTTCATAAGCCAGTAGTTCAACGCGAACACTCTCAGACTGGCCCAGCGGCCATCGGCAGTCTCTTCTTCCACTACCGGTCGACGACGATCGAGGTTAACAAAAGCTCTGAGCTGTGGACTGACCTCAAAACTGTCGAGCCATCTTACACTAGCGCGCCTTACCAATTGAAGAGCCGGATCGCCTGCAAGACCTGTTTTATGTCGATTAAGTACGGCATCAGGTAGTTTATCTTTCATCGCGCTTCTCAAGATGTGCTTTTCGACGCACCATGGAACATGCGGTATCGCCAACAAATACTCGAGGAGACGCAGATCGATTAACGGGTGACGCAATTCGAGATTCAATTTCGTCGCACCGGGATCGTAACCTTCAAAAAGCGCAGTCCAGGTTTTTGACTTCAGAGCAGTTATTGCTGCCGGACGCTTTCCTCCCTCGCGTTTCGCCCAAAAGTCTCTAAGTCTCCCACGCAGATTCGTCCGTCGCGCAAACGCCTCATCGATCCATTCCGGAAAAAATCCGTGGTAATCATCCTTGCGAAGCATCCGTCCAATCCGTGTCCGCAGTTTGACCTGGGGCTCATGCATGAACGAGTCACCATCATATCCGGTGAGCGCAACCGGACTGAACGTCTCGCAAAGTCGCAACAGATCGTTGAACTGTCCAGTTAAGGGGGATATCAGAAACGGTTCCGGTTGATCCATCTCGCCGTCAAACAACGAGTATCTGTCAGCACTCAAGTGAGTAACCGGAATACCGAGATGGCCCGCTGCTAAAGTCGAATAGTGACGCTCCTGATCTGGGATCAGCGTGTCGTAAACGACTGCGAAGCCCGCGACCTTCGCGTGTTCGCGCGCGACTGCGGCGAGACTGGTTGAATCAAGACCACCACTCATCGACACGGCAACACGATCGCTGCGCAGGCGATCTTTAACTGCTTGCGACAGCAGTTCTGAAAAGCGTTCCACGTATGAATGCGGGTTTCGAAAACGTATTTCAGAGGGAAGCGACGGTGTCCAATAACGCTGAATCCGAATCTGGTTGTTCTCGACGACGAGGGTATGTCCCGGAGGCAGTCGCTGAATGTCTTTGAAGACCGTAGTCGACTGATCCTGGTTAACTCCAAACAGCAGATAGTCGCCAATTGCGATCTCGTTCAGCGTGGTTGAGACTTTTAGCTCGTTCAGTCTGCTGCTGAAGCAGAAACTGTCACGGGTGTGAGTGTAGAAGAATGGTTTTACGCCAAAATGATCGCGAGCACAGAAGAGGCGCTGCCGGCGATCGTCCCAGATTGCAAATGCAAAGTCGCCAAGCAGGTGTTTGACGCAATCGTCGCCCCACTTTTCGTAGGCGTTGAGGATTAGGTCAGCATCAGGCAGCGGTTCGTCGCGAGCATCGATGCGGGCGTTAGCAAAGATTTTCACTGATTAGGTACGGATTAAGAGACCTTGATCGACCAGTTTCTCCACTAACTCGCGGAGATCGCCGCGCAGCACCTCCGGATCAACGTCATACTCGGCGGCCAGTTGCTGATGAGCGGCTTCGAGCGATTCGGACGAAGTGAGAACTGTTAAGAACCTTGTGCCGACGTCGTCGAGTCCGAAGTAGCATTCGCTTTCGAGATTCAGAATTACTGCTTCTTCCTGAAGATGCGAGATCAGCACGCCGTCGGGGACGGCCACACGATCCGAGAATGAAATTGTCATGGCCGCGCATTCTAGCACGCGGTTCTGCTATGCTGTCGATCAAAAGGAGCCCCAGCACATGCGAGCATTAACGAAGCTTCTTGCTGTTTTACTCGCAAGTTCTTTTGCCGTTTCGGCACAATCAACTCAACCCGATCTGACGAAAGAACCGACGCTCTACGTCGTTGCCTACGCGCATCTCGACACGCAGTGGCGTTGGGAGTATCCGCGCGTCATCAACGAGTACATTCCCAAGACGCTGCACGATAACTTTGCACTGCTCGACAAGTATCCGAATTACGTTTTCAACTTCAGCGGTGCGAATCGTTATCGCATGATGAAGGAATACTGGCCGGCGGATTATGCGCGTTTGAAGACGTATGTCGCCGCGGGCCGGTGGTTTCCGGCGGGCTCGTCGATGGAAGAGAGCGACGTGAATTCACCGTCGGCTGAGTCGATCTTTCGACAGATACTTTACGGCAACAGGTTTTTTCAACGCGAGTTTGGCAAGACGAGCGCCGAGTACATGTTGCCCGACTGTTTCGGTTTTCCCGCATCGCTGCCCAGCATCCTCGCGCACGCGGGCATAAAAGGATTCTCGACGCAGAAACTCACCTGGAATTCCGCGGCTCGTGTGGGTGGTCCAGGGTCGATTGAAGAAACGCCGCGCGGAATTCCGTGGAACGTTGGTTGGTGGCAGGGACCTGATGGTCGTGGTGTCGTCGCCGCGCTGAATCCCGGTAGTTATGGTGGTCAGATCAGGGAAGACATCAGCAAGAGTCCGGTGATTACGGATCCAAACGCGCGAAACAATCCGGTTGACTGGCCGCGCCGCGTGGATCGAAACGGCAGAGCCAGCGGTCTCTTTACTGACTACCACTATTACGGCACTGGCGACACAGGCGGCGCTCCACGCGAAGACTCCGTGAGCATGTTGCAGTCGATCGTGAGTAAAAACGACGGACCATTGAGAGTTGTCTCGGCGACTGCGGAGCAGATGTTTCTCAACATTCGGCCCGAGTCCATCAAAAATCTGCCGCGTTACGAAGGCGATCTGTTGTTGACCGATCACTCCGCCGGTTCGATCACTTCGCAGGCATATCAAAAACGCTGGAATCGCAAGAACGAATTGCTTGCCGACGCGGCTGAGAAGGCTTCGATAGGTGCGATGTGGCTCGGCAGTCGTGTCTACCCGCAAGAGCGTTTGAATAATGCGTGGACGCTCGTGATGGGCGGACAGTTTCACGACATTCTGCCGGGAACGGCGACACCGCGAGCGTTTCAGTTTTCGTGGAACGACGATGTGATCGCGATGAACCAGTTTGCCGGTGTGCTGACGAGCGCTACTGAGGGAATCGCGTCGACATTGAACACGGAGACTCCGGGGATCCCGATCGTTGTTTACAATCCGCTGAACATCGCTCGCGAAGATGTGGTTGAAATAACGCACAGCGGCGACCAGGTGCGCGTTGTCGGTCCGGATGGGCGGGACGTTCCTGCACAAATGAGAGGGCAGAAGCTGTTGTTTTTAGCGAAAGTGCCTGCGGTTGGTTACGCAGTTTACGACGTTCAGTCGGTTCCAGGGATTAGTATGCCTTCAACGTTGAAGGTATCGACAACGTCGCTCGAGAATCACCGCTACCGAATCGCACTGAACACGGAGGGAGACGTCTCAAGCATCTTCGACAAACAGATCAATCGCGAACTGCTTGATGCACCGTTGAGACTCGCGATCAAAAACGATACGCCGGCACAGTGGCCCGCATGGAACATGGATTGGAGTGATCAGCAGAAGCCGCCGCGCACTTATGTCGGTGGAAAAGCACAGGTGCGTGTGATTGAAGGTGGTCCAGTTCGAGTTGCGATTGAGGTTGTCCGCGAAACTGAGGGTTCGAAGTTTCAACAGATAGTGCGACTGTCAGCAGGCGATGCAGGGAATCGAGTCGAGTTTAGTAATGTCATTGACTGGCATACGAGCAATGCGAATCTGAAGGCGACCTTCGCTCTCACGGCCGCGAACCCAACCGCCACTTACAATTGGGATATCGGCACGATCGAGCGCGGCAATAACGATGAGCGAAAGTTTGAAGTGCCGTCGCACCAGTGGTTCGATCTCACGGATCGCAGCGGCACTTTTGGTGTCACGATTCTGTCTGACTGCAAATACGGTTCTGATAAGCCTGACGATAAGACACTTCGGTTGACGTTGCTGCGTACGCCGGGGATCGCACCACGAGCCGGCTATGCGGATCAGTCGAGTCAGGATTGGGGGCGGCACGAGATTGTTTACGGTCTTGCCTCACATGCTGGTGACTGGCGTCGTGCGGAGACTGACTGGCAGGCGCAACGTCTGAATCAGCCGCTGATCGCATTTGAGAGCTCAAAGCATCCGGGACGATTGGGTAAGACTTTTTCGATCCTGCGCGTGAGCAATGGTCGTGTGCGTGTGCTCGCGCTGAAGAGAGCGGAAGAAGATCCTGATGAAGTGATCGTAAGGATCGTCGAATTGAATGGTGAGCCGGCGTCGAATGTGCGAATTGGATTTCCGGCGCCGGTGATCTCGGCACGCGAAGTCAATGCGCAGGAATTACCAGTTGGCAAGGCGATGGTCAACAGAGGGGAACTCGTCACCAGTTTGGGCCGCTTTGAACCACGCACGTTCGCCGTGAAACTCGCACGATCTACACTCCCAATCTTTCTGCCGCAAACCCAGCCAATCACCTTGCCGTTCGATCTAGCCGTGGCAAACCGCGATGGTGAACGATTGAGAGGCGGCATCGACGGTGAAGGCTTCGCATTACCCGCGGAGATGCTACCGCGGATAATCACCTATGCGGGCGCCGCGTTTTTCCTTGGACCTAATGACAAGGCGAACGCACTTGTGGCACGTGGGCAGGAGCTTCAAGTACCGCAAGGTATGAGCAGGCTTTACATTCTGGCAGCGTCTGTGAGCGGCGATCAGGACGTCGCTTTTCGTGTGGGGACGGAATCAGTGAAGCTGACGATTCAGGATTGGAGTGGCTTCATAGGTCAGTGGGACACTCGACAGTGGAGTCCGAAAGAAATACTTCAAAAGCCACGACCAGCGCCGCCTGATATTCCCGCTGATATCGCTGCGTTGCTGCAAAGATCGCGAACGAGATCTGATCCATATGGCGAGATGACCGGCATCACGCCTGGTTTTATCAAGCGGGCACCCGTGGCCTGGTTCGCATCGCATCGCCACACGCCCGATGGTAAGAACGAGGCTTACGCGTATTCATACCTGTTTGCTTACACGATCGACGTGCCGGAAGGCGCGAAGACATTAACGCTTCCAAACAACGACAACGTCCGCATCATGGCAATCACCGGTTCAAACGAGCGCTCGAGCATCAAGCCCGCTCAGCCACTCTACGACACCCTGGAACGAAATCCGTAAAAGATCCGTGAAATCTGTGGCCCTTAAGCTCTCAAGGATACACAAATCATTTGGTCCCACTATCGCCTTGGATGGCGTCGATCTCGAGTTGCGCCAGGGCGAGGTGCACGCGCTCATCGGTGAGAATGGCGCCGGCAAGAGCACGCTGATGAATGTCATCGCCGGTGCCTTGCGACCCGATCAAGGGACGATGGAGATCAATGGCCAGCCGTACACTCCGTCAAATCCGCTCGACGCGCGCACACACGGCATCGCTTTGATTCACCAGGAGCTGTCTCTTTGTTCGCACCTCAGCGTCGCGGAAAATGTGCTCATGGGGATCGAGTCGTCAAAGATGGGATGGCTCGATCGCGACCAGCTCTTCGCCCGCACCAATGAAGTGCTGCAAACTTTTCATCACGCTGATATTCGTCCCGACAAACGCGTGAGCGATCTTTCAGTTGCGGCACGCCAAATCGTCGAGATCTCACGCGCGATCGCTGCACGGGCGCGCATCATTCTGATGGATGAGCCGACCAGCAGTTTGCAACGCGACGACGTCACGAACCTGTTCGAGTTAATTAGAAAGCTGAGTGCTGAAGGCATCTCCGTTATCTACATCAGTCATTTTCTTGAAGAAGTTCGCCAGATTGCGGATCGTTTCACGGTTTTGCGTGATGGACGCAGCGTTGCGAACGGCGACATTGCAACCACAACCGACGATGAACTCATCGCAAAGATGGTCGGACGCGAACAACAGCATCTGTTTCCCGTTCGCACGCCCACGACAGGCGCACCAGAAACGATTCTCGAAATACAAAACCTTGCGTCGCCGCCGTTACTGAAAGACGCGACGTTTGAACTTCGTCGCGGCGAGATTCTCGGCATCGCGGGCTTGATGGGCTCGGGGCGCACGCCCTTGTTGCGCACGATCTTTGGTCTCGATCGTCCTGAAAACGGCACGATCCGAGTGAATAAGAAAGCTCTGCCGCCGGGCCGCAGCACACCCGCGATGCGATTGATCGAGGGGCTCGGATATCTCAGCGAGGATCGTAAAGGCGACGGCTTAACATTGAACCAGTCGATCGCCGACAACGTTACTGTCACGAGGTTTGATTCATGCTCACGTTTTGGGTGGCTCGATCTCAGCGCACAGCGCAAACAGACCGAGAAATTGGTTAATGCTCTAAAGATCAAAACTCAGGGAACGCAGCAGAACGTCGGATCGTTATCGGGTGGCAACCAGCAGAAAGTGATCGTGGCGCGTCTACTGCACCAGGATGCGGACGTGTTATTGCTCGATGAACCGACGCGTGGGATCGACATCGGCAGCAAGGCGCAGGTTTATGAAACGATTGCCAGTTGTGCCGCGGAGAATAAAGCGGTGTTGATGGTGAGTTCTTATCTGCCCGAGTTGTTTGGGATGTGTGATCGATTGGCGGTGATGAGTCGTGGACGGCTTTCCACCGCTCGGAACATTGATGAGTGGACTCCGGAGAGTGTGTTACAGGCGGCTATTGGGGCCGCAGATTGAACGGATTGGGAGACACGGATTATGGGCTTGAAGATTGGAGTTGCGTTGTTGGTTTTGGGAATTGCTTCGATTGTGCACGGACAGTCTGCTTTGCAGGAGATGGTGAAGACGGAGCAGGCGTTTTCAAAGATGGCCGAAGAGAAGAATGCGCGTGATGCATTCATGACGTTCATAGCGGATGATGGGTTGTTGTTTCGGCCCGGCGCTGTGAACGGGAAGAAGTGGATGCTTGAACATCCCGTGCCCCCATCAGATAAGAAACCAGACAAGAAGCCATTGCTCGCCTGGCAGCCTGCCTATGCCGGTATGGCTGCGTCGGGCGATATGGGATTCACGACTGGGCCATGGGAAGCTAAAGCCGATATCAATGATGAGAAGCCGTCGGGCTACGGTCACTTTGTGACTGTTTGGAAGAAGCAGGCCGATGGTTCGTGGCGCTTTGTTGTCGATCTCGGGATCTCGCACCCGCAATCAGGTGGGCCACAGGCGCATTGGGTTCCAGAAGGTACGGAGAAGGAAACGTTCAAGCAGGTTGACGGAACAAGTGCGCGCAAGTCGCTGCTCGATCGTGATCAGGGATATGCGGTTGCTGAATTTGCTGCTTATGCGTCACCGGACGTCCGGCTCTATCGCGCTAACAGTCTCCCGTTTATCGGCCGCGATGCCGCTGCCGCCGAACTCGCAAAGACTAAAGGTACGATCATGTGGCATCCAATTAGTGCCGATGTTTCGCAGGCTGGCGATCTCGGCTACACGCACGGGACTTACGAAGTTTCAGACGACACGAAGAAAGTGATCGAGCGCGGCAGTTATGTTCGCATTTGGAAGAAGCAGGGCGCCACGTGGCAGATCGTTATGGACGTCACAAACGTACATTAACCCACGAAAAATTAGCCACAAAAAGGCACAAGAAGCACAAAAAATGAATAAAAGTCTTTTGTGCATTTTGTGCCTTTTTGTGGCTAAATCTGTTTGAGGCGAAGATGCGGATTTTTCGAGCGCCGGGGCGGGTCAATCTAATCGGCGAGCACACGGATTACAACGACGGCTTTGTGATGCCGGCGGCGCTTGATTTCTCCACGTGGGTCAAGGTCTCACCACTCGAACAACGCAGACTCACGATCTTCTCAGAAAATTTTAATGACGAGGTTGAGGTCGATCTAGACGATCCGAATCTGTCCGCGCGCGGAGATTGGAGCGATTATCCGGTCGGAGTGGCGGTCGAACTCGAGCGGGCGGGGCATCGTTTGCGCGGGGCGCGATTGCAGATTCGTGGCGAAGTGCCGATTGGATCGGGCTTGAGCTCTTCCGCGGCGATCGAAGTCGCTACCGCGTGTGCGCTGGCAGCAAATTCCGAGTGGGAGATCGATCCACGCGAGCTCGCGGTGCTTTGCCAGCGTGCGGAGAACGAGTTTGTCGGCGCGCGCGTGGGCATCATGGACCAGTTCATTTCCCTCTTCGGGCAGGCCCAAAAAGCGCTGTTGCTGGATTGCCGGTCGCTCGAGTTCCGGCTGTTGCCGTTGCCCGACAATGTTCGGTTGATAATTTGCAACACGATGGTGAAGCACGCGCTGGCGTCGAGCGCTTACAATGAACGGCGCGCGCAATGTGAAGCGGGCGTGAAGCACTTGGCGAAGTTTGTGCCGAACGTCGTAGCATTGCGTGATGTGACGATCGAACAGCTCGAAGCGCACGTTGGTGGTCTGGAGGATGTCGTGTACAGGCGTTGCCGGCACGTCATTACGGAGAATGCGCGTGTATTGTCGGCGGGTGACGCGCTCGAGCAGGGAAATCTCGAACGGTTTGGGAAGTTGATGGCTGAGTCACACCGCAGTTTGCGCGATGATTATGAGGTGAGTTCTGACGAACTGGATCTGATGGTCGAGATTGCGGAAAAGGTCGAGGGGGTTTATGGCGCACGGATGACGGGTGGCGGTTTTGGTGGATGTACGGTTAATCTCGTCGCTGATACACATGTGGAACAGTTTAAGGACCGCGTGTCTCAGGAGTACGAGAGTGCGATGAGTTTAACGCCAGAGATCTACATCTGTACGGCAGCGAACGGAGCAGAGGAAGTTTTTTAGACAGGATTACAGGATGTTTCAGGATTAACAGAATCTATCCTGTAAATCTTGAAACATCCTGTTAATCCTGTCCCAAGTCGAACACGGAATTTATGAAGCTAATCATCCTCGCCGCCGGATACGCTACGCGGCTTTATCCACTGACACTGAATCAACCCAAACCGCTTCTGCCGGTCGCGGGTAAGCCGATGCTCGAGCACGTCATCGATAATATCGCAACGATTCGAGCCATCGACCAGGCGTACATCGTCACGAATGCAAAGTTTGCCTCGCATTTCGAGGATTGGGCCAAAAGTTACCAACATCCTAACCTGCATTTCAGCTTTACCATCGTCAACGACCAGAGCACCGATGAAACGAACCGTTTCGGAGCGATTGGGGACACACATCTCGTCCTGAAGAAACACAAGATCGACGACGACATCATCGTCGTTGGCGGTGATAATCTTTTCAGTCACGACTTGTCAGGCTTTGGCGACTACTGCGAGCAAAAGAAAGCTCCAGTAACCGGGGTTTACGATGTTGGCGATCTCGAGCAGATCAAGAAGTACAATTCAATCGAGATCGATGAAGATCACCGGATCAAGTTCTTCGAAGAGAAGCCGAAGGTGCCGAAGAGCACGCTGACGGGCATCGCGCTCTACTACTATCCGAAGACAGTTTTGCCGTTGATCGACGAGTACATCTCCGAGGGAAATAATCCGGATCAACCGGGCCGGCTGGTCCAATGGCTTTATCCGCGTGTACCTTTCTACGTTTGGAAGGTGCCCGGTCTCTGGTACGATGTCGGCTCGATCGAAACTCTCGAAGAGGCGAACCGCGTTTTTAGTCGCGGATCCAACGGATGACGGACGGATTATTTACCTACACGCTCACAAATACCCTCGGGTTTGAAGTTTCTGTCACGAACTATGGCGGCGCAGTCACGTCTCTGAAGACGCCCGATCGCCATGGCAACTTCGGCGACATTGTGCTCGGGTTTGAAACGCTCGACGAGTACGTTCACAATCCGCGTTATTTCGGCGCGTTGATCGGTCGTCATGCAAACCGCATCGCACGTGGCCGCTTCGCGCTGAACGGAGTCGAATACCAGCTTCCGTGCAACAACGGTGCGAATCATCTTCATGGCGGTTTCAAGGGTTTCGATAAGCGCGTGTGGGATGTGCGCAAAAGTGAAAAGACTCTGCATCTCACATATTTCAGCAAAGACGGCGAAGAGGGCTACCCCGGCAACGTCACGGCAGCGGTCGATTACACTCTGCTCGATAACGAGCTGCGTGTTGATTACCGCGCGACGGCGGATCACGACACCATTGTTAACCTGACCAATCATTCTTATTTTAATCTCCGTGGCGATGGGACAATCCTGGACCATCAACTGGTGCTGAACGCAGATAGTTTCACGCCCGTGAGCAAGGATCTAATTCCAAGCGGCGAGATCAGATCGGTGGAAGGAACGCCAATGGATTTCCGCAAGGGCAAAGCGATTGGCGTGCAAATCCGCGACGACTACGATCAGCTTGGTTTTACCGGCGGCTACGATCACAATTTTGTTCTGAACGATTACGATGGTTCGTTGAGATTCGCCGGACGAGTTTACGAGTCGAGCACGGGGCGTGTTCTCGAGGTGCTGACGACGCAGCCGGGTATGCAGTTCTACTCGGGGAATTTTCTCGATGGCAGTTTGGTTGGGAGAAACCGCGTTACTTACGTGAAGTACGCGGCCCTGTGTTTGGAACCGCAGCATTTCCCGGACGCTCCCAATCATTCGAGCTTCCCATCGACCGTGCTGCGACCGGGCGAGGAGTACAAACAAACAACCGTCTTTCGGTTTTCAACATTCTGATAAATCCGTGGCTAAACTTCTACTCTTAATTCCGCTGCTATTCCTGGATGCTCGCGTCGTGTTTGAGCACAATCCGAACAGCGTCGCGAATCGTGAGTTCAAGTTTCGAAACATCGCCTCACCGTCGAAAGACGATGCGGCGACGAGTGCGAAGCTGATACTGATCGACGGCGATTTGGACCAGGGGAGCGGGCCGTTGGCGACGCTAGTGGATGGACGCGTGCCACAGGATGAAGACGAACCCGGCGGGAATGTATTCTTCAGAGCGGGAAGCACGGGCGGTCGCTTCCGCATGGATCTCACAACATCGATCGAAATCGCTCGCATCAACTCGTATTCCTGGCACCCAAACTCGCGTGGTCCACAGTTGTACAAAGTCTACGGTGCAGACGGATCTGAGCCGAATCTGAATTTAGATCCGAAACGTGGAGTTGATCCGGCGAGTTGTGGCTGGAAACTAATCGCGTTAGTGAGCACGCTGCCGGATAAAGGCGAGGATGGCGGGCAGTACGCGGCAAGCATCACCAATGTCGGTAAACATCGATATTTACTCTTCGACGTCTACGTCACCGAACTCTACGACCAATGGGGCAACACCTTCTACAGCGAAATCGACGTAATCCGTAAATAATCCGTTTTATCCGTGGCCCAACTCATACGCTCGAATCGCGTCTTCATGCCGAAGTGTCAACCCGATATCATCCAACCCTGCCAACAAACAATATCGCTGAAACTTGCCAACAGTAAACGGGATTGAATCATCGATGGTCTGACGTTCAAGGTCCACAGTAAGACTATAACCCTCGTCCTGTTGCGCGCGTTTCATAATCTCCTGAACCTGTTCCTCAGTCAGCGTGAGCGGCAGCATGCCATTCTTAAAACAGTTGTTCGCGAAGATATCGGCAAACGACGGCGCGATGATCACGCGAAACCCGTATTCACCCAGCGCCCACGGAGCATGTTCACGCGACGATCCACATCCGAAATTCTTATCCGCAACAAGTATCGACGCGCCTTTGTACCGCGGCTCATTCAACACAAACGACGGGTTTGGCTGACCATCGGGGTTGTAGCGCCAGTCGTAAAACAGAAACTCCCCAAACCCCGTACGCTCAATCCGCTTCAGAAACTGCTTCGGAATAATCTGGTCCGTATCGACATTCGCGCGATCAAGCGGCGCAACGAGTCCTGTATGTTTCGTGAATGCTTGCATAGTAGTTGGACAGGATTTACAAAATTATTCAGGATTTACATGTACATCCTGAGAAAATCTTGTGAATCTTGTCTATTTAAAGTCCCATTGCCGAACGTCTGTGAAGTGTCCCTTGATCGCCGCCGCCGCTGCCATCATCGGACTGACAAGGTGTGTGCGCCCCCCGCGTCCCTGTCGCCCTTCGAAATTCCTGTTACTCGTCGACGCGCAACGTTCACCCGGCTGCAAAATATCGGCATTCATCCCCAAACACATCGAACACCCAGCTTCGCGCCACTCAAAACCCGCTTCATGAAAAATCCGATCGAGACCTTCGCGTTCCGCCGCTTTCTTTATCTCCTGGGAACCAGGCACCACCATCGCACTCACGGACGAACTAACCCGGTATCCTTTCACCACGCGCGCGGCCGCTCGCAAATCCTCGATGCGGGCATTCGTACACGAACCAATGAACGCCCGATTGATTTCTATATCCTGAATGCTCGTGCGCGGCTTCAGCGCCATGTACTCGAGTGCGCGTTCAGCAGCCTGTCTATCGGCAGCGCTTTTAGCCTCAGCAGGATCGGGAACAACACTCGTTATGGGCACGACCATTCCCGGACTCGTCCCCCACGTCACAAACGGTTCCAGCCCGGCGGCATCGATCTCGATTACTCGATCGAACGAAGCATCATCGTCGCTCTTCAACGTTCTCCAGTAATCGACAGCCTTGTCCCACGCCTCACCGCTCGGAGCAAACCGGCGACCCTCGAGATACGCGAACGTCGTTTCATCCGGCGCGATCATGCCGGCGCGCGCACCTGCCTCGATGCTCATATTGCACAATGTCATTCGCCCTTCCATCGAGAGGGCGCGGACGGCATCGCCCGCGTATTCGATCGCGTATCCGGTGGCGCCGTCAGTGCCGATCTTCCCGATGATGCCGAGCGCCAGATCTTTCGCCGTCACGCCTTCTGGCAGCAATCCGCGCGTTTGCACTTTCATCGTCCGCGGTTTGTTCTGCGGGAGACACTGCGTCGCCAGCACGTGCTCGACTTCGCTCGTGCCGATTCCAAACGCGAGCGATCCGAATGCGCCATGAGTACTCGTGTGACTGTCGCCACAGACGATCGTCATGCCGGGCCGCGTCAGACCAAGCTCTGGTCCTATGACGTGAACGATACCTTGTTCGGGAGAATGAATGTCGAAGAGTTGAATGCCGAACTCTTTGCAGTTGCGACGTAGTGTCTCGACTTGATTAGCCGCGGTCGCGTCGGCGATGGGGAGACTGCGATCCGTTGTGGGAACGTTGTGATCGACGGTACCGAAAGTAAGATCCGGGCGTCTTACATTTCGACCTGCCTGGCGCAAACCCTCAAACGCCTGCGGCGACGTCACCTCATGAATGAGGTGTAGATCGATGTAGAGCAGCGTGGGCTCGCCACTCGCTTCACGAACAACGTGTGCTTGCCAGAGTTTCTCGAGTAATGTCGTCATGCCACAAAAGACTTTTCAGACTGCGAAGTAAGCATGACGCATATCTGCGATTTCTGTCACGGCCTGGCAAATCAGTTCGCCAAACTCGCTCGTGGTGACGACGTAGCCGCCAGTTCCCTCGGCGATGTCCGGAGTTCGATAGCCGGCTTCGAGCACGTCGTTGATCGCGAGTTCGATGTCATTCGCTTCCTGTTCGAGACCGAATGAGTAACGCAACATCATCGCCGCCGACGCGACCGCGCCACAGGGATTCGCGCTTCCATGACCGGCGATGTCGGGCGCCGAACCGTGAACCGGTTCATAGAGCCCGACTTCTCCGCCGATTGTTGCTGACGCCAGCATTCCCAACGAGCCACTGATCACCGCGGCTTCGTCGGAAAGAATA
>JBKPPU010000432.1:0-4492 GCA_046733695.1 Acidobacteriota bacterium
GCGCGCGGCCTCCCAATAAACACTCCAGAAAGCGGCATAGGCTAGGGTAGAAATCCTGAAACAGCATGGTGAACTCTTCGTCTTCGCTCGCCATAAGCTGCGCTACGTCTCCTAAAACACGTGAGTTCGGCAAAAGTTACAGAAAAAATTTTAGCCACAAAAAGGCACAAGAAGCACATTAAAGTTTGGCCTCACTCCTTTGTGTTTTTTGTGCCTTTTTGTGGCTATAGTACGTTCATGGATGCCCCTTTCCCGGTTTCGAAACTGATTTGGTCTTTTGTTTATCTCGCATTGTTCCCCGTAATCCTGTTTGTCCTCGCCGGTGACTGGCGCTGGATCGAGGGGTGGCTGTTCTCGATCATCTTCCTGCTGATGTGTTTTTCGACACTCCTGTACCTCTATTTCTACGATCCGGAATTACTAAAGGAGCGCTTCGGCTCTCCCATACAACCTACGCAGAAGAGCTGGGACAAAGTGCTCCTGTCACTCTTCTTTGTTGACTTCCTCGTGTGGTTTGCGATTATGCCGCTCGATGCCAGACGCTTTGGCTGGAGCCCTACGTTTCCATTTTGGCTCAGAACAATCGGAACCGTGTTGCTCATTCTCTCGATCGCCCTGATATTCGAGGCGCTCAGGGATAACACTTTCGCGGCTCCAGTCGTGAAGATGCAAAAGGAACGCGGGCAGAAGGTGATCTCGACGGGAATGTACGGCGTCGTGAGGCACCCAATGTACGCCGGCGCGCTCCTGCTATTTATTGGTGGTCCACTATTACTGGGCTCTGTGTGGGCTTTGATCATAAGTCTGCTTTTGATCGTCACGATCGCCGTTCGCAGCATCGGCGAGGAAGCAATGCTCAAACAGGAGCTCGAAGGTTACAGCGAATACATGAAACGAGTTAAGTGGCGCATGTTACCGTTCGTCTTTTAATCATTGGAGGGACCAATGCTCAAAGCACGGATATTCGCAGTGGTATTGATTCTGGTTTGCGCGGGCATGATCTATTACGGTTGGTACCAGCTTCGCACAGAGGGCGTTTACTACATGAAGATGGCGACGTTTTCACCGCTCGGCGTCGTTGGCGGATTTTTCTTGTTGCTGTTTCCGAGCATGGGAGGCAAGCCCAACACGACGAAAGAAAAAGTAATCGTGATGGTCGTGTTTGCTATTGGACTCCTGGCGGGACTCGTTAACTGGTTCCTGATGGATCCGGGTTTCTTTGGTTATTGAGGACGAATCATGGACCTTCTTTGGCAGGAGTTGACGACGGGGTTTCCGGATCGCACGCGACTCGGGATTGTCGCGATTCGTGTGATCGCAGCCGTGCTGCTCGGCGGTTTTCTGGGTATCGAACGTGAGAGAACAGGGAAGCCTGCCGGTTTCAGAACGCACATGCTTGTTTGTCTCGGAACGGCCGTCGTGGTCGTGGCCTGTACGGAAGCGAAGATGAGCGTTGAGGGTCTATCGAGAGTGGTCCAGGGAATCGTCACCGGGATTGGATTTATCGGGGCCGGCTCAATACTCAAGCTAAGCGAGCAGCAAAAAATCAAGGGACTCACAACTGCTGCCGGACTTTGGGTGACCGCTGTCATCGGCGTCTCCGTTGGTCTTGGTGCACTGGGCCTCGCAGTGATTGCCACTCTGTTGACTTTGCTCGTGCTGGGCCTTGAACACATGCTAGACTCTCGCATCGCTCGTAAAAAGAACTGACCTTTCTTGTTGGTGGCAACTCGCAGCCGCCACTCTTTGCGACTCACCCCAGGAGCGCGAGTGCCGCTCCTACAAGGAGGCATGATTATGACTCGAAGAGTACTGACTCTTTCTCTCGCTTTTGCGATCGTTCTGACTTCACTTGGACCAGCAGCTTACGCGAAGAGGAAACCGGACCAAACCCCGGATAAAGTGAAAGCCGAAGTCGAAAGCCGCATCAAGAAAAAAGAGGAACACGTGAAGGTCAAATTGCGCAGCGGCTCGGAAGTGAGGGGCAGCATCACGCAATCGAATGCCAACGGCTTTACCGTAGTTGAGGACAAGAGCGGCAGCCGCACTGAAATTGCCTACGCGGATGTGTCGAACGTGGAAGGCCGCGGCATGAGCAAGACGAAGAAAACCATGATTGGTGTCGGCATCGGAGTGGCAGTGTTCGCTGCCCTGGTGGCTTACGCGCTCACGCACTTTTGGGATTAAAATTACGCAACGTTTTAAATGAAGGTGGCAACAAAACAGCATGTGTCGAAATATCAAAATGCTTCATAACTTCAAGCCTCCGGCAACGGAGGAGGAGATTCGTGCCTCGTCATTGCAGTTTGTTCGTAAGTTAAGTGGGTTTACAAAACCGTCGAAGACGAACGAAGAGGTGTTCAATCGGGCTGTCGATCAAGTGGCACAAGCTGCGCGTGAATTGCTCGAGTCGCTGGTAACAAATGCTCCGCCGCGGGACCGCGAAATCGAAGCTGCCAAGGCACGCGCTCGCTCTCAGGAGCGTTTTGGTTCTGCGGCTCAGGTGTCTTAGACGTTCACGATGTCGGAGCCCTGGCCAAATCTGTTTGCCGTCAAGGAATTCCTCGAACCATCTCTGCGTGAAGCGATTGTCGCTGAAATGAAAACTGCTCCAGGCAGTGCTGCCACTGTTTACGGCAGCACCGTTTCAGGAACGGTCGATGATTCAGCGCGCAGGACCTTTCGTGTCAGACCCTCGAATGAAACCGTCGCTCTCGTGACTCAGAAACTGCTGGGAGTAAAGGGGACGATTGAGGAACGTTTCGGCGTTATTTTGAAAGAGTGTGAGGAACCACAATTCTTACGGTATCGCGAAGGCGATTTCTTCGTGGCGCATCAGGATGGAAACACTGGCATGCTTCGTCTTGAAAGTGAGCAGCGACGGATTTCCACAGTGATATTTTTGAATCGTGAAGCTGAGTCGCCGGAACCGGACGCTTACGGTGGCGGCTCCCTTGTGTTCAGCGATCTTTTTCGCGCACGCTTTCGAGTAACTTCTGAGCCCGGTGAGCTGCTGGCGTTTCGCTCCGAGACCACTCACGAAGTCACGCCCGTGACGCATGGCGAGCGTTATTCAATCGCCTGTTGGTACAGGTGACGCTGCATGCCCAGTCTGCAAGCTAAGCTGATCAATGTGGTGCTGTACGTTCTTCGCATGAAGCGAACTGTGAATCGCATGCAAGAACGAGTTGAAAACGGCGACAGAACCTACACCGAACCGTCACGGCGCCTGCATCGCAAACACCGCATCACGAAAAGGGACGTCGACGGCCACCTCGTGTGGACCATCGCGCCAAAAGAAAACGCGAGCCTGAAGCATGTGATCTATTTGCACGGTGGTGCGTACGTCAACAGCTTTGCATCGCAGCACTGGGCGCTGATGTCGAAGCTCGTCGAGATGTTGAACTGCACCGTCGTGGCGCCGAATTATCCGCACGCACCTGAGCACTGTGTTACGGATGTTTTCGATCTCCTGGTTCCGGTTTACAGCGAACTTGCCGCGCGTGTTGGCGGCTCCAATGTGACGCTGATGGGTGATTCGTCCGGTGGGGGTATTAGTCTCGCGCTGGCGCAACGGCTTCGCGAAGATGGTTATGAGCAACCGGGACACGTGGTGCTGCTTTCACCATGGCTCGACGCGACGCTCTCGAATCCTGAGATCGAAGACTTTGACAAGGTTGATCCGTTTCTCGGTGTTAGAGGGTTGAAGTATGGTGGTGAAGTTTACGCGCGCGATGTCGATCCGAAGAGTTATCTGGTGAGTCCGGTGTATGGCAGCTTGAAAAAGCTCGCGCCGATCACGTTGTTCATTGGTACGCGCGACATACTGTATCCTGATTGCCGTAAGCTCCGGGACAACGCCGCTGCCGAAGGTGTCGAGATCAGTTATCGTGAATACCCCGGCATGGTCCACAACTGGATGCTCGGCCCCATGCCCGAAGGACGGCGAGCAATTGAAGAGATCATCGATACAATCAAATAACATGGGACGTACTGTAGGGGCGGCCCTCCGTGGCCGCCCGGCGTCGAAGTGATCTCTTTGCTAAATGCCTGATCGATTGTGTTTCAAAATATCGAGTTCCACGCCGGGCGGCCACGGAGGGCCGCCCCTACAGTACGTTCCGAGGTCGAAAGTTTGTTTTAATACGACGCATGGTAAAACTCTGCTCGATTCTCGTGTCTTTGCTTCTATTTGTGCCGGCATGTCAGCAAAGAACATCGAACACCGTCAAAATCGGCGCCTTCCTGTCCTTAACGGGAGCGACTTCGGCCTACGGCATCTCGGCGGCAAACGCGATCAAGCTCGCCGCTGAAGAAACGAAGCGCAACGGCGGCATCGACGGCAAACAAAGCGAACTCGAAATCGAAGATGACCAGTCAAACACACAGGACGTGCCCGGCATCGTCGAGCACCTCATCAAAGAACACAAAGTCCACGCGCTCATCGCGGAACCAGTAAGCACGAGAGCCATGATGGCGGCTCCGATTGCTC
>JBKPPU010000433.1:0-4613 GCA_046733695.1 Acidobacteriota bacterium
TAGTGTCTCGTGGGCTCGGAGATGTGTATAAGAGACAGCCGCCCAGGCCTGCGCCTCGATGGCGTCCCACAGCATCAATCTCATCGATGAAGATGATGCAGGGCGCGTTCTTCTTGCCTTGTTCAAACAAGTCGCGTACACGCGATGCGCCGACGCCTACAAACATCTCGACAAAGTCAGAACCTGAAATCGAGAAGAAGGGAACGTTTGCTTCACCGGCAATTGCACGGGCCAGCAACGTCTTGCCCGTTCCCGGCGGTCCCATCATCAAAACGCCTTTGGGAATGCGTCCGCCGAGCTTCTGAAACTTCTGCGGTTCCTTAAGAAACTCGATGATTTCCTGTAATTCTTCTTTCGCCTCTTCAACACCAGCAACATCCTTGAACGTCACGCGCTTCTGCTGGTTGTTGAGTAGCTTGGCCCGCGACTTACCGAACGACAACGCCTTGTTGCCGCCCGACTGCATCTGTCGCAGCATGAAGATCCAGATTGCAATGATAAATAACAGCGGCGCCCACGTTATTAACATGGGCCAGATGAAACTTGCGCTTCCCTCTTCTTCAACATTTGCGACGCGCGGCTTGCCATTCACAATCTCGCGCGCTTGCTTGAGCATGTCGGCTTTCGAAAACTCATTCGAGAGCGCCGCTCGATATTCCTGGTTATTAACATCAATCCCGACAGTTTCACTCGCCTTAACGGTTAGCTGTTTTATATTACCGCTCTGGATCATTTGATCCATTTCGGTTAGCGCGATGGTCTTATAGGTGCTGCCACGCGGATTAACGAGCTTATACAATAGAAGTGCCCCCGCGATTAACAGGAGCCAAAAAACGAATTGTCTTGCCGTAGAACTCAAATTCATCAACGCCTCCGACCCCCGATAATACCTTATCAGGGCGTCATTTGTCGCCGCCCACTTGCGACGGCTTTTTCACCAGTCAAAGTTACCCAAACAACTGTTCCTTTGATGCACTTCCGGCTCTTAGGTTCCCCCGTCGCGCCGTCGCTAACGACATTCTTGACAGGATTACGGGATTGTCAATCGTTTTCCGTCTCGAACTCGAGCCGGTTACGCCTGCGTCTTACCCGTCCGCCATTCGGCAATTCAGCGACTTTCCCGCCTGAATTTCCCTCCAAAAGCCTTTCCACCGCCACCAGATGAACCATTTCCAGTCTTCGCGTACCGCCCCGTGCGTTCGAAAGCCATTGTCGTAGCGCTCGGCGGCGAATGGCCGGCGGCGCGTTGGCCAGCACCTTTACGTCAAGCACGGGCGGTTTGGTTTCATCACTCTCTTCGCCCTCCTCGTTGCCCTCCTCGTTGTTAGACACCGCCGCTCGGCGTAACAGTGCATCAGAATCATTGAAAAGTACGGCGCCGTCTTCACGCAACTGGCTTGCTGTGCGCGAGATAGCTTCGACAATCCGGTTATTGAACGACTGCATCAGCGGCAGGAGTTGTTTGCGGACTTTGACGCGGGCGAAGGTGAGATCGTCGTTCATCTCGTCCGAAAGAAAGTTGATTCTTCGGATGCGGCAATATTCTTCGGTGTCGATTCGGCGCGCCCACAGGAGCGGTCGCACGAGTTTGATCGAACTGTTTCTGGCGAGTGGCCGCACCGCTTCCATGCCTCCGAGACCGAAGCCTGCACTGCCACGCATGAGACGGAGCAGCACTGTTTCGGCTTGATCGTCCATGGTGTGGCCCGTCAGGACGTAGTTTGCGGAGACTCTCTTAGCCGTTTTTTGGAGAAAAGCGTAACGAGCCTCCCTTGCTGCTTGCTCGAGGTTCTCGCTTTCCGCCTCCGCGTCCTCGGCGACCTTGCGGCGACCGATCACGCTCTTGAAACCGAGTTTTGTGGCGAGTTCGGACACCCATTTGGCGTCTTTGCTGCTTGATTTTCGGATCCGGTGATCCAGATGAGCGACACAGATCTCGACGTAGAGTTTGTGGTGGCGTTTCAGTTCCTCGAGTGCGAGCAGCAGGGCGGTCGAATCGGCGCCGCCGGAAACGGCGACAACGATGGTTTCGCCGGAAAGTGGCAGCTTGAGCTTGCGCCAGTCGGCGAGCAAAAGCCGTGGGAATTGGTTAAGTCTCATCGCTATGGATTATAGGGCCTATAGGACGAATAGGACTTATACGACCTATTATCCGCCACGAAGCTGCCACAATTTATTGAAACAATCGCGTCGTTTGTCGTTTAGAAACCATGTCGCTATCCAAACCCGACGAACAAGGGGAAGCCATCATGAGGGTTGAAAAACAGATTAGATTCAATGAGTGGTTGCTAGGCTCCACGATTTTGTGCCAGTCATGCGGCTGTCTGTGGCTGGTGCCCGCTGCCCAGCAGCAGGACCGTTATCACTGCCGCCAGTGTGGCAGCGAAGTGACCGGCAAACCACGTCCCATGCAAGGGGAGCAGCCAGCCAAACGCGGCAACGGTTGACGCTTCCCTGCCACAAAATTTTTGCGGGTGGTGTTTACCTCACAGAGCACACTAGTACTCTGCTTTTCTTTCATTAAAACTATTTGGAGTGCGGCGACCTGGTGCCGCTTTGGTCTCGACCGAGCTTGATCTCTAACAAAGCGGCGCCACGCCGCCGCACTCCAAGGAGAAGTCCCATGAAATCTTCACCCGCTCGCATCGTCTCTGTTGCTGTGTTCGCAGGCACCCTGTTGCTGCTCTGGGCTTGTTATCCCGCCGCTCAAGTCAGCTACTCAAACCCGCAGGATTCCGTTGCCAGACAATGGTTGATTGAATACAGGCCGGCGGAGTCCAAGCTCCAACTCGGTCTGAACTACCGGCGGGCCGGGAAAAACGGGGGTTTCAGCTACAACAACACAGAGTTTGACGTCACTCTCGATCAGCTTCCCGGACTGACTCGCGATCAGGTGATGTCGTCAGCCGGCACAAACGTGAACTTCCAGCTCAAGCGCGACGCCGGCACGTTTAATTTCGAGGGCTGGTTCAAAAACGGAAACGGATCCGGTCATTTCAACTTCACGCCGAACCAGTCTTTTGCGACTGAACTGTCGCGACAAGGTTTCGGCCAGGCTACTGACGATCAACTCCAGTCGCTAGCGATGAGCGACACCGGCCAGGTTCTCATAAACGAACTGAAGAATCAGGGCTACGATACTGCGACCGTCGAACAGCTCGTGCGCCTCGGCAATCACGGCGTCAGACTCGAATACTTGCAGGGACTGAAATCACTCGGCTACTCCGTTAAATCCACTGACCTCGTCGTGCGTATGAAAGATCACGGCGTGAGTTTGAGTTTCATTCGCGAGCTGGGAGGCATGGGGTACAGCAATCTGGAGCCGGATGAACTCGTTCGCACGAAAGATCACGGCGTCGGCACCTCTTTCATAACGGAATTGAAAGCGCTTGGTTACGACCGTTTACAACTCGACGAGTTGCGCCGCATGAAAGATCACGGCGTCAATTCGTCTTTTATCAAGGAACTCCAGGAACTCGGCTACAACAACACGAGCGTCGAACAACTGATTCGGCTCAAAGATCACGGCGTCAGTGCCACCTACATCAAGCGAATGAAGGAACGTGGCTACGCCGACCTCAGCCTGGACGAGTTTATTCGTCTCCGAGACCGCGGCGAGCGCGAATAGTCCTTCTTGCATCGCGAATGGTCCCTCCTGCATCTGAGAGTTTCACAGTTTTCCCACTCCCGGTGTAATCTGTGCTATCTCTGCCCAAAACACTGTTTTCTTGAGGATTGAAATGAGATTGAGAAGATTGCTTTCTGCGCTGTTGCTGGCGCTCTTTAGTTTACAAACACTCCATATCACTGCGCTGGCTGACGAAGGTATGTGGACGTTCAACAACGTTCCGCGCGCAGATATCAAAAAGAAATACGGATTTGACGTTACCGACGAATGGCTTAATAAGGTGCGGCTGGCCTCGGTGCGCTTCAACAACGGCGGTTCCGGTTCGTTTGTTTCGCCGAACGGTCTCGTGCTGACGAACTATCACATCGTCGAAGATATCGTGGGTGAAGTCAGCACGCCTGAGAAGGATCTCGCGAAGGAAGGCTTCGTCGCAAAAACCCGTGCCGAGGAGATCAAGGCGCCCAGTCTCGAACTGAATCAACTGATCAGTATCGAGGACGTGACGGCGCGCGTGAATGGTGCGGTGAAACCCGGCGCAACGGACGCTGAAGCATTTGCAGCCAGACGCGCTGAGATCTCTGCGATCGAAGCAGAATCAACCAGAGCTACCGGTTTGCGCTCCGACGTAGTCACGCTTTACCAGGGCGGACAGTACAATCTTTATCGTTACAAGAAATACACAGACGTTCGGCTCGTGTTCGTGCCTGAATTCCAGGCGGCGTTTTTCGGCGGCGATCCTGACAACTTCAATTTCCCACGTTACAACATCGACATGGCGCTGGTTCGCGTTTACGAAAACGATCAGCCAGTGCATCCCGAGAATTACTTCAAGTGGTCCACCGCTGGCGCGAAAGAGGGAAGTCTTGTTTTCGTGACCGGCAATCCCGGCGGCACATCAAGGCTCAACACAGTGGCCCATCTCGAGGAACTGCGCGACGCCAGTATTCCGATCATCATCCGTTTGCTCGAGCATCAGGAGGCAATG